>NZ_CP036250.1:1800000-2100000 GCF_004300825.1 Egicoccus halophilus
GAGGTCCGGTCGGTGTTCTTCCTCGCCCGCGAGGGGCAGGTCCTGCACCGGCTCGCGGACCACCTGAGGCCGGCCGACGCGGCCGAGCTGTCGTTGCGCTACCTGCACGTCAGTCGCCAGTCCCTCAACGTGGCGGCGATGGACGGGGTGTCGCGCGCGGAGCTGTCCTGGGTGCTGACCCACGTCGAGACCAACACCGTCGGGACCATCCTGCGACGGCTCGGGCTCGAACCGGCCGCGGTGGCGGCGCCCCTGCGGCGGCTGGACCTCGACGCGGAGGCGCTGGCCAGCGTGCCCGACGAGGACCGTCGTGAGGCGCTGCTCGACGACCTCGTCGACGGCGGGCTCCGGCCGGCACTCGACGCGGCCGTCGCCGTGCGCCGCGCACGGGTGCGCCGCCATCTCGAACAGCAAGGGGTGCTCCCCGACGGGCCGGTCGCCTTCGTCGACACCACCGGGACCGGCAGTCAACAACTCGCGCTCACCCGACTCTGCACCGCTGTCGGGGCACCCGCGCCGTTGCACCTGCTGTTGTACCGCCGGCGGTTGCGGCCCCATCCACTGCTCGACGCGCTGCCGGTCGAAGCCTGGCTCGAGGACGAGGTCCGTCAGCTCGGCGTCGGTCGTCCGCCCGGCGGATCGGCGTTGATCGAGGTGTTCTGCACCGCCGACCACGGCACCGTGCTCGACTACCGCGACGAGGGCGAGCAGGTCGTGCCGGTGCTCGCCGAGCACGATCCCACGGCGCTCGAACGGTGGGGGGCGACCACCCAGCGGCGGACGCTGGACGCGTTCGCGCAGGCGCTGGAGTGGCCCGAGGGGCGGGCGGTGGCGTCCGCGGACGACGTGCGTGAGGCGGTCGTCGACGTGGCTCGGCGGTTCTGGGAGCGGCCGACCCCGGGCGAGGCGGACGCCTGGGGCCGTTTCCCGTTCGAGGGGGCCTCGGGAGCGGACGGCGCGGCCGGCGAGCTCGCGTCGCCCTACGGCTGGGGCGAGGTGGTGCAGGCGGCACGTGCCGGTGGCCTGCCCTCACGGACCTGGTTCGGCTGGCGGGCCGGCGCCGAGGCCCGCACCACGCCCGGGTTGCGGCGGGTGCTCGCGCTGCTTCGGCTGGCCAAGCACCGCCGTGACCACCTCGACCGGCTGCACGCCCGGACGCGCCGGCTGCGGACGCGGCTCGCCCGTGGGTCGAAGGCCAGCGCTCAGAAGTAGACGATGCGCTGGCGCAGGGCACCGGCCAGGCGGCCGGCCGCGTGGGCGGCCCGGACCAACCAGTCGGTGCGGGCGTCGGGCCCACGGAGCAGCTGGTAGGAGCGGTACAGCAGACCCGCCCACCGGGCGATGGCACGCCGGGGGTGGAAGCGCGCGCCGTGGGGTCGGAACTCGGCGTACAGCCGGGCGCTGCTCCTGGCCTTGCGGTAGCCCTTCACCAGCGCCTGTCGCCGGGTCTCGGGAAGGCGGTACACGACCGTCGGCTCCGGGTCGACGGTCAACGAGTAGCCCGCCAGCTGCACGCGCCAGAAGAACTCGTCGTCGTCGCCACCGCCATCCCGGTAGGACGGGTCGAACCCACCCACCGCTTCCCAGGCGTCGCGTCGGACGGCGCAGTTGGCACCCACGGCACGAGGAAGGAACTCCAGTGCCGGTGGACGCAGCGGCCGGCGGGGACGACCCTGGTCCGGGCGGTGCCGCCGGAGACGGTTCGTCGCCGTCGGGGCGGAGCCGAATGCCTCGGCGGGTACGGGCGCGAGCCCGCCGGAGACGGCGTCGTGGTCGCCGAGCCGCGTGGCCATGCGGGCGACCCAGTCGGGCCGCACGACGTCGTCGGCGTCGCAGAAGAGCAACAGCTGTCCCCGGGCGGCGCGGACACCGGCGTTGCGAGCGGCGTTGATGCCCGGTTCGGGTGCCGGCACGACGCGAACCGGCATCGACGCCTCGAACCTCCGAACGACGTCGACGGTCGCGTCGGTCGATCCGTTGTCGGCGACGACCACCTCGAACGGTTCGTCGACGTCCTGGCCGGCGAGCGCGGTGAGTTGCGCGGCGATGGTGGGGGCGCCGTTCCTGACCGGGATGACCACGGACACCCGCGGCGCGGGCACCCCGTGTGCGGGCACCCCGGCACCTGGCGTCGGGGGCGTCGACGACACGGCGGTTCCTTCGGAGCGAGTGACGGGGTCGGACCACGCGAAGGTAGATCGCAGCGACCCGGTTCGGCCGGGGCGGTCACGACTGAAGGGATGGGCCGGTCGCTGCGCGCAAACGCCGCAGCGCGCCCGCTCGGCGACGTCGGCGCATCAAGCTCGGGGCATGGCGCACCGACACCTCGGGAGCGACGTCCGAACGGGCCCGACGGCATCGCACCTCCCTCTTCCCTCCGTCAGGAAGGCCAGCCAGCCATGCCCGTCTCCCCATCCGTGCCGCTCCGCCGTGCACTCGCCCTGAGCCTCGCGGCCGGCCTCGTGCTCGGCGGTCAGACCCTGACCACCACGGCCCGGGCCGAGGCCGCCCCGAAGACCACCGTCGCCGCGGCGACCAAGACCACCACCCCCGGCAACGGCAACAGCAAGGCCAACCGCTCCGTGGTCCCCGCACCCGAGCCGGCGCCTGCGCCCGAACCGGCGCCCGCCCCCGAGCCGGCGCCCGCCCCCGAGCCGGTTCCGGCGCCCGCCCCCGAGCCGGTTCCGGCGCCCGCTCCGGAACCGGCCCCCGCCCCGGAACCGGCCCCCGCCCCGGAACCGGCCCCCGCCCCCGAACCGGCCCCCGCCCCCGAACCGGTCTGGACGCCCCGGCAGGCCGTGGCGACCGACCTGCCTGCCACCGGGCCCGTACCCGAGGTCCTGCTGGTCCCGGAGAAGTACGGCTTCCCCGGTCCGGGCAACACCGGCGTCACCGACCCGTCGAAGCTCACCGTCCGCGAAGGGCGGGTCACGCTCGGACAGCCCGGCCAGGTGCTCGAGAACGTCCTCGTGCGTGGTCAGGTCGTCGTCGCCGCCCCGGACGTCGTCATCCGCAACGTGCGGATCGAAGCCACCTACGAGTGGGGCATCCACGTCAACACCAAGTTCGGTGCCCGCGGCCTGCTGGTGCAGGACACCGAGATCGTCGGACAGGGCGACACCTGCATCGCCGGTATCGCCTTCGCCCACTACACCGCCCGGCGCGTCGAGGTGACCAACTGCGACGACGGCCTGCGCATCGGCACCAGCACCACCGTCGAGGACTCGTTCGTGCACGGGCTGCGCAAGAGCAGGGGGGACGAGCACAACGACGCCCTGCAGGCGACGGGCGGGACGAACATCCACATTCGCAACAACACGCTGATCGGCGTCTGGCGTCGACAGACGTCGGCGGTGTTCCTCCAGGCCATCTTCGAACCGATCGACCAGGTCGTCGTCGAGGGCAACCTGCTCAGCGGTGGCAGCTACAACCTCTACGTCGAGGGCGTGCAGGGCCAGCCCGGTCCGACCAACGTCACCGTCCGCGACAACCGTTTCGTCGAGCAGTCCGCCATCTACGGTTTCCTGCGGACGCAGAACTCCCCGCAGCTGGCGTGGAGCGGCAACACCGACCTGACCGGTCGGGTGATCGGGCGCTGAGCCCGGTCGACGTCGCCTCCGGGCCGACCGCGTGTCGGCCCGGACGCGCGTCGGCGCGAGCACACCTGCGCGTCCGCCTACGCTTCGACCGCGCTGGGCCTGCGCGGGTACCACGGCCCGTTGCCGCGGCCACCGACACCCGAAGGGAGCCCGTTGCTCGAGACTGCCAGGTCCTGCCTGCGCCTCATCGACCCCCGCCACCGCACGCGTTGGTTCGGGCTCGCCGGACTGGCCGTGGTGTCGTCCGGCCTGGAGATCCTCGGCGCGCTGATGGTCTACTCGATGCTGTCGTTGGTCGCCGCCGAGGGACTGGACCTGCCGCTGCCCGTCGCGATCGTCGACCGGCTCGGTGATCCCGACGACAACCGGGTGCTGGTGACCGTCGCGTTGGCGATGGCGGTCTTCTTCGTGCTGCGGGCCGCGTTCCAGGCCCTGGTCGGCTACCTGCACGCCCGGCTCGCGGCCACCACGGGCGCGAACCTGGCGAAACGCCTGACGGCCGGGTACCTCGCCCTGCCCTACGCGTTCCACCTGCGGCGCAACTCCTCGACCAGCATCCGCAACGTGCAGGCCGCGACCGCCCAGGTCGTCAACGGCGGGCTCGCGCCGCTGATCAACGTGTTCGCGGCGACCGTGGTCACCGCAGGGCTGCTCGTGGTGATGGTGGTGATCTCGCCGCTCGGTACCGCGCTGGCCGTGGTGGTCGTCGGGTCGGCGATGCTGGTGCTGCTGCGGCTGATCCAGCCGCGGCTGAAGTGGTACGGGCAGACCGCCCACCAGATGAGCCAGCAGATGCTCCAGGCCATCCAGCAGGCCCTGCAGGGACTGCGGGACATCAAGCTGCTGGGCCGGGAGAAACCCTTCACCGCGCGCTTCGGTGAGGGCGTCGACGAGTTCTCCCGGATGGCCTACCTGCGGGCGACCCTCGGGCAGCTGCCCCGTCTGGTGATGGAGACCGCCCTGCTGGTGTTCATCCTGCTGTTCTTCGCCGTCTCGGCCGCGCTCGGTCAGGCGTCGGGTCAGGTCGTCTCGGTGCTGGGCATGTTCGCCTACGTCGGCCTTCGTGTGCAGCCGTCACTGACCGCGGTCGTTTCCGGCCTCAACGAACTGCGCTACGCCAGCGCGGCCGTCGACGACGTGCTGGCCGACCTCGAGCTGGTGGCGTCGGTCGAGCTGCCCGATACCGCGGCGTCCCCGCGGCCGCTGCGGTCGAACATCGAGCTGCGGCGGGTGAGCTTCCGCTACGACGGCGCGGCCGAGGACGCGCTCCGCGACGTCGACCTGGTGCTCGACGCCGGCACGATGGTCGGCATCTGCGGTGCGACCGGCAGCGGCAAGAGCACCCTGATGGACGTGATCACCGGGTTGCTGCCGCCCACCGACGGGCAGGTGCTCGTCGACGGCGTCCCGCTGGAGGACGACCGCCGGGGCTGGCAGCGCAACCTCGGGGTCGTGTCCCAGTCGGTGTTCCTCGTCGACGACACCATCCGTCGCAACATCGCGCTGGGCGTCCCCGACGACGAGCTCGACGAGGAACAGCTGCACGAGGCCGTGCAGCTCGCACAGCTCGAGGACGTCCTCGCCGCCCTGCCCGACGGGCTCGAGACGACCGTCGGCGAGGGCGGCGTGCGGCTCTCGGGCGGCCAGCGGCAGCGCGTCGCGATCGCCCGGGCGCTGTACCGGCAGGCCGACGTGCTGCTGCTCGACGAGGGCACCTCGGCGCTGGACAACCTCACCGAGGCCCGACTGATGCAGGCCCTGCACGCGGTCCGCGCCGGACGCACCGTCCTCGTGGTCGCCCACCGCCTGTCGACGGTGGAGGCCTGCGACCGCGTCCTGCTCGTCGAGGGCGGTCGCGTCCGTGCCGACGGCGGCTACGACGAACTGCTCGAACGCGATGCGGCCTTCCGGCGCCTGGCGCTGCGTCAGGAGCTCACGACACCGTCTGCGGAGCCCGGATAGGAGCCGACCCGCGGGTGCCGCGCAGCAGCTCGTCGGGACCGACGGCCAGCAGGGCGGACAGCCACGGTTTGGCCCCTTCGGGCCAGGGCAGCACCCGCCGCGGCCGCAGGGACTCCATCACGCCGTCGGCGACCTGCACGCGGGTCTCGGCGGGCGGACGCTGACGCATCGGCAGCCCCGCCCGGAGCAACCGTCCCGGAGCGCCCGGATGGCCCCTGCGCGTCGAAGCCAGCGCCACGCGCCGGGCGGTGGCGTGGTCGCCGGCACGCATGGCCCGCAACCACAGCCAGGTGAACATCGCCTCCCAGTCGAACGGGTCGTCCCCGCGCAGCTCGGCGTAGCGGTCCTGGAGCACCGCGGCGGTGCGCAGCACCTCGTCCACGCCGTTGGACATGTTGCCGCTGTGGAGCCGGTAGGCGACCACCGGCCGAGCGACGAGCGCCGGATCCCCCTCGCGGGCGAGGCGGATCCACATGTCCCAGTCCGCCACCATGTCGATGGTCGGGTCGAACCCGCCGACGGTGTCGAGCAGTTCGCGTCGCACGAGCACGTTCGAGCCGCCCCCGGGCACGACGTTGCGGCGAGGCAGCTCGGCGAAGTCGGGTGCCCACGGCGCCGGCAGCATCAGCCCGTGCAGCACGGGACCGTCGGAGAACTGCAGCGCGCCGCCGTAGGCCCAGTCGGCGCCGTCGTGCTCGACGGCGGCGAGCTGGGACGCGAGCTTGTCGGGGAACCACAGGTCGTCGTCGTCGGTGAAGGCCAGCCACCGCCCGGTCGCGAGCGACGCGCCGGCGTTGCGCGCCGCGGAGAGTCCCTGGGAGCGCTCGTGGCGCAGCACCCGTACCCGTGGGTCGTCGAGGCGCGCCAGCACCTCCGGCGTCGCGTCGCTCGACGCCTCGTCGACGACGATCACCTCGAGCTCGACGTCGCGCTGCTCGAGCACCGACGTGAGCGTCTGAGCGAGCAGGCGCACCCGATTGTGGGTGGGCACGACGACGCTGACCACGGGCCGCGGACCGGAGGTGGTGGCTTCGGCGACGGCGTCGGTCACCGCGACACGGGGCCGCCGGGCGCCGGAGGCCGGGGGCGGAGGCGGCGCCTGTCGGAACGCCCAGGCGTCCCGCACGATGGTGGCGAAGTCCGAGCGCGTCGGCTGCCACCCCAGCACCGTACGGGCGCGACCGCCGTCGGCGACCAGGGCGGGCGGGTCACCGGCGCGCCGTGCGTCGGGCGTGACCGGCACCTCGCGGCCCGTCACGGCCGCGACGGTGCGCGCCGCGGCCAGCACGGAGGTCCCGGTCCCCGTTCCGAGGTTGAGCTGGACCGAGGCGCCGCCGCGCAACAGGTGCTCGACCGCACGCACGTGCGCGTCGGCGAGGTCGGCGACGTGCACGTAGTCCCGCACGCAGGAGCCGTCCTCGGTGGGGAAGTCGGTGCCGTACACCGACACGGACGGCAGGTCGCCGGCGGCGACGTCGAGCAGGCGCGGTACCAGGTGCGGCTCGGGGTCGTGCCGTTCACCGAGTTCGCCGTCCGGATCCGCCCCGGCCGCGTTGAAGTAGCGCAGGATCACACTGGGAAGCCCGTAGGCAGCGCCGAAGTCGGCGATGGCCTGCTCGACGACGAGCTTCGATCGGCCGTAGGGGTTGATCGGCTGCTGCGGCGTGTCCTCGGCGATCGGGACCTGCGCGGGGACGCCGTACGTCGCGCACGTGCTCGAGAACACCAGGGGGACCGGCGTGGTCGCGAGCAGGGCGCGCAGCAGCGTGACCGAGCCGGTGACGTTGGTGTGCCAGTAACCCTGCGGGTCCGTCACCGACTCACCGACGTAGGCCCGACCGGCGAAGTGCAGCACGGCGACCGGCCGGTGGCGACGCAGGACGTCCTCGAGCCGTTGCGGATCGGTGACGTCGCCGATCTCGAGCGGTCCCCAACGGACGGCGTCGAGGTGTCCGGTCGACAGGTCGTCGTAGGTGACCGGTTCGAAGCCGGCGGCGCGCAGCGCCTTGCAGGTCTGGCTACCGATGTAGCCGGCGCCACCGGTCACCAGGACGCGCGGGTCCGCTGTCGAGCGTTGCGGCATGGGTCGACTCCGTCGTGGGTGTCCGAGCCTGTCCCCGGCTCGTGCGCCGGCAACACACTAGGGAGGGTCCGGATGATGTCCGCCACCGTCCGCCGTACAGCCCAGTTGTGCGGGGAACGATCATCTGTGCCCGTGTCCCGGCGGGGCGGCGGCGCGTCCATCACCTGACGTGGTGGTCGGTCTGCGGAAGGTGAGCACGGCCGCCGCTGCGGCGTCGGCCACCCGCCGCTCGTGATCAGAAGTACCACAGCCCTCGGCGCAGGCCACCGACGAGTCGGCCGGAGCACTGCCCGGCGCGGATCAGCCAGTTGCCGCGGGCATCGCGGCCCCGCACCAGCGCCGGGGCCCGGTACAGCAGGCCGGCCCACGAACCGACGGCGCGCCACGGACGGAACCGCGCACCGCGGGGGCGGAATTCCTCGTAGAGTCGGGCGGACACCCTGCCCTTGCGGAACCCCTTGCGCACCGCCTCGCCGAGCGAGGACGGCAGCCGGTAGGCCATCAGCGGCACCGTGTCGACGACCAGGGAGTAGCCGGCGAGCTGGACCCGCCAGAAGAACTCGACGTCGTCGCCGCCGGCGCTGTAGGACTCGTCGAAGCCGCCCACCGCCTCCCACACGTCGCGTCGGACCGCGCAGTTGGCGCCGAGCACCAGCGGCAGGAAGTCCAACGACGGCGGCCGCGGCGGACGGACCGACCCGGTGGGGGCCGGGGGCAGCACCCCACCGTCGGGGGTGAACGGATCGAGGGCCCCCGACACCGCGTCGTGGTCCTCCAGCAGCTTGGCCATGTGCCCGACCCAGCCGGGTTCGGCGACGTCGTCGGCATCGCAGAACAGCAGCTTGGGGGCATCGGTGGCCCGCACACCGGCGTTGCGGGCGGCGTTGGACCCCTGCGTCGGGGCCGCTACCCGTCGGATCGGCACGTCGGCGCCGACCTCGGCAGCCACGTGGGCAACGACCCGCGCGGTGTCGTCGGTGGAGTTGTTGTCGGCCACCACGACCTCGAAGGCGATGTCGGTGTCCTGCCGGGCCAGCGCCTCGAGTTGGGCGGCGATCGTCGTCGCGCCGTTGAAGACCGGGATCACCACGGCCACCTGCGGTCGTTGCACGTCGCGTCGTCTCCATCGGCCCGGTAGCGGTGCCGGTAGGCGGTGTGCCGGCGTGCACGGTGCTGGCGTCACCCGCGGGTCCCCCGTGGGCGCGCAAGCCTAGGCGGCGGGATCCTCGGCCGAGTCCGGGTCGACTGAAGAAGCACGGTGTGGGATGTGCGCCCCCCGGGACAACCGGGGAGAGATTCGTGAGGCGGAGTCGAGCCGGGCCGCCGTCCTCCCGACAGGAACGCCTGACGCCGCACCACCCACGGTGCGTGTCCACGCACGCCGACCTGCGTGCGCCTGCCTCCCTCTCACCGGCGGAACCACGATCATGACTGCTCTTCGACTCGTCCCCCTGCGGCGCGCGGCGGCCCTCGTCGTCGGCGCCACGCTGCTGCTCGGTGCGTCCTCGGCGGCCGCCCCGGCCCCCGCTGACGCGAGCACCGCCATCCTCGGTGCCGTCTCCACCAGCTACCCGCTCACCGGCCCGGTCCCGTCGGTGCTGACCAACCCGCAGGCGTCCGGCTTCCCCGGCCCCGGCAACACCGGGGTGACCGTCGCGAACGCCCAGCTGACCGTGCGCACCGGCTCGGTCATGCTCAACAAGTCCGGCCAGGTGCTCGAGAACACGCTCGTGCGGGGTCAGGTCTTCGTCGTCGCCCCCAACGTCGTGATCCGCAACGTGCGCGTCGAGGCGGCGGGCGAGTGGGGCATCCACGTCAACACCAAGCTCGGGGCGCGCAACCTCGTGGTCCAGGACACCGAGATCGTCGGCCAGGGTGACGCCTGTGTCGCGGGCATCGGCTTCGCCGAGTACACCGCCCGTCGCGTGCAGGTGCGCAACTGCGACGACGGGTTCCGGGTCGGCAACAACACCACGATCGAGCGCAGCTACGTCCACAACCTGCGCAAGTCGAGGGGCAACGAGCACAACGACGCCGTGCAGACCTCCGGTGGTACCAACATCCGGATCCGCAACAACACCCTGCTCGGGGTGTGGGGCCGGCAGACCTCGGCGGTGTTCCTGCAGGCCATCCACGGCCGTGTCGACCAGGTCCTCGTGGAGAACAACCTGCTGAGCGGCGGCAGCTACAACCTCTACGTCGAAGGCGTCCAGGGTCAGCCGGGGCCGACCAACGTCACGGTCCGCAACAACCGGTTCGTGCCGAGCTCCTCCCTCTACGGCTACCTGCGCACCGCCAACAACCCGCGCATCACCTGGTCGGGCAACACCACCACGACCGGTGTCGCGGTCCCGCGCTGAGGAGATCGCGGTCCCGCGCTGAGGAAGACGCGGTCCCGCGCCGCCGACGTCGGTTCGGAACGATCCGTTCGCTAGCGTTCCGTGCAGCGGCGGCGGCCCCATCGCCGCGTGGCCGCCGCGGCGGGGAGGCACGTGGACACCGAGGTGCTCGACAGCCGGGTCGACCCGACCTCGGACACCTTCGTGCGCAACCGCGAGGGCAACCTCGCCACGCTGGTCGACATCGAACACCAGCTCGCGCTCGCCGCGGCGGGCGGGGGTCCGGACAAGCTCGCGCGGCACCGTCGGCGCGGCAAGCTCACCATCCGGGAGCGCATCGGGCTGCTGCTCGACCCGGGCAGCCCGTTCCTCGAGCTCCAGCCGCTGATCGGCTGGGGCAGCGACGCGCTGGTGGGCGGTTCGGTCGTGCAGGGCATCGGCGTGGTCAGCGGCACCGAGTGCCTGGTCACCGGGACCGACCCGACCGTCAAGGGTGGTGCGTCCAATCCCTGGTCGGTGCACAAGGCACTGCGCGGGTTGCAGGTCGCGGCCGAGAACCGACTGCCGGTGGTCAACCTCACCGAGTCGGCCGGTGCCGACCTGCGCCACCAGAAGGACATCTTCGTGCCCGGCGGGCGCACCTTCCACGACCTGACGGCGCTGTCGAAGGCCGGGGTGCCCACGATCGCCGTGGTGTTCGGCTCGTCGACCGCCGGCGGCGCGTACGTGCCGGGTCTGAGCGACCACACGGTGCTGGTCCGCGAGCGCTCCAGGGTGTTCCTCGGTGGTCCGCCGCTGGTGCGCATGGCGACCGGTGAGGAGGCCGACGAGGAGGAGCTCGGCGGCGCCGAGATGCACGCGCGCACCTCAGGCCTCGCCGATCACCTCGCCGACGACGAGTACGACGCGATCCGCATCGCCCGCCGGATCGTGGCCCACCTGCACTGGCGCAAGGCGGGACCGTCGCCGAGCGGACCGGCCGACGAGCCGGTGCACGACCCCGAGGAGCTGCTCGGCATCGCCTCGGTCGACCTGCGCGAGCCGTTCGACAGCCGCGAGGTCCTCGCCCGCGTCGTGGACGGCTCCCGCTTCGCGGAGTTCAAGCCCGTCTACGGACCCAACCTCGTGTGCGGGTTCGCCTCCGTCCACGGCCACCGGATCGGCGTGCTCGCCAACAACGGCGTGCTGTTCAACCAGGAGGCCGAGAAGGGCGCCCAGTTCATCCAGCTCGCCAACCGCGTGCCGGTCCCGTTGCTGTTCCTGCAGAACGTCACCGGGTTCATGGTCGGCACCCGCTACGAACAGGCCGGCATCGTCAAGGACGGCGCCAAGCTGATCAACGCCGTGACCAACTCCGAGGTACCGCACCTGACGGTGATGACCGGGGCCTCCTACGGCGCCGGCAACTACGGCATGTGCGGTCGCGCCTACGACCCGCGGCTGCTGTTCACCTGGCCCAACCACGCCATCGCCGTGATGGGACCGCAGCAGCTCGCCGGGGTGCTCTCGATCGTGGCCCGCAAGGCGGCCGCCGATCGCGGCGAGCCCTACGACGACGCGCAGGACGCCGCGGTGCGGACGATGGTCGAGCAGCAGGTCGCCGCCGAGTCGCACGCGTTGTTCGCCACCGGCCAGGGCTGGGACGACGGCGTGATCGACCCGCGCGACACCCGCGACGTGCTCGGGCTGGCGCTGTCCGCCGTCTGCTCCGCCGAGGTCCGGGGTGCCACCGGCTTCGGCGTGTTCCGGATGTGAGCTGCCCATGACCTCCTCGCCGACGTCGGATCCACGACCCGCAGCGACGGGCCCGCTGCGGCTGCCACGCAAGGTGCTGGTCGCCAACCGGGGCGAGATCGCCGTGCGCATCGCCGCGACCTGCCGGGCGATGGGCATCGCGACCGTCGCGGTGTTCTCCGATGCCGACGCCGACGCGCTGCACGTGACGGTCGCCGACGAGGCGGTCCGTCTGGGTGGTAGCGCACCGGCCGACAGCTATCTGCGTGTCGACGCGGTCGTCGCCGCCGCACGGCGCACCGGCGCGGACGCCGTCCATCCCGGTTACGGCTTCCTGTCGGAGAACGCCGAGGCGGCGCGGACCGTCGCGGACGCGGGGCTGACCTGGGTCGGCCCGTCACCGGACGTCATCGCCGCCATGGGTGACAAGCTCGCGGCCAAGCGGCGCCTGGCCGCCGCCGGCGTCCCGGTGGTCCCCGGCGCCGACCTCGACGACGAGCTGTCCGCCGCGCAGCTGGCGCAACGGGCCGACGAGGTGGGGTACCCGCTGCTGGTGAAGGCCGCCGCCGGCGGTGGCGGTCGTGGCATGCGGCTGGTGGCCGGACCCGACGAGCTGTCGGCGGCGGTCGACGCCGCCCGGCGGGAGGCCGCCGCGGCGTTCGGGAACGAACGGGTCTTCCTCGAACGCTTCGTGGCCCGCCCGCGCCACCTCGAGGTCCAGGTGTTCGGTGACGTGCACGGAACGGTGGTGCACCTGTTCGAGCGGGAGTGCTCGATCCAGCGTCGGCACCAGAAGGTCGTCGAGGAGGCCCCCTCGGTCGCGATCGACCCGGAGGTGCGGGCGGCGCTGACCGGCGCCGCGGTCGACGCCGCCCGCGCGATCGGCTACGTCAACGCCGGCACGGTCGAGTTCGTGGCCGACGAGACGGTGCTCGCCCGCCGACGGGCCGGCGAGGACGTGGACCCGCGCACGGCGTTCGCCTTCCTCGAGGTCAACACCCGCCTGCAGGTCGAACACCCCGTCACCGAGCAGACCGTCCGGGTACGTGGCACCGTCGCGTCCGACGGCGGTCCGGACGACCACCGCGGACTCGACCTGGTGGGTCTGCAGCTGGCGATCGCCGCCGGTGCGCCGCTGCCGTTCGCCCAGGACGAGCTGGTCCAGGTCGGCCACGCGATCGAGGCCCGCCTCTACGCCGAGGACCCGGTGGCCGACCACCGCCCCGTCCCGGGGCCGCTGCACGCCTTCGCGCCGCCGCGGCTGCCCGGCGTGCGCTGGGACGTCGGGGTGCGCGCGGGCGACGAGGTGTGGCACGAGTACGACCCGCTGCTGGCCAAGGTGATCGCCACCGGCGCCACCCGGGAGGAGGCGGCGTCGCGGCTGTCGGGGGCGTTGGCGCGCACGCTGCTGGGTCGGACCACCAACCGCGACCTGTTGGTCGCGATCCTGCGCGACGAGGCGTTCCTCGCCGGCGACACCACCACGGCGTTCCTCGACGAGCGCTTCGGCACGCCAGCCCTCCGCCGGTTCGTGCCCGACGAGGCAACGGTCCGCACGGCGCAGGTGGCGTCGGCGTTGCACCGGCTGCTCGGGCCGCCGCCGGGACAGGTGCCGGCCCGCGTCCCACCGGGCTTCTCCAACACCGCCGCGCTGCCGCTGCAGCTGCGCATCGTGGATCCGTCGCACGGCCGTGGGGCCGTGCTCCGGGTGTCGCCGCTGCGCCGCGCCGGCGCCTGGTGGCGGGTGCAGGTGGCCGCGGATGCACCCGCGGGGATCTGGCAGGACCCGCAGGAGGTGCTCGAGGAGTTCGAGGCGCGGCTGCACGCCCGCACCGACGACGCGGTGACCTTCGAGCTCGACGGGCATCGCCGCACGGTCGCGGTGCGGACCCGCCTCGGCGGAGGTGCGGACGCCGACGAGCACACCGCTGCGCTGGTGGACGGACGGTGGGTCGACCTGGTGCTCCCGGCGCGGTTCCCGGTGCCCGAGCGCCGTCTCGATCCCGGGGCGACCAGCGCCCCCATGCCGGGAACGGTCACCACCGTGGACGTTGCGCCGGGAGAGCAGGTCGTCGCCGGCGACCTGCTGGTGACGCTGGAGGCGATGAAGATGGAACACCGGGTCACCGCCACCGCGGCCGGCACCGTCGCCGAGGTCGCCGTGGCCCCCGGTGACCGGGTCGATGCCGACGCCGTGCTCGTCGTGCTCGACCTCGCCGACCCGGCCTGATTCCCGGACCCCGCGAACCCCGGCGCCACGCCTCCCCCGACCCCGCCTCCACGCCCCCCCGACCCCGGCTACCCCCGACTTCCGCAGGTTCTCCGCTCGCTTTGGCCGGTTTCCCGCGTCTGCGACGGAAACGGTGGTGTCCGGCGCAGGTGGGGGACCGGTTCGCTGGCGGTTTCCCGCGTATGCGACGGAAGTGTTGGTGTCCGGCGCAGATCAGCCCAGCAGGCGGTCGGCGACCGGCATCAGGACGTTGTCGACGATCACCGCGTTGAACAGGCCGATCAGCAGCACCGCCGCGCCGAGCACCGCCACCGTGCCCACCACCCGCGGGCCCGGTTCCCGGGCGTTGGCCACGACCTCGAGCTCGGGCTCGCGGACGAAGATCTGCTCGAACAGGCGCAGGAAGTACACGGCGGTCAGCAGGCTGGACGACACCACGACCACGAAGACCGCCCAGTTGCCGGTCTCGATGCCGCCCCAGACGAGGTAGAACTTGCTGAAGAACCCGGCCGTCGGCGGGATGCCGACCATCGACAGGCCGGCGATGGCGAAGCCGGTCATGGTCAGCGGCATGCGTTTGCCGAGTCCGGCGAACTTCGCGATGGTCTTCAGCCCGGTCTGCTGGATCACGCCACCGGCGACGAGGAACAGCCCACTCTTCATCACCGCGTGGTTGAGGACGTGCAGCAGGGCGCCGACCAGCGCCAACGGGTTGGCGAGCCCGATGCCGACGCCGATGTAGCCGAGCTGCGCCACGGTGGAGTAGGCCAGCAGCCGCTTGAGGTCCGTCTGCTGGATGGCGAGGATCGAGCCGACCAGGATGCCGGCCAGCCCGAACCACACCAGCGCCGTCGCGACCGGCAGCTCGGTGCCACCGCCGTAGGCCGGACCGAACACGTCGTAGAGGATCCGTACCAGTCCGTAGGCGCCGGCCTTGACCTGCACGGCGGCGAGCAGCGCCGCAACGCCCGGCGGGGAGTAGCTGTGGGCGTCGGGCAGCCACACGTGCAGTGGGAACAGGGCCATCTTCAGCGCGAGCCCGATGACGATCAACGCCATCGCGCCCAGCACGGTGGGCGACTCGGCCAGCGGCGGCAGGAGCTCCGCCATGTCCGCCATGTTGAGGGTGCCGGTGGAGAAGTACAGGAACCCGACCCCGAGCAGGTACAGGCCGCTGCCGATCGTGCCGAGCAGCAGGTAGCGCAGCGAGGCCAGCACCCCCCGGTCGCCACCCAGCGACACCAGCCCGTAGGTCGCGATCGCGTAGATCTCGAGCATCACGAACAGGTGGAACAGGTCGCCGCTGAGCACGACGCCGGTCAACCCGGTCAGCAGCAGCAGCGCCAGCGGGTACAGCGGGGCGCCGCGCCGGGGCGCGAGGTTGAAGGCGGCCGACACCGGATAGATGCTCACCAGCAGGCCGACCAGCGCGATGATGACGCACAGGTAGGCGGAGAGCGGATCGAGCACGTACTCGATGCCGATCTGGGGCGACCAGCCACCGAGGTCGTGCGTCATCCGACCGTCGGGCGCGACGCGGACCAGTCCGACGACCGACAGGACCAGCGAGCAGGCGGTGGCGACGACGGCGATGACCTGGGCCGCGGCGGGGCGCCACAACCCGGCGATCATCGCCAGGACCGCTCCGAAGAGCAGGGGCAGCAGGATCAGGATCGGGAGGTTGCCCACGTCAGCGCCCCGTCTGGTCGTCGGGGCGGGTGTCCTCGGTCGGCGCGCCGATGGGATCGGCCCGGCCGGAGAGCCGGTCGGCGATCACGGCCTCGTCGAGCGTGCCGTGGGCGCGGTAGAGGCGCACCAGCAGCGACAGGGCCACGCCGACGACGCCGACACCGACCACGATGGCGGTCAGGATCAGCAGGTGGGGCAGCGGGTCGACGTACTGCGCCGGGTCCGAGCCCAACGCCGGGTCGATGATCGGGGCGGTCGCACCCTCCTGGACGCTGCCCTCGATGAAGAACAGGTAGATCGCGGTGGTGAAGATGGTCATGCCGATGACCTTCTTCACGAGGTCACCCTTGGCGAGCATGCCGTACAGCCCGATGGCGAGCAGTGCCAGGACCAGGACGTAGATGTAGCGCGCGAGGAACAGTTCGATCATCGCTCGCTCCGTCCGGTGATCGTGTCGAAGATCAGCACCATCGCGCCGAAGACGGCCAGCCCGACGGCGACCTCGACCACGAGGATCCCGAGGTAGCGCACCCGGGCCGGCTCCATGCCGGGGATCTCGAGCGCGCCGTAGTCGAGGAACGCCCCACCGGCGAACAGCGGCAGCACGGCGACGACGAGGAACGCCAGCAGCCCGATGCCGGCGGTCAGCGGGCCGGCCGCCGGCGGGATCAGCCGGTAGGCCAGCCGCTCGTCGATGGTCAGGCGGGGCAGGATCGCCCCGACGGCTACGAACACACCGCCGGCGAACCCGCCACCGGGTCCGTAGTGACCGTGGGCGATCACGTAGAGGCCGAACAGGGCGATGAAGGGGCTGGCCACCGCGCAGATGACGCGGACGACCTCGGAGGGATAGGCGCCGGTCATCGTTCGCCCTCCACGTCGTCGGTCGGCCCCGCGTCGTCGGTCGGGACAGGCCCACCGGTCGGGCCCGTGCCGTCACGGGCATCGGTGCTGCCGACCGCGACCTCGTCCTCGTCCTCGTCGTCCCCGCGTCGGACCAGCACGAGCGCCGCGGACAGGGCGGCGGTGACGATCACGAGCGTCTCGCCGAGGGTGTCCTGCGAGCGGTAGTCGGCCAGGATGGCGGTCACCACGTTGGGGGTCTGCGTCTGTTCCAGCGACCCTTCGATGTAGGCGGTGGCGACGCCCTGGTGTGCCGGGGCGTCCGGATCGCCCCGGTCGGGCAGGTCGACGCTGGCGTAGAGCATCAGGCCGACGAAGCCGAGGATGAGCGGGATCACGACCAGGCGCCGACGGGAGTCGGTCCGGGGCGCCGAACGGCGGGTGGTGGCCAGGATCGCCGCGATGAACAGCACCCCGGTCAGACCGGCGCCGAGCGCCGCCTCGACCAGTGCGACGTCCAGGGCGCTCAGCCCGGCGAACAGCAACGCCGCGAACAGGCTGTAGGCCGACAGCAGGCCGACGGCGGCGAGCAGGTCCTTGACGTGCAGGGCCAGGAACGCCGTGGCGATCAGGATCACGAACAGGACGATGTCGAGGGGGACGATCACGCGCGTTCCTCCTCGTCGTCCGGGCCGTGCGGGCCGTGCGGGCCGGGTGGGCCGCCGAGCGCCTCGGTGATCTCGGTCTCGGCCGCCTGCTGGTCGACGGTCTGCACCGGCAGGGCCCCCGAACGGTGGGCGGCACGCACCAACGCGTGGACGGCGGTCGGGTTGAGGATCAGCGAGGCGACCAGCACGAACGCGAGGCGGAAGCTCGCGTCGATCTCCAGTTCGGGGCGGAACAGCAGGCCGACGAACAGCAGCAGCAGCCCCAGCGTCTCCGACTTCGCGACGGCGTGGGCCCGGGTGTACAGGTCCGGCAGCTTGAGCAGCCCCACGGTCGAGGCGATCAGGAACAGCATCCCGAGCACGATCAGCGGGGTGGACACCAGCAGCATCCAGCTCATCGGCCCCCCGCTTCCCGGTCGCGGGTCTCGCGGCCCTGGAAGTACCGCCCCAGCGCGATCGGCAGCAGGAAGGCCAGCAGCATGAAGCCGAGCGCGATGTCGAGGAAGAACCCGGGCCGACCGAGCACGAAGCCCAACACGACGATGACGACCACACCGTTGACCGACACCAGCGCGACGGCGACCAGGCGGTCGAAGACGGTCGGCCCCGACCACACCCGGGTCAACCCCAGCGCGATCAGTGCCGCGACGACCAGCAGCACGCCGACGAGGAACAGGTCGAGCTCACCCATCAGCGGCCTCCGAGGTCGTCGGGGTCGACCGGCGCCTGCAGGCGCCGCTCGTCCCACACGATGGTCGGTGGGTCGTCGGGCGGGTCGCCGAAGACCTTCGCGATCCGCCGCTGCGTGGCGGCATTGGCGAGGTCGGCGACCGCGGTCGGGGTGAAGGCGTGGATGGTGAACTCGTCGCCGTCGACGTCGAGGGTCATGGTGCCGGGCACCATCGTGATCGACGTGGCCAGCATGGTGCGGGCGGCGGGGGAGGACAGGTTGGTGCGGAAGCGCGCCACGCCCGGGCGGGGCGGTACCCGCGGGTCGAGCACCACCCGCAGGATGTGCAGACCGGCCGGCGGCAGCCGGCCGATCAGCCACACCGAGTAGCGCAGCAGGTGCCAGAGGTTGACGTGCCGCGACGCGTGCTCGACGGCACGGTCCTCGTCCTCGGGCGGGGCACCGAGCACCGCGTCGAGCAGCGGCCGGCTCAACCAGGTCACGAGCGCGGCCGAGCCCACGCCCATGACCACGAACAGAGGGTCCAGCCGCCACGACAGCAGCATCCAGAACCCGAGCAGCAGGACGAACAGCACCGGAGCGCGCAGTCGGGTCATGACGGCACCACGCTGAGCAGGAACAGCACGATCCCGGCCGCGAGCAGCACCGACCCGAGTGTCCAGGTGGCGGCCACGGGCGGCGGCCCGTCACCGCCCCGCCCGAAGCGGGCGAGGGCGGACGTGCGGGCGTCCTCGAAGCGCGCGGCCACGCGTGGCCGCGACGGGGCGGCGTGCTCGACCGGTGGCGCGTCGGTGCGCTCGCGGCGACCGACGGCGCCCACCAGCAGCGGCAGGCGGCGGTAGACCCAGTCGGTGTCCACGGTGATCATCGCCTTGGCCGCCAGCTTGGGCAGCAGCAGGAAGAACGCGAGCGCGGTGAACAGCAGGATCTGGGTCTTCTCCAGCACCTTGCCCAGCGAGTAGGCGTTGTAGTCGACGGCGTAGGGCATCAGGTCGTAGAGCAGGTTCGGCAGCAGACCGATGGCGAGGTTGAGCGCGGCGACGATGCCCATGGCCGCGATCATGGTGTGCGGCACGGGGGCGACGTGGACGGGGTGGCCTTCGTCGTTGCTGCGCGGGCCGGCGCCGTCCTTGCCGAACCAGGCGGCGTGGGGGAGCTTGAGCCCGGTCGACAGGAACGTACCGACCGACACGATCTGCAGGATCAGCACCACCAGGGCGCGCTCGTCGACGTAGGCCGACTCGACGACCAGCTCCTTGGACACGAAGCCGGACAGGAACGGCAGCGACGAGATGCTGAGCGCCCCCACCAGGTACAGGCCCAGGACGAGCTTCATGCGGTTGGCGATCCCGCCGAGCGCACTCGCCTTGCTGCGACCGGTCGCGTAGAGCACGGCGCCGGTACCCATCAGCAGCAGCGCCTTGTAGAGGATGTGCGCGAAGGCGTGCGCGGTGGTGCCGTTGATGGCCACCTCGGTGCCGATGCCGACACCGGTCACCATGAAGCCGACCTGGCTGACGATGTGGTAGGCGAGCAGCCGACGGATGTCGTTCTCGAGGATGGCGTAGGTCACGCCGTAGACGGCCATGAACACGCCGAGCCACACCAGCGGCTCCCAGCCGGGGAACCCGCGGGCCAGCGCGTAGACCGCCGCCTTGGTGGTGTAGGCCGACAGGAACACCGTGCCGGCCACGGTCGCGACCGGGTAGGCGTCGGGCAGCCAGGCGTGCAGGGGCGGCACGGCGGCCGAGAGCAGGCAGGCGAGCAGGATCAGGATCGTGCCGGCCGAGGGCTCGAACGCTTCGAACGACAGCGATCCGGTGGCCGTGTAGTGCCACAGGATGCCGGCCAGCAGCAACTTGCCGCCCAGCACGTGGACGAACAGGTAGCGCATGCCCGAGCGGCCCGAGCGGGCGTTGCGGCGGGCCATGATCACCAGCGTGCTGGCGATCGCCTTGATCTCCCAGAACACGAAGAACGTGACCAGGTCACCGGCGTGCACGACACCCATCGCCGCGCCCGCGTAGACCAGTGCGGAGGTCCGCTCGGAGGCCTGTTGGGTCCGCATGCCGTACAGGCCGGCGCAGACGGCGGCGATCGCGAAGATGATCCCGAACGGGCGCGAGAGCGTGTCGGCGCGCAGCACCTCGAGCTCCCACGCCAGCCAGGGCACGGTGACGGTGGTGCCGGGTTCGAGCAGCCACACCTGCGCGAGGGCGACCGCCGGTGCCAGCAACATCACGACGTTGCCGATCACCCGCGGCAGCACGCGCACGAGCACGGCCCCGACGAGCATCGGCAGCACGGGGTGCAGCAGCAGGTCAGCCACGGGCGCCGCCTCCCTCGCCGGAGCCCGGCCTCCGCTCGCCGGCCGCGGGACGTCCGCCCTCGCCGGTGGCGCCGCCGCCGACGCCGCCGCGCCCGCCGACCTGCGGCGAGACGTCGGGACGCACGTCGCGCTGGTCGTCGGGGATCACGTCGTCGGCGTAGTAGGTCTCGCGGCGTTGCAGGACGTTCTGGCCCAGGAACTTCGCGACGTACACCAGCAGGTAGCAGCCGCCGAAGCCGAGCAGTGCGCCGTAGCCGGGGAAGCGGGCGTACTGCACGACGAGGTCGAGCAGGAGCACGACGACGAACGCCGCGCCCGTGACCATCCAGATGCGCGATCGGCTCACGGCGCACCTCCCGTCACGGCGGCGGCCACGTCGGCCGCGATCGAGTACACCCCGCCGAGGTCACCCAGACCGAGCAGCAGCCCGGTCACGGCGGTGACACACAGTGGCACCACCATCAGCGGCGAGGCCTCCCCGTGGGGATGGGCGCGCGCCTCGTCGGACAGCGGCTTGAAGAAGGCGCGGTAGACGACCGGGAACAGGTAGCCGGCGGTGAACAGCCCGGAGCCGGCGATCAGCGCCGCGTAGACCTGCTGGTCGGCGTCGAGCGCGCCGAGCGTCAGGTACCACTTGCTGACGAAGCCACCCATCGGTGGCAGAGCCGCCAGCCCGTAGGACGCCAGACCGAACGCGAGCATCGTGAACGGCATCCGGCGGCCGATGCCGTCGAGCTCGCTGACATGGTCCTTGTGCGCGGCGATGTGGATCGCGCCGGCGCAGAAGAACAGCGTGATCTTGAGCAGACCGTGGTTGACGATGTGCAGCAGCCCACCCTCGAAGGCGGTCGGGGACAGCAACGAGAAGCCGAGCACGATGAACGACAGGTGCGCGATCGTGGAGTACGCGAGCCGTCGCTTGAGGTGGTCCTGGCGCAGGGCCACGACGCTGGCCACGGCGATGGTCACGCCGGCGACGACGGACAACCAGCCCTGGACGCCCAGCCCGAGCAGGACGTCCGGCCCGATCACGAACCCGACGACGCGTCCGAAGGCGAACACGCCCGCCTTCACGACCGCGACGGCGTGCAACAGGGCACTGACCGGGGTCGGAGCGACCATCGCGGCAGGCAGCCAGCGGTGCACGGGCATCATGCCGCTCTTGGTGGCGAACCCGGCGGCGAACAGCGCGAACACCAGGATGGTCAGCCCGTCGCCCATCGTGTCGCCGACCAGCCCTCCCGGCGTGAACGCGAGCTCGCCCACGTTGGCCCAGGTCAGCAGGATGGCCGCGAGGACCAGGACGCCGCCCGAGAGCAGGATGCCGAGGTAGAGCCGACCGGCCGCGATCGCCTTGTCGTCGCCCTTGTGGGTGACGAGCGGATAGGTCGCGATCGTCAGCAGCTCGTAGAAGATGAAGAACGTGAACAGGTCCCCGGCGAACGCCACCCCGAACGCGGTCGACAGGCACAGCGCGTAGAAGGCGTAGAACCGGGTCTGGTTGCGGGCGGCGTCGCCGCGCATGTACCCGATCGCGTACGAGCCGGCCAGCACCCACAGGAAGGCGGCGAGCAGCGCGAACAGCAGACCCATGCCGTCGGCACGCAGCGAGAGCTCCACGCCGGGCACGAGTTGCCCCAACGACGTGGTGGGGACCTCACCGGCGAGGACGGCCGGGACCAGCGGCGCGACGACCGCGAGGGTCGCGACGGCGCCGACGACCAGCAGCGCGTCGCGCACGGCCGGCAGCCGCCGGGTCACGAGGATCGCCACGGCGGTCAACACCGGCACGCCGACAGCGGCGAGCGGCAACAGCGAAGCCTGGGGGCTCATCGGCCTCCGGGAGCGAGCACGGTGGGTGAGGGGAGACGACGTCCGTGGCAGGCAGGGCAGCTGCCGGCCGGTGCCCGTCGAGCTGCCGGTCACCGACCTCGGGGTCGCGGTGGCCTGCGAACCTAGCGGAGCTTCCCGGAGCCGGGAACCGAGGTCCCGGCCTCCCGGCCGTCTGCCGCGACGTACCCGGGAACTTTCACCCGAACTTCAGCGGCCCCGTCCGCACCGGGGTGCGGACGGGGCCGTCGAGGTGGACGACCGACCTCAGCGCGCCTCGAGCTCGTGGGGTCGTTCGACGAAGCCCTGCAGGTCGTCGACCGTGGTCCGGTCCCACAGCGGGGTCCCGGCGCGGTAGGCGGCGCGGGCGATGACGTGGCCGGAGACCGGCGCGCCGATGAACTGCAGCACGATGGCGATGCCCATCTTGACGGCGGCCTCGCCGGTCCCGATCGCGCACGCGGTGCCGGCGAGCACCAGCGCGATACCCAGGCCGGCGGCCTTGGTGGTGGCCGAGGAGCGGATGAACACGTCCGGGAAGCGCAGCAGGCCGATGCCGGCGAGCAGCACGAGGAAGATGCCCAGCCCGATCAGGACGGCGCCGATGAGGTCGAGGATCACGAGTCGCGCCTTCCGACGAGGGCCCCGAGGGAGATGGTGGCGAGGAAGCCGAGCAACGTCGCGATGAGGATGACGTCGAGGAACTCCCGGTAGGTGGTGCGCAGCGTCAGCAGGGCGATGGCCCCGACGATGGCGTACAGGCACAGGTCGGCGGCGATCGCCCGGTCGGCCACGCTCGGGCCGCGGACGGCCCGGACGATGCCCAGGGCGAAGGACAGCGCCAGCACGGCGAGTCCGAGGTCGATCAGCGTCATCGGGTGGCCTTCAGCAACGTGCGCTCGAGGCTGGCGATCTCGGCCAGGAAGGCCTCGCGTCCCTCGTAGTACAGGGTGTGGACGTACAGGTCGCGGGTGTCCTCGTCGACCTCGATCGACAGCGTCCCCGGCGTCATGGTGATCATGTTCGCCAGCAACGTGGTCTCCCAGTCGGATCGGGTCCGGGTCGGGACCCGCACGATGGCCGGCGTCATGGACAGGCCCGGGGTGAGGACCTCCCAGGCCACGCGGACGTTGGAGAGCACGAGCGCCCACAGGAAGACCAGCAGGGCCCAGACGATGTAGGGCAGGCGGCGCAGGACGCCGATCACGCGCTTCACAGGGACCTCACCGCTTCCAGGTAGGCGGTCGGCTCGAGCAGCGACTGCGCTGCCGGTTCGACCAGTTCGATCAGGGGCTGGGCGCCGATGCCGAGCACGAACACGGCCACGGCGACGAGCAGGGTCGGACCGACCATGCCGGCCACCCGACGGTTCGACGGGGCCCGGGCGACCGGCGGTTCGCTGTCCCCGGCGCCACCGGCAGGTACCGGCCGCAGGCCCAGCGCCCGGCCGGCCGGCTCCTGACGCGAGCGGTCGGTCAGCTCGCCCCAGAACGCCCCGTTCCAGATCTTCACCATCGACAGCAGCGTGAACAGACTGACCAGCACGGCCACGCCGCCCGCCACCCAGTGCGCGTCGACGAAGGCGGCCCGGATCAGCAGGTACTTGCCGACGAAGCCGGACGTCGGCGGGATGCCGGCCAGGGCGAGCGCGGGGAACAGGAACCCGAGCGCCAGCCAGGGTCGGGTCCGGACCATGCCGCCGAGCTCCTGGAGCTTGCCGGTCCCGGTCAGCGTCTCGACCGCGCCGACGGCCACGAACAGCGCCCCCTTCACCAGCACGTACTGCATCAGGTAGACGATGCCGGCGGTCACCCCTGCCAGGCTCCACAGACCCAGCGGCAGGATCAGGTACCCGACCTGGCTGACCATGTGGTAGGCGAGGATGCCGCGCATGTCCCCGCGGCCGACCGCGCCGAGCACCCCGACCACCATCGTGACGCCGGCGACGGCCAACCACAGGCTGCGGTAGCCCGGGTCGCCGGCGAACAGCACGCTGTAGAGGCGGAACAGCACGTACACGCCCGCCTTGGTCAGCAGGCCGCTGAACAGCGCGGTGACGCCGGGACCGGCCTGCACGTAGGTGCGAGGCAGCCAGGCGTGCATCGGTACCAGGCTGGCCTTGACGGCGATCGCGGCGGCGATCATCGACGCGCCGACGGCCGCGGTCGGGGTGGTCTGGACCACGCCGTACAGCTGGGCGAACGCGACCGTGCCGGCCGTGCCGTACAGCAGGGCGATCCCGACCAGGAACGTGGTCGAGGCGAGCAGGCTGACCGTGACGTAGATGACGCCGGCGCGGACCTGGCGGCGACCGCCGCGCAGGGTGAGCAGCACGTAGCTGCCGATCAGCATCACCTCGAAGGTGACGAACAGGTTGAACAGGTCGGCGGTGAGCAGCGAACCGAGCACGCCGGCGAGCAGGACGGCCACCATCGGGTGGAACAGTGGGTGGGCGTCCTCGCCGCGGCTGACGGCGAACACCAGCGCGAGCACCGCCGAGACGCTGACGGTCAGCAGCACCAGCGCGGAGAACCCGTCGGCGGCGAACGCGATCGCCAGCTCGACCGGCCAGTTGCCGATGTCGACCGCGACGGCCCGCCCGCCCGAGGTGGCGGCGACCAGCGCCCCGCCGAAGACGACCAGCGTCGTCAGCAGGGCGGCGGTGATCACCCGCTGCACCGCCCGCTGGCTGCGGAAGAGCAGACCCAGGGCGGCCGCGACGAGCGGCAGCGCGAAGGGGAGGGGGAGCAGGGCGCTCACGGGCGCTCCTCCGGGGTGGCGTGGGCAGGCAGGGCGTACTCGTCGAGGTCGTCCTCGTCGGACTGCTCGAGATCCTCGACGTCGTCGTGTCCGAGGACGTCACGCCCGCGGAACGCGAGAGTCAGGAGGAAGGCGGTGATGCCGAACGAGATCACGATCGCCGTGAGGGCGAACGCCTGCGGCAGCGGGTCGGCGGGCGTGCCGGGTTCGCCGATGAACGGCACCCCGCGGCGGGCGATGCCACCCGAGGTGACCAGGATGGTGGTGGCGACGTGCCCGAGCAGGCCGAACCCGATCGCGACGCGGACGATGCCGCGTTGCATCACGAGATAGGTCCCGCCGGCGGCGAGCAGGCCGACGATGATCGCGGCGGTCACTGGTGCTCCTGTCGGCCCGAAGGGCCGGCCGTGCTGTAGGAGTGGTCTTCGGCAGGCGACGCGGGGGCGTCCGCGGAGTGGCCCGGTCGGGCCGGCGGGAGGACCTGGCGGTCGCGGGGACGGGTCTCGCCGGCGTCGGACGCCCACGTGGGGATGCCGATGCGGTTGGGGTCCGGCGGCGGCTCGGGGATGCCCTGGCCGAGGTGGCGCACGATGGCGACCACCAGGCCGACCACCACGAGGTACACGCCGATGTCGAACACCAGTGACGCCGCCACCTCGAGGTGGAAGGGCAGGAAGGGCAGGTACCACTTCGCACCGTCGAGGAAGGCGCCGGTCGACACCAGGCCGCCCACGCCGTAGCCGACGGCGACGAGCAGCCCGACACCGACCAGCGGCAGGGTCCGCAGCAGGCGGCTCTGCCAGATGCGCTGGTGGCCACGGGCGAGGTAGAGCAGCACGACCGCGGCGCCCACGGCCAGGCCACCGATGAAGCCACCGCCGACCGCGTCGTGGCCGCGCAGCAGCAGCCACAGCGAGGCGAGCACCATCGCGGGGGCGAGCAGGCTGGCGCACGTGCGCAGGATCGGGCTGTCGATCACGCCGATGCCGCCCCACTGGGTCGGGGTCAGCGGCTCGCCGTCGACGCCGGGACGCGGTACGGCGCTGCGCGAGGACAACCGGACCAGCGAGAAGATGGCGGCGCCGGCGACGGCCAGCACGGTGATCTCCCCGAGGGTGTCCAGGGCACGGAAGTCGACCAGGATCGTGTTGACGACGTTGGCGCCGCCGGTGAGCCCCTCGCCGTCGGCGAGGAACTGGGCACCGACCTCGGACAGCTCACGGCGGCCGGTGAACAGGTAGGTGCCGACGCCGACCAGCGTGCCGACGACGACGGCGACGACCGCCGCGGTGACCTTGCGCACCTGGCTGACCTTCGGGAAGGTCGAGGGCAGGCGGCGGAAGACGACCACGAACAGCGCGACCGACAGCGTCTCGACCAGGATCTGCGTGAGCGCCAGGTCCGGCGCGCCCAGCAGGATGAACCAGCCGGCCACGGTGAACCCGGCCATGCCGAGGGTCGCGATGGCCGCGAGGCGGCTGCGGGCCTGGACGGTGCCGACGATGGCGGCGGCGAGCAGCACCACGATCGCCCAGTCGGCCGCCAGCCACGGGGCCGGGTCGCCGAGCCCGTCGGTGCCGACCCGCAACGTGCTGGCGACGCCGACGGTGGCGAGGGTCAGGACCACCGGCATCAGGTAGAAGGCCGCGCCGTGGGGGACCGAGGGGCTGCCGACCCGGGTGCCCAGCGCCAGCACCCCGTCGTAGATCCGGTCGAAGACGTCGGCCCCGCGCGGGAGCGTGATCCGCTGCTGCCAGGTCTCGATGCGGGTGCGCAGCAGCACGGCGCCGAGTCCGAGGCCGAGCACGATGCTCGACAGCAGCAGCGGCAGACCGAACCCGTGCCACAGCGCGAGGTGCATGTGCGACTCGTGGTTGCCGGTGGTGACGACGCCGACCGCGTCGACCAGCGGGTCGAACCGGCCGACGACCGCCGACAGGCCGAGTCCGAGCAGGCCGAGCAGCGCCGCGGGCGCAGCGAACGAGCGCGGTGCCCGGTGGGCGTGGGTGCGCTCCGGTCCCTCGAACGTGCCGAGGTAGTAGCGGGCGCTGTAGGCCACCGTGCCGATGCTGGCCAGCACCGCCAGGACGATGCCGACGACCCCGAGCCAGGCCGGGTCGTTCGCCTCGAGGAAGGCGGCGAAGATCTCCTCCTTCGACACGAACCCGAGCAGCGGCGGGATGCCGGCCATCGAGGCGGCGGCGAGGCCACCGGCCAGCGCGGTCAGCGGCAGGGTCCGACGCAGGCCGCCGAGCCGGCGCAGGTCGCGGGTGCCGGCCTCGTGGTCGACGATGCCGACGGTCATGAACAGCGCGGCCTTGTACAGCGCGTGGGCGAGCACGTGCAGGCTGGCGGCGGCCAGGGCGTAGAACGTGCCGATGCCGATGATGCCGACCATCAGGCCGAGCTGGCTGATCGTCGAGTAGGCCAGCAGCGCCTTGAGGTCGTTCTGCTTGGTGGCCACGACCGCGCCGAACAGGGCCGTGCCCATGCCGACCAGCACCAGCGTGACCTGCCACAGGGGCACGCCGCCGAACAGCGGGGTGAACCGGAACAGCAGGTAGATGCCGGCCTTGACCATCGTCGCGGCGTGCAGGTAGGTCGACACCGGCGTCGGGGCGACCATGGCCCCGGGCAACCAGAAGTGGAACGGGAACTGCGCCGACTTGGTGAAGGCCGCCAGCAGCAGCAGCACGATCGCCGCGGAGGCCACGCCCGACGCGAGGATCGTCTCGCGCGAGGCGAGGATCTCGTGCAGCGACCCCGTGCCGGCGGCGACCGCGAGCAGCGTCACGCCGGCCAGCAGCGCCAGCCCGCCCAGCCCGGTGGTGAGGAACGCCCGGGTCGCGCCCTGCTTGCCCTCGCCCAGCCCACCGATGAGGAAGAAGCTCGAGACGCTGGTGAGCTCCCAGAACACGAACAGCAGCAGCACGTCGTCGGCGAGCACCAGGCCGAGCATCGCGCCGGCGAACAGGGTGAGCAACGACAGGTAGCGGGCGGTCTTGGGGCTGTCCGGCCCGAAGTAGCGGGCCGCATAGGCGAGCACCATCGCCCCGACGACCAGCACGATCATCGAGAACAGCAGTGCCAGACCGTCGAGGCGCAGGGCGAAGTCGATGCCCGCGTCGGGCAGCCAGGCCAGCGACTGGGTGACGTGCTCGTCGTCGAGCACGGCCGGAGCCTGGACACCGATCCAGCCCGCCACGGCGAGCAGCACCGCGCCGCCGAGATAGCCGGCGTTGCGGTCGAGGAGGCGGACGAGCAGCGGCGTCAGTGCGGCGAGCACGAACACGGCGCCGACGGCGAGGGCGAGGGTCACGAGCGAGATCCGTCTGCTCCGCCGGCGGTGCCGGCAACCAATTCAGCGGGCGAAGTCGAGTTCCGACATCCGGTCGGTCGCCTCAGCGGGGACTTCAGCGACGTGTCAGGATTGTTGGCACGGTATCCCGCGACGTCGCGGGCAACGTGTCGGTGTCCGTCCGGTCGCGACGGACGGTCCGCCGCTCGCACGGTGCTCTGGGAGGATGACCGGCGGCAGGGCGCACTCCGGCGCCCGCGAGCAGGGAGCAGCACCCGTGAGTCAGCAGTACGCAGGCGCGAGCACCGCCGACACCGAGGACGTCGTCGGTCTGATCCTCGCCGACCACCGCGAGTTCGAGCGGCTGTTCCGGTTGCTGCGCAACCGCGAGGAGGACCGCGCCGCCCTGCGCGGGCAGCTCGCGGACCTGCTCGTGGCGCACGCCGAGGCCGAGGAACAGGAGGTCTACCCGGCACTGCGCCGCAAGGCGCCCGAGGAGGCCGAGGAGATCGAGCACGGCTCCGAGGAGCACAGCGAGGGCCACGAGGCCCTGCTCGAACTGCTCGAGGTGGCCGACGTCGACGACCACGACACGTTCGAGGACAAGCTCGAGGAGCTCGTCGAGGCGCTCAACCACCACATCGACGAGGAGGAGCGCGACATCCTCAACGCGGCCCGGGAGAACGTCGGCGACGACGAGCGCGCCGAGCTCGGTCGCGCCTTCCTCGCGGTCCGCAACCGCCTGCTGGAGGGCACCCCGGGTGACGTGGACAACGTGGGCCGGTTGGTGGACGAGGCCCGCGAGAAGGGCGAGCTCTAGCGCTCACCTGCCTCGACGGGCGCCGCCTCGGCGGCGACGACGGCCGGGCGCAGCGTCATGACGAGGACGAACACGCCGACGGCGAACAGCGGCACGCGCAGGTCGAGCTGTTCGGTTAGCACGCCGATCAGCGGGGGGCCGGCCAGGAACCCGCCGTAGCCGATCGTGGCGACGGCGGCCACTCCCTCGCCCGGCGAGCGGGCGAGGCGGCCGGCGGCGCTGAAGCACAGCGGGACGATCGGGGCCAGCCCGGCGCCGGCCAGGGCGAAGCCGGCGACCGCGGCCGGCAGCGTCGGGACCAGCGTGACCAGGACGAACCCGAGGCCGGCGACCGCGCCGCTGGCACGGACCACCGCCGCAGGGCCGAACCGCCGGGTCACCCGGTCGCCCAGCAGTCGCGCGAGGGTCATCGCGGCGGTGAAGGCCACGTAGCCCCAGGTCACCCGCTCGGGGGCGACCCCCACGACGTCGTCGAGGTGGATCCCGCTCCAGTCGCTGGCGGTCCCCTCACCGAGCGCCGACGCGAAGCAGATCAGCGCGACCGGCACCAGCGCGCCGCGTGGCAGGGCGAAGCGCGGTGAGGAGGTCCCCGCCACGGCCCGGTCGCGGACCCGCAGCCAGCGCGCGAGCACCGCCACGGTCGCGGCGACGACCAGGGCGACCACCGTGAGATGCACCTCGACCGGTACCCGTGCCCGCACCGCCACGGTGGCCGCCAGCGCGCCGAGCAGGCTGCCGACGCTCCAGGCGGCATGCAGCCCGACCAGGATCGAGCGCCCGTAGCCGCGCTCGACGCCCACGCCCTGGGCGTTCATGCCGATGTCCATCGTGCTCACCGACGCGCCGAAGGCGGCCAGCGTCGCCGCCAGCGACCACGGCGAGGGTGCCAGCCCGAGCAGCGGCAGGACGACCACGATGCCGATCGCGCCGGTGACGGTGACGGCCCGGCTGCCGATGCGCGCGACCAGGCCGCCGGCCAGCGGCAGGGCGACGATCGTGCCCAGCGCCATGCCGAGCAGGACCATCCCGAGCGTCGCCTCGCTCATGCCCAGCCCGCTGCGCACGTCGGGGATGCGGGCGATCCACGACGCCATCGCCGCGCCGTTGGCCAGGAACGCGGCCGTCACGGCGAGCCGGGCGGAACGGTCGGGGACCAGCGCGGCGGGAACGGTCATGGCGGCCCTGCACGGTTCCGACGATCAGCGAGGCGGTCCCGGGCAGGACCGAGCCGCGGGAGGATACGTCCCGCCGCGACGCGCGCGGTCGCGGGAGCCGAGGCATGTCCACGTCGGGGCCGACACGACGTCAGGGCACCACGGGGGCAGGCGGGGACGGGATCACGTCCGGGGATGCTCGGAGGCGCGGCGGACACCGTTCAGCAGCGACGGGTCCAGGGGCTGTTTGCCGTGCAGCACCGTCATGTCCCCGGTCGTCTCGAAGACCACGGCATGGACCTCGGCCGGGTCGAGGACGTTGGCGGCCCGCAGCTTGGCGGTGAGGTCGTCGGGCGTCAGGCGGGCGGCGGCCAGCGCCTCGTGCATCACCTGTCCTTCGTGCATCAGCAGCAGCGGCTCGTTGTCGACCGTGCGGTCGAACCGGCTCTGCTGCCGCAGCTTGGCGATCGCCCACTGCGAGAAGAACAGCACCGCGACCGCGACCAGCCCGGACGCCACCGGGGCGTTGCCGAGCGCGACGCCGGCGATGATGGAGCCGACCGCGACGGTCATCGCGAAGTCGAACGCCGACAGCTTCGCGAAGCTGCGCAGGCCGAGCAGCCGGTTGGCGAGCACGACCCAGGCGTAGATCGCCAGGACCGAGACCAGCACCGCCACCAGCTCGCCCGCGCCGGCACCGAGCTGCGCGGTCAGGGAGCGCCAGATGTCCGCCACCGGTCAGGCGACGGCGTCGAGCAGGTCCCGACAGGCCTGTTCGCACCGGCGGCAGGCCTCGGCGCACGCGCGGCAGTGGTCGTGGTGCTCGGCGTGCTGCTCGCACTCCTCGGCGCAGGCACGGCAGGCCTCGGCGCAGACCCGCACGAGCTCCAACCACGGCGCCCCGGACGCGCCGGCGCGGGCGACGACCTTCGCCGTGGCCGCGCAGATGTCGGCGCAGTCGAGGTCGGAACGTACGCAGCGCACCAGGCCCGGGTCGCCCTCCTCGAGGCAGGCGTCGGCGCAGGCCGTGCAGTGACCGGCACAGTCCAGTGCGGCCTCGACCACCTTCGCGAGCAGGTCGACACGCAGGTCGTCGCCGTGGTCGCGCAGCACTTCGCTGATCGCCATGTCCGTGCTCCCTTCGTCGGGTGTGGAAGGACACACCCAACCGGGGGAGCGGCCGGTCGGGGCGGGGGCGCCCCGACCGAACGGCGTCAGTCCTTGGGCTGGTCGAGGTAGCGGCCCTTGATGGTGTCGACCACCCCGGCGTCGGCCAGCGTCGTGGTGTCGCCGAGTTCCTTGTCCTCGGCGATGTCCTTGAGCAGGCGCCGCATGATCTTCCCCGACCGGGTCTTGGGCAGGTCCGCGGTGAACAGCAGCGACGCGGGCTTGGCGATCGGCGAGATCATCTTCGCCACGTGCTCACGTAACTCCTTCGCCAGTGCCTCGTCGCCCTCGACGTTGCCGCGCGGCGTGACGAACGCGGCGATGGCCTGCCCGGTCTGTGCGTCGGCACGGCCGACGACCGCGGCCTCGGCGACCGAGGGGTGGCTCACCAGGGCCGACTCGACCTCGGTGGTCGAGATCCGGTGGCCGGAGACGTTCATGACGTCGTCGACCCGACCGAGCAGCCAGAAGTAGCCGTCCGTGTCGCGCTTGGCCCCGTCCCCGGCGAAGTAGATCCCGCCGCCGAAGCGCGACCAGTACGTGTCGGCGAACCGCTGCTCGTCGCCCCAGATGCCCCGCAGCATCGACGGCCACGGACGGTCGAGCACGAGGTAGCCACCGCCGGGAACGCCGACCTCGTTGCCGCGGTCGTCGTAGATCGTGGCCGAGATGCCCGGCAGCGGGAACGTGGCCGAACCGGGCTTGGTGGTCGTGGCCCCCGGCAGCGGGGCGATCATGATCGCGCCGGTCTCGGTCTGCCACCAGGTGTCCACGATCGGGCAGCGACCGCCACCGATCTGTTCGCGGTACCACATCCACGCCTCGGGATTGATCGGCTCACCGACGGTGCCGAGCAGGCGCAGGCTCGACAGGTCGTGTCGCGCCGGGTGCTCGTCGCCCCACTTCATGAACGAGCGGATCGCCGTGGGGGCGGTGTAGAGCTGCGTGACGCCGTACTTCTCGACGATCTCCCAGAACCGGTCCTCGGCCGGGTGGTTGGGCGTGCCCTCGTACATCACGCTCGTGGCGCGGTTGGCGAGCGGGCCGTACACGATGTAGCTGTGACCGGTCACCCAGCCGATGTCGGCGGCGCACCAGTAGACGTCGGTGTCCGGCTCGAGGTCGAACACGTACCGGTGGGTGAACGCGACCTGCGTCAGGTACCCGCCCGTCGTGTGCATGATCCCCTTGGGCTTGCCGGTCGTTCCCGAGGTGTAGAGCAGGTAGAGCAGGTCCTCGGCGTCCATCGGCTCGGGCGGGCACTCGGTGGACTGCCCGGGCACGAGCTCGTGCCACCACACGTCGCGGCCCTCGGTCATCGCGACGTCGTTCTCGGTCCGGCGCACGACCAGGACGTGCTCGATCGAGTCGGTCTCGGCCAGCGCCTCGTCGGCGTTGTCCTTGAGCGGGAACACGTTGCCGCGTCGCCACGATCCGTCGGCGGTGACGAGCAGCTTGCACGACGAGTCGTTGATGCGGTCGCGCAGCGCGGCCGAGGAGAAGCCGGCGAAGACCACCGAGTGGATCGCGCCGATGCGGGCGCAGGCGAGCATGATCGTCGGCAGCTCGGGGATCATCGGCAGGTAGATCGCGACCCGGTCGCCCTTGCCGACACCGAGCTCCTTCAGGGCGTTCGCGGTGCGTTGGACGTCGTCGAGCAGCTGCTGGTAGGTGATCGTGCGGGTGTCGCCCGGCTCACCCTCCCAGTGGTAGGCGACCTGCTCGCCGTGACCGGCCTCGACGTGGCGGTCCAGGCAGTTGTGCGCGACGTTGAGCTGGCCGCCGACGAACCACTTCGCGTGCGGCGGCTGCCAGTCGAGGATCGTGTCCCACTCCCGGGACCAGTCCAGCTGGGCGGCCTCGCGGGCCCAGAACCCCTCGAAGTCGGCGTTGGCGTCGTCGTAGATCTCCGCGCCGGTGACCAGCGCGTTCGCCTGGAACTCCGGCGGTGGGGGAAAGGTGCGCGACTCGTCGAGCAGGCCTTCGATCGCATCGGCTCCCATGATCTCGTGCTCCCACGTCTGGCGGTCGAGGTCGAGGTCGACGCTAGTCCCTGCCGTGCCCGGGCGCGCCGGTCGGACCGCCCACCCGCGGACCGACGAAGGCGTGCTCCCGACCGCGGGGCCGGCTCAGCGCAGCCGGCGGGTGACCTCGCCGACGATGCGTCGGGTGAGCCGGGTGGGGGTCAGCGTCGTCGCGGTCACCCCGACCCGGTACCACCAGCTCGGTAGCACCAGGGCGCGTCCGCGGGCCACGCCGTCGAGGCCGGCCCGGGCGACGTCGCCCGGCCGGTCCCACACGAAGCCGGGGATGCGCGCGGCGATTTCGTTGGCGTCGGCGGCGTCGACGAAGCCGGACCGGGTGAAGCCCGGGGCGAGGGCGGTGACCGTCACCCCGGTGGAACGCAGCTCCTCGTGCAGCGCCTGCGACCAGCTCGAGACGAACGCCTTGGTGGCGGCGTAGGTGGCCATGTTCGCGACCGGCTCGAACGCCGCGACCGACGCCACGTTGAGCACCGCCCCCTGCCGCTCGCGCAGCAACGGCAACGCCGCGTGGGTCAGCCGTAGTGGCGCGAGCACGTTGAGGCGGACCGACTGCTCGGCCTCGTCGACGTCGAGCTCGGCGAAGGGTCCCACCTGTCCCGTGCCGGCGTCGTTGACGAGCAGGTCGATCGGCGCGTCACGGTCCTGCAGACGCGTGCACACCCGGCGCAGGTCCGTCTCGTCGGTCAGGTCGGCGGCCAGCACCTCGACGTCCCGGCCGGGACCGTCGGGCGCCGAGGCGCGCAGTTCGTCGGCCAGCGCCGTCAGGGCCTGCTCGTCGCGGGCGACCAGGACGGTGGCGACGTTGCGCGCCGCGAGCTGTCGGGCCAACTCGGTGCCGATGCCCGACGACGCGCCGGTGACCAGCGCCCGGGAGAACCGCCGCAGCGTCATCCGCGTGCACCGCCGGTGAAGTTCCACGCCTTGAGTCGCAGCGACGGCGCGATCACCGCGCCCGGACCGAACTCCGCGTCGGCGTAGCGGTCGTCGTTGCCGATCGCGGCGACCTGCCCCTGCGCCAGGGCCTGCACGAACGACTGCGTGAACCGCAGGTTGCCGACCGCGCCGACCACCTCACCGTCCTCGACCAGAAACGTGCCGTTGCGGGTCAGCCCCGTCACCACCAACGTCTTCGGGTCGAGCACCCGGCAGTAGTGGAACTGGGTTACCAGCAGACCGCGCCCGACGTCGGCGACCAGCTGCTCGGCCGGTGGGGTGCCCGCCACCAGGCGCATCGTCGTCGGCACCGCGCCGAACCCGGCGCCGCCCGGGACCGCGCTGCCCGTCGTCTGTGTCCCGGCGCGCCTGGCCGTGCGGCGGTCGTGGGCGAGGTTGCGGGTGACGCCCGCCTCGACCAGCGGGTAGGTCCGGCGCGGGGTGCCCTCGTTGTCGAAGGGCAGTGCCACCGAGCGCGGGTCGTCCGGGTCCTCGAGGATCGTCAGCTGCGCGTCGAGCTGCTGTTCGCCGATCTTGGCGTACGAACCCCCCTCGAGGTGCATCTTGGCGTTGAAGCCGTACACGCCCAGGAACGTCAGGATCGTCGCCACCGCCTCCGGGCCGAGCACCACCTCGTAGATCCCGGGGTCGACGTCGACGAACTCGGCCGAGCGTCGGCCACGGTCGGCCGCCAGCGCACCGGCCGCCGCCGCGTCCAGCTCGGTCAACCGCTGCGAGGTCTGGTGCGCCGAGCCCGCCGACGACCCCGTCTGGTGGATGCCGTCGACCGTCGCGCGCGACGTACGCCCGACGACGCGCTGCCCGGCCGTCGAAGCGAACGCGGCCCAGGTCGCCTCCGTGTCGAGGTAGCCCGCGGCCCGCAGGTCGCGGTCGGCGTCCACGAACGCCTTGACCCGCTCGGCGCGCTCCTCGGGACGCGCGTCGGCCGTCGCCGCGTCGAAGTTGCCCTCCCGGGTGACCGGCGCCGGCGGCGTCGCCCCCGGCCAGTGCGGGTCGACCGGCTGCAACGAGGCCGAGTCCAGCGTCGAGGCGATCAGCGAGCGCAGGGCGTCGTCGCGGGTGTCGGTCGTCGCCGCCGTCGCGGTGCGTCCGTCCACCGCCAACGTCAGCGCGACCGAGACCGTGTCCTCGCCGACGTGCTGGTGCACGAACGAGTTCGCGAACCGGGTCAGGCCGTGGCGGGTGCGGCCGACCAGGACGTTGGCCTCGACCGTCGCGTGCTGCGCGCGCGGGCTCGTCCGCACCAGCTCGACCACGCGGTCGGCGAGTGCCTGCAGATCGGTCAGGTCACGGACGGGGTGCTCGTCGGTCGTCATCGTCTCAACCCTTCACGCCGACACGGACGTTCGTGAACCGCCCGGGGGAGGCGGGATGGCCGGTGTGACCGACCTGCATCGGCTGGCCCTTGCCGCAGTTGGGCACGCCCCACGGGACCCACTCGTCCTCGCCGGCGAGCCGGTCCAGCGACGCCCAGAACCGCGGCGTGATCCCGGTGTAGGTCGGGTTCTTCACCATCCGACCCAGCTTGCCGTCGACGATCTCCCAACCGATCTCGCAGCCGAACTGGAAGTTGAGCCGTCGGTCGTCGATCGACCACGACCGGTTGGTGGCCAGGTACACGCCGCGCCTGGTGTCCGCGATGATCTCGTCCAGGCTGCCCTCGCCCGGCTTGAGCCCGACGTTGGTCATGCGCACCATCGGCAGCCGGTTGAAGCCGTCCGCGCGCACCATCCCGCCCGGCTCGAGCCCGGCGAGGTGTGCGGTGTCGCGGCCCGAGAGCACCCCGACCCAGGTGCCCTCGCGGACGATGTCGACCGCCCTGGCGGGCGTTCCCTCGTCGTCGTAGCCGAAGGTCGCCAGCGCACCCGGGATGGTCGCGTCGGCGGTGATGTTCATCAGCTCCGAGCCGTACTGCAGGCTCCCGAGCTGTTCGAGGTCGAGGAAGCTGGTGCCGGCGAACGCGGCCTCCCAGCCCAGGATGCGGTCGAGCTCGATCGCGTGGCCGACCGACTCGTGGATCTGCAGCGCCAGTTGGCTCGACTCGAGCACCAGGTCCATCTCGCCGGCCGGGCAGTCCGGTGCGCTCAGCAGCTGGACCGCCTCCTCGGCGATGCGTGCCGCGTTGCCCGGCAGGTCGAACCGGCGGATCACCTCGTAACCGCCGGTCTCGTAGTGCCCGAACGACTGCGGGTAGCTGCGCCGCTGGGTCTCCGACTCGCCGACCGCGGTCGCGTCCATGCCGCCGCCGGCCTCGACCAGGTGCTGGTGGATGCGGTGGCCCTGCGAGGACACGAACCACTTGTCGGTGTCCCAGAAGCCGAGATGGGCGGTCGCGACCGCGATGCCCTCGACCTCCGACATCGTGCGGGTCACACCGACGACCAGATCGACCTTGTCCCCGAGCGGCACGTCGAACGGGTTCTCCGCGTGCGGGGTCTCGTAGACGTCCTGCGCCACCGGCACGTCCGCGAGCTCGATCGCCGCGCCGGGCACCAGCGCCGACGCCTTCGCCGTGGCGGTCGCCTCGGCGCCGGCCTTCTTCGCCGCCACGTCGGTCAGCTCCCCGGTCGCCGCGAATCCCCACGACGATCCGATCAGCGCCCGCACGCCGACACCGGCGTCCTCGGCGTGGGTGACCGACTCCACCTCGCCGTTGTGCGCGGCGATGCGCTCCTGGCGGCGGATCACCACCCGCGCGTCGGCGTAGGTCGCACCGGCGGCCAGGGCGGCCTCGACCGCGGCCCGTGCGTAGTCGAACATCTCGTCCCCGGCGCTGGCGTTGGGCACCTGCTACGACCTCCAGGTCGACGTCGCGCCGGACGCTACCGTGTTCGCGTCGTGTCGCGTTCCTCCGGCCCTGGGTCGGGGGGCCTGGCCGATGGTGCGGTCAGCACCGTCGGCCGGCGTGGTGGGGACGCGCGCGAAGTGGGCCGGGGGAGCGGCAGGTGGCAGGATGCAGCCCATGCCACGCATCGACATCGAATCCCTCGAGGACGAATGGGAGGAGGACCACCACCTCCTCTCCCAGCGCCGTCGTTCCGACCCGCTGTCGCAGGCCGCCAAGGACCGGATCGAGGACTACGACGAGGGTCGCATCGTCGCGGTCGACAAGGGCCAGGTCCGGGTGCTGTTCGAGGGGGAGATCCTGCCCGCCCGCTTCTCCGGCGCGATGCGCGGCACCAAGCTCGTCGTCGGTGACCGCGTTCGCGTCCGCCCGCCGCGGCACGAGACCGACGAGGCCCGCATCGTCGAACTGCTGGCGCGCGAGACCGTCCTGTTGCGGACCGCCGACGACGCGCTCGACGACGAGCGGGTCGTGGTGGCCAACGCCGACACCGTCGCGGTCGTGCTCGCCGCCGACTACCTCGACGTCGGCACCCGGTTTCTGGACCGCGTGATGGTCGCGGCGTCGGTCGGCGGCATGGACACGGTGCTGTGCATCAACAAGGTCGACCTGGTCGAGGACCGCAGCACCGTCGCCGAGGTGGCCGCGCGCTACGAGGCGATGGGGGTCCGGGTGGAGGTCACCTCGGCCGAGACCGGCGAAGGCCTCGACGCGTTGGCGCAGGTCCTCACCGGGTGCTGGACCACGTTCACGGGCCACTCCGGGGTGGGCAAGACCTCGCTGTTCAACCGGCTCGTGCCAGAGGCGGGCCGCGCGGTGGGCGAGATCGGGCGCTTCGGCGGGCGCCACACCACCGTGTCGGCGCGCGCCATGCTGATCCCGGCCCTGGACGCCTGGCTGGTCGACACGCCCGGCGTGCGCTCGTTCGGCCTGGGGACGCTGCGCCCCGAGGAGCTGGCCGACCACTTCCCGGAGCTGGCGGCGCTCGACTGCGGACTCGACGACTGCCTGCACGAGGGCGAGCCCGGCTGCGTGCTCCGCGACACGACGCTCCACCCGGCACGGCTGGAGAGCTATCGTCGGCTGCTCGCGGCGCTGCGCGAGGCGGCCTGAGACCGTCCGCAGCGCCGGGATGCGACGAGGAGGCACCGGTGGCGGTCGGTTGGAGGCGCAGCTCGTGGCGGTACACCCGTCGCGGCGTGTGGCGGGCGCTCAGCAGTCCCAGCGTCCGGGCGGCCCGCGAGGACACCAGCGTCCTGCCCGCCACCTGGGCGGTCGATCCCGACTGGCGGCAGGTCGTCGACGGGCGTGCGAAGCGGCTCGACAGCCGCACGACGATCGAGGTCGGCCGGCCCGGCCCGTGGCGGCACGTGGACCCGCGCCAGGTCGACGAGGCCTGGAGCCGGCCGGGCCCGGCGCTGGGACTGCTCGTGTGGGGCGCGGCGGTGGGCGTGTCGTGGTGGATCGGCTCGAGTCGGGGGCGTGGGACGCTGGCCGTGCTGGCCAGCGAGGACCCCGGTTGGCGCGGGGGGCTTCGACCGGGTCTGACCGGCGCGCGCACCGCCGATGTGTCGTGAGGCCCGGTGGCCGCTACCCTGCGCCCGCCCCCGGCGGGGTAGCCAAGTGGTAAGGCAGGGGACTGCAAATCCCTTATCACGGGTTCGATTCCCGTCCCCGCCTCTGCCAGTCTGACAGCGACTGACACAAGCGAACACCAGAGAACCGGCCCTTGGCGGCCGGTTCTCTGCGTTCCAGGCGTGTTCCGATCAAGTGCCCGATGGCGGTCAGTTGGTCACGCTGCGTCAACGACCGTCAGCGTGCGCGGGACCAGCTCGGCACGGGATCACCTACGGCCGTCAGCAGGCAAGCGGCTGGGCCGCCTCGATCAGCTCCTCGGCGGTGCCGGTCCAGCCCTCGGCCAGGGTGGTGATCGTCTCACCGAGCGCGGCGTCAGGCAGGTGGGGGCGGCCAGGAGGGCGGCCACCCAGCATCGGGTCGCTCTTGCGTGGCAGCCTGTACCGTACGTCTTGTCGTCCGCTTACCCGTACGGGATGTCCTGGGAGGAGCGCTTATGGCCGACGTCAAGGGCATGGAAGAGGTCCGTTCCTCGCTGCCGTCGATCCTGGCGGCCCTGCGGAGCGCGCCGCACAGTGAGCCGGTTCACTTCGGCTCCCACCGCCGCGACGAGGCGGTGCTGTTGTCGCGGGAGCGCTACGAGCAGCAGGAGGCTGCCGTGCGCGAACTCGAGGAACTCGAACGGCTCGGAGCGCTCGCGATGGTCCGCGACCGGCTCGCAGATGACCGGTTCACCGAGGGCACCGTCGATGACCTGTTCGCGGCGGTGGACGAGCCGGCGTGAGCCTGCCGCTGCGGTGGCATGACGATGTGCCCGCCGACCTCCGGCGTGTCCGTGAGCGGTTCGGGGCGGAAGCCTTCGAGCAAGCACGTCAGGTGATCACGTCGCTGCCAGGCGATCCGCTCCTCGGCGACTGGCTCACCGACCATCCTGGCACAGGCGACCTCTCCACCTGCAGGAAGGTGAAGTCCGGTCCCGACGAGATCGCCCCCGACGGCACCAACCTCGGTCCCGCGCTCCGACTCGTGTACCGACTGCTGCCATCCAACACCGATGTCCAGCAGGTCGAGGTGCTCTGCATCGCCCCTCGTCGCGATCTCATCGCCTACGCCGTCGCCGCGGCACGCCTGCAGTAGGACCGCCGGGGCGAGTAGATCCAACGCCCGTAGGAAGTTGCTCCTCCGTGAGGGCCGCGCCACCGGCGTCGGGTGGTGCCGCGACTCACCAGTTGAGCTCGATCGCCAGGTCCGGCACGGCTCTGGCGAGGCGCTGATCCGTCGTGAGCAGCGCGCAATCCAGATCGCGCGCGGCGGCGACGTACAGCGCGTCGCACGCGGCGATGTTGTCTCGCATGCGCCAGGCGGCGTCCAAGAGCGCACCAGCGATCGGGACGCGACGGACGTCCAGGCGAGCGAGCCGTCGCAACCGTTCGTCGACCTCCTCCGCTGCGAGCTCCCCGGCACGGTGGAGTCGCGCCAGTCCCGAGAAGACCTCGGCATCCAGATGCGCGACGGTGATGAGCGTCGCCTCGGTGTCCTCGGCCAGCCATCGACGGACGCGCTCCCCGGGGTCACTGCGAACGAGCAGGTCGATGACCGCTGACGCGTCGACGACGTAGATCACGGGAGCTGTTCGCGGGCCTCGTGAACCGCCGCTGCCCCTGACACGCCGCGGTGCCGTGGCAGCTCTTCGAGCCGGCTGAGCCAGTCGGGGAGCGGAGGGACGGCGGTCGAGCGCTCGAGCGCGATACCCGTGCGACCCTGTCATCGCTGTGGGTCTACGTGCTCCTGAACGTCTTGTTCCGAGACATCCACGAGCTCTTCCGTCCCGGGTTCGTCGCGGAACTCGTCGACAACTCGGTGCGCGGAACGACCGTCGACACCGCTGCGGTGCTTGTGGGCGGACTCGCCCTGCAGCTGCCGCTCGCTGTGGTCGTCCTCTCCAGGCTGCTCAACCATCGCCCGGCACGACTGGCCAACATCACCGGCGCTGCGATCACCGCCATCCTTCTGACGTCGGTGTGGCCCAAGGACGCCGACGACGTGATGTTCTGGGCCTTCGAACTGTTGGGCCTCGCTGCCATCGCGGTGCTTGCCTGGCGGTGGGCGGCCCCAGAACCCGAGCCGACCTCAACGGAAGTCTGGGCAGACCCTGGAGGCCCGCACAGCGTCTGACGAAGGCCGCGACTCACGGCGGGCCCGCCGACACCTCACAGAGCCGTCGATCAGAGGTCGGAACGCCGCGGAGCTGGGCCTCCGCGGCGGCCATCGTCGCGGAAGGCTGGCGCATCGACCCGGCCCGGTCCCGCCTCACCGGCGGTACCGGCCTGGACCTGTCCATCGTGCGGCACGCGGTCGAGAACCTCGGCGGCTCGATCGAGGTCGCCAGCTGCCTCGGCGAAGGCACTGCGTTCACCGTGCGCCTGCCCGCGGAGCCGTCAGACTGAGCGGCTGCGGATCCGCCGTCACCGAGCGCACGCCGACATGTGGCTGTAGGGCGCGAGGTGAAGCTGGGAAGGTCTGCTGGTCGGCGCCGGATCACGTCGGTGCGGGCGGTCCTGCCACGTCGTCGGGGATCAGGTGGGACAGCCCGTCGATCACCAGGTTCAGGCCGGGCTCGAACTCGTCGGCGAAGGCGTACCCGGGGGTCATCGCCCGGCCCGCGGCCTCAACGAGGTGGGGGTAGGCGCCCTCGGGCATGGCTGCCAGGAGGTCGTGGGCCAACGGCGTCTCCGCGAGGTCGGCGTCGCTGTCGAAGGGCAGGCTGACTTCCTGGAGGGCGAAGCCGAAGACGTAGCTGTCCAGGACGGCGAAGGCCAGCCCGGCCGTGGCGACGCTGAAGCCGTTGCCGCGCAGGCAGCCGAGGACCGCGTCGTGGTGGGCAAGGGTTGCCGGTCCCGGGGTGGTGCGGGAGTCGAGGAGCCCGACGGCCCACGGATGCCGTGAGAGCGCCGCTCTGGCTGAGACCGCCCGTCGGCGCATTCCCTTCCGCCAGCCCTCCTCGACTGCGGGCAGGTGCACCTCGGCGAACACGGCGTCCACCATGCCGTCCAGGATCGCCTCCTTCCCGGCCACGTGGTGGTACAGCGACATGCCGCGGACGCCCAGCCGGGCGCCGACGGCGTTCATGGTGACGGCGCCGAGTCCCTCGGCGTCCGCCAGCTCGACGGCCGCGGCGATCACCCGGTCCCGGGACAGCGGGTCGCGGGGCACGTCTCCTCCGATCCTCGAACCGTTGACGTTCTTATGGCATAAGGCTAACGTCCGGCCAAGGCTTATGGCATAAGGCTGAGAGAGGGCGGCGGACATGAGGGCGATCGTGCACGACACCTACGGCGGCCCGGACGTCCTCCGGCTGGCTGACCGTGAGCCGCCGACGGCAGGGGAGGGGGAGGTGCTCGTCCGCGTGCAGGCCGCCGGCCTGGACCGCGGCACCCTCCACCTGCTCCACGGGCTGCCGTTGCTGGTTCGGCCGGTCTTTGGCCTGCGCGGCCCGCGGAACCCCGTACCCGGACTGGATCTGGCAGGGGTCGTCCAGGCGATCGGCCCGGGCGTGACGCGGTTCCGTGCCGGTGACCGGGTCTTCGGTGTCGGGCGCGGCACGTGGGCGGAGTTGGCGGTCGCGCGGGAGCGCAAGCTCGCGCACCTGCCGGCGTCCGCGTCGCCGGAGCAGGCGGCGGCCCTGGCGATCTCGGGCATGACGGCGCTGCAGGCGCTGCGCGATCACGCGGAGGTGCAGCTCGGCCAGCGCGTCCTTGTGACCGGCGCATCGGGCGGGGTCGGGTCCTACGCGCTGCAGATCGCCGTCCACATGGGCGCGGAGGTCACTGGGGTCGCCAGCACCACCAAGCTGGACCTGATCCGTGACCTTGGGGCCGCCCACGTCGTCGACTACACCCGCGACGACCCCCTGGCGGTGGACCGGCCCTACGACGTGATCCTCGACATCGCAGGCAGCGCGTCCCTCCGCCGGCTGCGCCGGGCGCTGACGCCGCGGGGCACGGTGGTGCTCGTCGGTGGCGAGGGTGGCGGTCGTGTGCTGGGCGGCACCGACCGGCTGCTCCGCGCCTTGGTGTGGTCCCCGTTCCTGCGCCAGCGGCTGCGCGGGTTCGTGAGCGCCGAGCGGCACGAGGACATGATGGCGCTGGCCGAACTCATCGACGCCGGCGCGGTGACGCCAGCGGTGGATCGGACGTTCCCGCTGGCCGACGCGGCGAAGGCGGTCCGGTACGTGGAGGAGGGGCACGCTCGCGGCAAGGTCGTGGTGGTCACGTGACGGACGCCGGCGCGGACCCGCACGACGGGAGACGCGCGAAACGGCGAAATCCGGCCTGCAGATCCCTTCTCACGGGTTCGTTCCCGTCCCCGCCTCTGGCGTCTGCGGCCGCAACGTGCGGGGGCGCCCTCAGCGCCGCAGGCTCGCGGCGAGCCGCGCCATCCCCTCGTCGAACGACACCCGCGGCTGCCAGCCGAGTGCCTCGCGGGTCTCGCGCTGGTCGAACCAGTGCGCGGTGGCGAGCTGTTCGGCGAGGAACGCCGTCATCGGCGGATCGTCCTCGCGGCCGAGAAGCTCCCACACCAGCTCGACGAGCCGACCGCCGCCCCAGGCGACGCGGAACGGCACCCGTGACGTCGGCACGGGCACCCCGGCGGCCTCGCAGATCGCCCCCAGCACGTCGCGGACGGGGCGCGGTTCGCCGTTGGTGACCACGAAGGCGCGGCCGTGGACGTGCTCGGCGCGGTCGAGCGCGGCGAGGGTGGCCTCCACCGCGTTGTCGACGTAGGTGGTGTCGATGAGCGCGGCGCCGTCCTCGATCAGCGCGAGACGTCCGGCGCGGGCGCGGGCGACGATGCGGCCGACGAGTTGTTCGTCACCCGGACCCCACACCAGGTGCGGGCGGATCGCGACGACCGCGAACCCGTCGGCGTCGGCGGCCAGGGCGAGCCGCTCGCCCTCGGCCTTGGTCCGCGCGTAGGGACCGCGGGCGTGTTCGGGGTCGGCGGGTGCCGCCGGCGCGCCGACGAGCGAGCGCCCGACGTGCGCGACCGAGGGGGAGGAGACGTACACGAAACGCCCGACCCCGGCCTCGCGGGCCACGTCCAGCACCACCGACGTGCCGCCGACGTTGACCTCGGCGAACGCCGCCGCGCTGCCGACGACCCCGACCCGGGCGGCGAGGTGGACGACCGCGTCCTGCCCGGCGACCGCCCCGGCGGCCACGGCCGGGTCGGTGACGTCGCCACGCACACTGCGGAACGGGCCGGTGACGGCACGACGCTGCAGGGTGGTCACCTCGTCGCCCCGCGCCGCCAACGCGGCCGCGACCGCACCGCCGTAGAAGCCGCTCGCCCCGGTCACCAACACCTTCACGACGTCGTCCTCCGGGTCCTCACGGCGCGGCCGCGCGTTCGCCGGCCAGCACCGCGGAGGCCCAGGCCGCGACCGCGGTGCGGTCGATCTTCGAGTTGTGGCGGATGTCCACCGGGATGCGCGGCACGGTCAGCACCGCGGCGACGGGCACGTCGACCGCCGAGCGCACCGCGTCGGTCAACGCCCGTGGCGCCAGGCCCGCGCGCCGGGCCGGCGGGTCGCTCTGCACGACGACCACCACGTGCTGAGTCCCCGTCGGCCCGACGCCGACCGCGGCCGCGAGCCGGACCCGGGTGCCGGTGCTCGCATCGCTCAACCGCTCGACCCGCCGCTCGATCCCGACCGGGGTGACGACCCCGTCGGCGGTCACGATCACGTGCACGAGGCGACCCTCGACCCACACGCGCCCCTGCGCGTCGAGATGGCCGACGTCGCCGGTGCGGTGCCAGCCCGCGGGAGTGGCGGACGCGACCTCGGTGGCCCACAGCCGGTCGTAGCGGTCCTTGACGTGGGCGGCCCGGACGCAGAGCTCGCCGACGACGTCCAGCTCGTCGGTCGGGACCGCCGCCGCGACGCCGGAGGCGTCGAGCGGCGCGACCGCCACCTCGACGCCCGTGAGCGGCGCCCCGACACACACGCCGTCGCCCTCGCCGGCGGCCTCGATCCCGGCCAGCGAGATGTCCGCGACCGGTAGGGCCTCGGTCATGCCGTAGGGGGTGTGCGGCTCGGCGACGGGCATCAGCTCCGTGAGTTCCCGCAGCAGCTCGGAAGGCACCGGCGCGCCGGCGCTCAGCAGCAGGCGTACCCCCGCGAGCGCGGTCCGGTGGCGCGGCGGGACGTCCTGGGCGGTGGCGCGCACGTTGACCAGCGCGGCCGGCGAGGCGAAGACCAGCGTGGCGTCGACGGCGGCGACCGCGTCGGCCAGCGCGGCGGCCGTGAGCGTCGACGGCGCGGTGACGTCCATGTCCGGGACGGCCGAGGTGACCCCCATCGCCGGGCCGTACAGCGCGAAGGGCGCGAAGGCCGCGACGAGCCGGTCGTCCTCGCCGACGTCGTAGGTGGCGACCAACGCGTCGCGCTGCGCCTCGAGCTGCCGGTGCCGGTAGGCGACACCCTTGGCAGGGCCGGTGGAGCCGGAGGTGAAGGCGACGGCCGCGTCGTCGTCGGCCTGCGGCGCGGGCGGGAGCGCGGCGTCCCCGGCGCTCGCCAGCAGGGCCTCGCCCCGCTCGGCCAGCCCGTCGAGGTCCGCGGCGACCTGCGCGGCGGTGGCGAGGGCCCGGGGGACCGGCCCGGCGGCGATGCGTCGCCCCGGCCAGCGCAGGGCCAGCGCTCCCGCGAGTGCGCGTCGGATCCCGATCAGGTGATCCGGAGCGGCGCTGCGCAACGCGCTGGTCATCCCGCGCGGGCCGAGACCCGCGTCGACGAGCACCACGACCGCGCCGATGCGCCAGCAGGCGTACAGCGCCGTCGCGAGGTCCCGTCCGGGCGGCACGACGAGGGCGACCCGGTCACCCGGGGCGACGCCGAGGTCGGCGAGGCCCGCCGCCACGGCGCGTACCCGTCGGGCGAGCGCGCCGAACGTGAGTACGCGCGGCGCGCCGGTCGCCTCGGCACCCGGACCCGACGCGTCCGCGCGGGAGGGCAGCTCGACGATCGCCGGGCGCTCGGCGATCGTCGGGTCGTCCAGCCGCGCCCACACCGGGACACGGGCCGACCGAGCAGCGTCGTCCGCGTCACCGGCATCGCCCGACCGCCCGTCGTCGGACGACGCGTCTGCGCTGCGGCGGGTCGTCGCGACGAAGGTCCGCACGTGGGCGGCCACCTCGAGGTCCTCGGGGGTGAGGTGGTTCGCGCGGCCGTCACGGTGGACCTGCGCGTGCGGGAGTCGGGCCTCGAGGTCGTGGAGGTAGCGGTCACCGAAGACGGGGTCGGCGCCACCCCACAGCAGCAACGCCGGGACGTCGGCGAGCGCGTCGAGCCCGTCGGCGATGCCGTCGAGCACGGGCGCGGTCGGGTGGTCGGCCTCGAGCGGGATGTCGCGCACGAAGGCCGCGACACCACGGCGGTGCGCGGCGCTCGGGTACGGCGCGGCGTAGGCGTCCCGCACGGCACGGTCGCCGCGGACGCGGGAGAGCACGGTGGCGCCGCGGACGAACGTGGGCGTCCGCTCGCAGACGGTGGTCAGCAACGCCGGGGTCCGCGCGAGCTCGATCAGACGCGGGGCGGCAGCACCATCGGGCTGGTGGACGGCGGTGTTGGTGAGGACGACCCCGGCGAGCTGCTCGCGGTGGGCGAGCGCCCATCCCAGCGCGACCGGCCCGCCCCAGTCGTGGGCGACGGTCACGACGGGACCGGTCAGCTCGAGCGCGTCGGTCAGCTTGCCGAGGTCCGCGACCCGGTCGCCGAGGCGGCGATCGACGCCGGTGCGCTCGGAGTAGCCCATCTCGAGCTGGTCGACGGCGAGGACGCGCCAGCCCGGGGGCGGTGCGGCCAGGACGTGACGCCACAGGTACGACCACGTCGGGTTGCCGTGGACACACAGCAGCGTGCCCACCGGCTCGGGGTCACCGGGTGCCTGCGTGTACAGGACGTGCCAGGTCCGGAGGACCCCGTGCGCGTCGACGGCCTCGACCAGATGCGACCAGGCCGGGTCGAGGCCGGGCAGGTCGGTCGGGGGCAGGCTGGCGGGGATGGGCGTCCCTGCGCTCACCACAGCAGCTCGAGCGCGGTCGTGTTGATGCCCGAACCGATGCCGGTGAGCAGCACGCGGTCACCGGGACGGATCTGGTCCTGGTGCAGCGCGAGCGTGGTCGGGATTGAGGCCGGGCCGATGTTGCCGCGCGTCGGGAAGCTCAGCGGTGCCTTGTCCGGGTCGATGCCGAGCCGCTTCTGCATGGCCGTCGTGTGGACCGCCGAGACCTGGTGCATGATGTAGTGGTCGAGTGCGCCCCAGTCCCAGCCGTTGCGTTCGGCGGTCGTCCAGGTCAGCTCGGCGACGTCCAGGCCCGCCTCGAGCAGCGCGGCCGTGTCGGTCGTCATCCCGTCGAGGTCGCCGACGCACAGCAGTCGGTGCTCGCTTCCGGCGCGCGCCTCGCCGCCGAGCAGCCGGTGCCCCTCGGGGTGGGCGTCGCTGCGGCCGAGCACCATCGCGGCACCACCCGACCCGAGCGTCAGGGACGCGAACTCGGCGAACATCTGCTCGACCGTGACGCCGGGGCCGGCGAGCCGCTCGAGCGTGCGCTCCTGGGTGTACCGGCTGCCCTCGCCGTCGACGAGGAGCGCGTACTCGATCTGTCCCGCGTCGATCATCGTGGCCGCGAGGTTCATGCCGTTGATGAAGCCGAGGCAGGCGTTGGCGAGGTCGAAGTTGAGGCAGTGCGGTGCGAGCCCGAGGTCGTGGTGCACGGCGACGGCGGCCGACGGCTCGAGGTGGTCGCGCGACACCGAGGTGTCGATCAGCAGCCCGATGCGGTCCCGGTCGATGCCGGCGGCCTCGATGGCGGCCTCGCCGGCCGTCGCGGCGACGGACGAGAACAACGTCCCCTCGGGCCACCAGCGGCGTTCGACGATGCCAGCGAGGTCCTCGAGCAGGCCGGGCCGCACGCCGAGCCGCTCGTAGGTGTCGGCGAGACGTTCGTCGAACATCGCCGAGGTCGCGACCTCCGGCGCGTCGGCCACCTCGACCGACAGCACCGAGGTGCGCTCGTGACGCAGGGTCGCGTTGCCGTGTGGGTTCATGCGCGTGCCTCGTGGCGCTCGTGGACGGTGGCGACCTCAGGTGCCGTGTCCGCTCGGGGTGGTGGTCGTGTGCCGCCACTGTTCGGACCCGTCGGCCCGAGCGATGGGAGCTACGGACGGTACGCGAGCCGGCGGGAGGCGCACTGCCGACGAAAAGCCGAGGTCGGCGGACCGACGCGACCCGTTCGTGCCTCGGTGGGTCGGCACATCCCGGTCGGCGCTCCTATGGTCCTGGTGACGAGGGGAGATCGTTGTGGGCGAGGTAGTCGTCGACGAGTACGGGACGGACCGGGACCTGCTCGAGTCGATCAGCGCGACGGCCCGGCGTATCGCCGACCTCGACAACCTGCAGGACACGCTGCAGGAGATCGTGGCGGCGGCCGAGGATCTGCTCGCGCACTGCGACGGCGCCAGCCTGATGTTGGTCAGCAAGGGCCGTCGTGTGGATTCGCCCGCGTCCTCGTCACCCGTGGCAATCGACAGCGACCACGCGCAGTACGAGGCCGACGAGGGGCCGTGCCTCGACGCGATCGCGGACGAACGCACCGTCGTGATCGACGACCTCGAGTCGGACGACCGCTGGCCCGCGTACCGCGAGCGGGCGCTCGCCCTCGGGGTGCGCTCGACGATCAGCTTCCGGCTGTTCGCCAGCGAGGTCACGCTGGGCGCGCTCAACCTCTACAGCCGCACGCCGCACGCCTTCGACGAGCGGTCGCAACTCGTCGGCCAGGTCTTCGCCACCCACGCGTCGATCGCCATGCGCGCCGCGATGACCGAAGCCGGCCTGCACACCACCATCCGTTCGCGGGACGTCATCGGCCAGGCCAAGGGCATCATCATGGCCCGTCACCACATGACCGCCGACATGGCGTTCGACCTGCTGCGCCGGGTCTCGCAGGACCGCAACCGCAAGCTGGTCGAACTCGCCCACGAGGTCGTCGAGACCGGCCAGTTGCCCTGACACGTGCCTCTCCGCGACGCCCGAGCCGTGCGGCGACCTCCGGGTGCGACGCGAGGTGGTCGGAGCACCCCGGTGCCCGGTCGCCCGCGTCGAGGCGGTCAGCCGGTCGAGTCGGCCTCCGACACGACCAACTTGGCGGCGACGTCCCGGAGCTTGAGGTTCGTGTCCTGCGAGGTCTTGCGGAGCAGTTGGAAGGCCTCTTCCGCGTCGATGCGGTGACGTGCCATCAGCAGCCCCTTCGCCTGACCGATCAGGTCGCGGCTCTCGAGCGCCTGCTGCAACTGCTCGGCCAGCTCGTGCTGCGCCCGCAGTTGGTTGGCGTGCAGGATGTAGCCGGCGGCGATGGTGGCGAGGACCTCGGCGGCTTCCCGGTCGGCTGCGGTCCAGGGGCCGGCGCTGCGGCGGTAGACGTCCAGGACCCCGATGGTCTGGCCGGCGGCGTTGAGGGGCATGCCCAGCACGGCCAGGAACCCCAGGCGGAGCGTGCGTTCGCGGTACTCCTGCCAGCGTCCGGTGTCCCGCAGGTCGTCGACGACGATCGGCTGATTGATCTGGTACGCCTCGTGGCAGGCGCCCTCGCGGACGCGGTCCTGGGTCACCTCGGCGTCCACGACGTCCTGATCGGTGGCGGAGGCGAATCCGAGGCCGTTGCGGCCCGACAGCATCACGCCGGCACCGTCGGCCTTCGTGATCGCGAGCACGCTGCGCAGCAGACGGTCGAGGAACTCCTGCAGGTCGTACGGATTGAGGATCGTGGCGCTGAACTCGCGGAGCGCGGACAGCAGACCTTCGGGCAGGGACGACGAAGAGACCGAGGAGATGGACAACGAGGGCTCACCGGGGAGTCGAGGGCAGCCGCTGGGTCGTCAACGTCACACTCCGACTTCAGGAGTATGGCGTATCAGCGGCCGTCCCGTGGCACCCGCGGTGCCGTTCGCCGCAGGGGTAACGTGGGCCCGGCCGCCGCGCACACGCGTGGTGCGGCCATGCCGACGCCCGGAGGAAGCCCCCGTGCAGCCGGAATCGTGGTTCGTGCAACTCACTGCTGCCCTGTCGGGGGAGGCGCCGGTGGTGACGGCCGACGAACGGGCGGCGCTGCTCGACCTCGCCCGGATCGCCGCCCACACCAGCGAACGGTGGACGGCGCCGCTGTCGACGTTCGTGGCGGGGGTGGCGCTGGCCGATCTGCCCGCCGACGAGCGTGCCCGCCGGCTGCGCGCGCTGGTCGACGACCTCGACGACCCCGACGACTCGGCCGCCGGCTGACGCCGTCGCCCGGCGGGTCCGCCGTCGGCCGCGGCTGCGGCCGACAGCAGGTCGCGCGACGTCAGCGCTGGTCGGCGACGAACAGACTCTGCGCCGCGATGCCGATACGGCCACCACGGTCGGACAACGTCGAGGACGTCAGACCGTTGCCGGTCGCCTGCACCACCGATCGGGCCGCGAGGGCGACCCAGTCGCCCTCGGGAAGGCGGTCGAGGTGGACGGTGAGGTCGGGGTTGACGAACAGGTAGGGCCCCATCGGCAACGGCGAGCCGATGCCGTTGCCGAAGTCGGCCGCCGCGGCCGCGCGTGCCAGGGGAGTGAGGGTCACGTCGTCGAGCAGCGGCGCCTCGACCCGGAACCAGGCGGTGCCCGGGCCGGGGTCACCGAGCGCGCCCGACACCATGCGCACGTCGACCGCCCGCCAGAACCCGTCGTCCGCCCAGCCGTCGCGACCCTCGAGCCGCGGCAGCTCCTCGGGGCCGACCAGCGGCGGTTCGTCGTCGACCACGGTCGCGGCGGGCAGGTCCACCTTCCCGACGCGCAGCCGCAGGGCCCGGCAACGCATCAGCTCCGTGCCGTCGGCCGCGCACAGCCAGGCGGTGGCGAGTTGCACGCGCTTGCCGTCGCGCAGCACCTCGCTGGACAGCGTCAACGGCGCCAGCGGTACCGGGCGCAGCAGATCGTAGGTGAGCCGCACGCCCTGCATCGGTACCGGCGAGGGCAGCGCGTCGACCGTGGCGGCGAGCAGCGCCGCCGGGGCGCCTCCGTGGCAGGAGTCGCGGTCCCAGGGGCCGCGCGCCAACGGGGTCGGGACGACGTGCCGGCCGTCGCGTTCGAAGATCGGCGTGTCCAAGATCCGGTTCCTCCCGTCGCGTGCCGGTCGCTCGTGCCGACGCGGCAGCCTAGGAGGGCCCACCCCGCGCGGCGTGGAGTCCGTCGGCACCGCCAGGTTTGCCCTCGACGGCGGCCGTGGGTACCGTTCGCGCCGCGCGAGCGGCTGGTCCGCTCGCGTCCCATGCGGGGCGTTAGCTCAGTCGGCTAGAGCGCTTGCTCGACACGCAAGAGGTCGCAGGTTCGATTCCTGCACGCCCCACCCTGGAGGGACCGGTCGCCACGACCGGTCCCTCTGTCGTTTCCGTGCGGTGTCGCCGGTGCGTCGGGACCACGCAGGAAGGTGAGCACCTCCCGTCGGGGCCGGGCGGGACCGGCGACGTTCGCGCACCTTCGTGGGCGGACGCGCCGTGCGAGGGGCGGCGTGCGAGGCGGCGGCTTCACGCAACGCGTCCTCGCCGCGACCGAAGGTGTGAGCGAATGCGCGCAACGGGACCCGCCCGTGTCGGCACCCCTCGGCTGCTGTTCGCGGTCCTGCTGATCGCCGCACCGACGCAGATGCTGATCACCCGGGTGCTCGCCGAGCCGTACCCGGCGCTGTACCAGCCCTCGTTCGCCTCGGCGCCGGCCGACGGCGACGTCGTCGTCACCACCACGCCGAGGGTGACCGTCGACTACGCCGACGGCAGCGTCGGCCACTACGACCACGTGGAGGTCATGGCGGCGGCCGGGGTGGCCCGGATCGCGGTGTTCGACCACGCCTTCCGTGACGACGAACGCGCCGAGGCCGCCCAGACGCGGGCCTGGCTGCGCGACCGACTGGCCGAGCTCGGCGGGGGACGGACACCGACGCACGCCGAGATCGCCTGGGTGCGTTCCGAGCAGGGGTTCGGCGACCCGGAACCCAGACCCGTCGCCATCGATGCCCGGCGCACCTACGACTTCCCGTCATGACGGGAGGGCTGGGGACGGCGCTGGAGACGTTCGATCGCTGGGTCGCCCGCGGCGACTTCACGCTCGAGGGCCTCGGCCGGTTCCGGGTGCTGTTCGCCACGTACGCGCTGTTGCGACTGCCGAACTTCGCGTGGGCGTCGTCCTTCCCCGACGCTCTGTACGCCCCGCCGCCGGGCCTGATGACGCTGTTCGACGGCTTCCCACCGTCGGCGGTCCTGACCGGCCTGGAGCTGCTGCTCGCGGTCGCGCTGATGGCCGTGCTGGTGGGGTGGCGTACCCGTCCGGCGAGTCTGGTCGTCACGGCCGTACTGGTTCTCGGGCACGGCTTCACCTACTCGCTGGGCAAGATCGATCACGCGATCCTGTTCTTCCTGCTACCGGCATTCCTGGCCTTCGCGGGCTGGGACGGTGCCTGGTCGGTCGACGCTGCGCGCGAGCGCGCCAGCCGGACGGTCCGCCACTGGGTGCTGCGTGCGTACGCCCTCACCGTCGGCATCGCGATGGCGACGGCCGCCCTGCCCAAGGCCAGGGGCGGTTGGCTCTCGCCCGACAGCCACGCGGTCTGGTCGCAGCTGCTCATCGACCAGCAGGTCCGCCAGGTCGACACCGTCCTGGGGGCGCGGTTGGTCCAACTCGACGTGCCGGTGCTGTGGGAGGTGGTCGACTGGCTCACCGTCGGCCTCGAGGGCGTCCTGATCGTCAGCGTGCTGTGGTGGCCGCTGTTCCGACTCGTGCTCGCCGGACTCGCCCTGTTCCATCTCGGCGTGTTGCTCACCCTCGACATCGCCTTCGTCGGCAACCTGCTCGCCTACGGCGCGTTCGTCCGTTGGGATCGGGTGTCCCTCCCCGCAGCCGGGGTGCGGGCCCGGGTGCGCCCGCGCCTGCGCCGGGTCCCCGAGGTGGCGATGGCCCTGGCGGTGACGGTGTCGGGCATCGGCTGGTACCTGCTGCCCGACGTCCCCCACGTCGGCGGGGTGCTCCGGTACGGCGTGACCTGGACGGGAGCCGGCGTCGGCGCCTGGTATCTCGCCCGACAGGCACACCGGGCGGTGCGCGCCGTCGGCCGTTCCACCCGCCCGGCGGCGTCGGACGCCTGATCCGTGGGCTCGGACGCCGAGCCGGCGTCATCACGCACGCGATCGGTGGCCGAACGGCCGGGATGCGCGCGTTGGCGGAGACAGCGGTTCCGGCGCGGAACCGCGGCACTAGCGTCAGCGACCTCTCCCTCCGGTGACGAGAGCAGCAGGCGTCGCCAGCGGCCGTATGGGAGCGGCCCGCGGGGGAGGACGACGAGAGGGTGGAACCACCATGAAGTCACCGATCCGCCGCGCGCGGCGGAGTTCACGTACCGGTCGCCGATCGTTCGCCGTCCTGGCGTCCGTGGCGATGCTCGCCGCCGCGATGCCGACTGCGGCGTTCGCCCAGTTGCCGTCGACCGACGACCCGCGTGCCGGGTTGGCGCCCGGCTTCGACGACGCCGAAGAGGCCAGCCTCGGTCTCGAGCACCGAGGACGGTTCGACAAGCGCGACAGCAACTTCTTCAACCCGAACAACATCGGGCAGTTCGCGTTCGCGAACTCGGACCTCGCCTTCACGGGCGACTACGCGATCCACGGCAACTGGCAGGGCTTCCAGATCTTCGACATCTCGGACCCGTCGAACCCGACGCTGCGCACCGAGGTGCTCTGCCCCGGTGGCCAGGGTGACGCCAACGTGCACGGCAACCTGCTGTTCACCTCCGTCGAGGAGGCGTCCGGGCGCGTCGACTGTGGCACCCAGGGTGCCGGCTCGTCGTTCACCCCGAACCCGGACCGTGCCCGTGGCGTGCGGATCTGGGACATCTCGAACATCGACGACCCGAAGCAGGTCGCGGTCGTGCAAACCTGTCGCGGTTCGCACACCAACCGGTTGGTCGAGGACCCCAACGACCCCGACCACGTCTACATCTACAACAACGGCACCTCGGGTCAGCGTCACGCGGGCGAGGCGGTCCACACGCCCGAGGGCTTCCGTGACGGTCGTTGCGGTCAGACCTCGGTCAACGCCGACAACCCGTCGCAGTGGATGATCGAGGTCATCAAGGTCCCCGTGGACAACCCGGCCGCCGCCGAGGTCGTCAACGAGGCCCGGCTGTTCCAGGACTACGAGACCGGCGCCGTGAACGGCCTGCAGAACGGCCCGACCCGGTCCGGCCACCCGTGCTCGGACACCAACAGCTGCTTCCCGGCCGGCAACGGCTACTCGCCGAGCCCCAACAGCACCACCTGCCACGACATCACGGCCTACCCGGAGATCGGCCTGGCCGCCGGCGCCTGCCAGGGCAACGGCACCCTGTTCGACATCTCCGACCCGGCCAACCCGACCCGCATCGACGCGGTCGCCGACGAGAACTTCGCCTACTGGCACTCGGCGAACTTCAGCAACGACGGCAGCAAGGTGATGTTCACCGACGAGTGGGGCGGCGGCACCGGCGCCCGCTGCGTCGCCCAGCACCGCCTCGAGTGGGGCGCCAACGCCCTGTTCGAGATCGTCGACACCGCCGACGGCAAGAAGCTCGAGTTCGCGAGCTACTACAAGCTGCCGGTGGCGCAGACCAACACCGAGAACTGCGTCGCCCACCAGGCCAACATCGTCCCGGTCCCCGGCCGCGACATCATCGTGCAGGCCTGGTACCAGGGTGGCATCTCGATGTTCGACTGGACCGACCCGCACAACCCGGTCGAGATCGGCTACTTCGACCGCGGTCCGATCAGCACGACCAGCACCGTGCTCGGTGGGTTCTGGAGCGGCTACTGGTACAACGGATCGATCGTCGGTGGGGAGATCGCCCGCGGCCTCGACCTGCTCGACCTGGTGCCGACCGAGGACCTGACGGCCAACGAGATCGCGGCCGCCGACACCGTGCGCCTCGACGAGCACAACGCGATGTCGATGCGCCAGATCACGTGGGAGCCGAGCTTCCCGGTGGTGCGGGCGACGCTGGACCAGCTGGTGCGTGCCGAGGGCATCGCCCCGAACACGCTCAAGCAGGTCCAGGGCTTCATCGACCGGGCGGAGTCGTTCTCGACCGGCCCGCAGCGTCGTGCGGCCGTCTCGCAGCTGCAGAACGCGGCGAAGCAGCTCAAGGGGGCTGACCAGCAGCGGCTGGCGGATGCCCTGAACGACCTGGCAGCGACGCTGTAGGACACCGCCACACCGACGGGCGCCCGACCGACCGGATCTCCGGCTCGGTCGGGCCGCCCGAGGCGTTGCGACGGCCGCTACGACCGGTCAGCCGGCGGGGTCGTCCGCTTCGGCCGGGCGGTCGGTGACCTCGTCGCCGGCCTCGTCGGGTGGCATCTGCTGATCGTCGTGGACTTCGTCGGCGGGCGGTGATCCGGGCTCGTCGCAGCCGGTCAACAGCAGCCCGAGGGTTGCTGCGGCTGCGATCCAGGGACGTGTGCGCACGCGTCGCCTTTCGCGCTCGTCGTCGTGTCGACCGTAACCCGCGGGTCCGTCGGCACCGCTGGCCACGGTGGCCGGTCGGGCACGCCGTCGACGGTGGTCCACGGGTGGGGAGCGGCGGTGCTCAGCCGGCGCGACGCAGGACGCGACCTTCCCACGGTCCGAGATGCAGCTGGTCGGGCGTGCCCGGCTCGCCCACCAGCACCTCGGCGTCGCGCCACCGCCGGGCGTCCTCCAGCGGCACGTCGCGTGGTTGGCCGGAGAAATTGCCCAGGACGAGCAGTTCGACGTCGTCGAGGCGTCGGGTGAAGACGTACAGGTGCGCGTCGTCGGGCAGCAGCAGCGTGAAGTCGCCGTGCACCACCACCGGTTCGGTGTGGCGCAGTTCGATCAGCCGCCGGTAGTGGTGGAAGACCGAGTCGGGATCGTCGACCGCCGCGCGCGCGTTGATGGTCGCGAAGGTGGGGTTGGGTGCGATCCACGGCTCACCGGTCGTGAACCCGGCCTGTGGCCCGTCGTCCCACGGCATCGGTGTGCGCGCGTTGTCCCGGCTGCGTTCCCGCAGCTGCGCCAGGATCCGCTCGGGGTCGGCGCCGTCGGCGACGGCCTCGGCGTAGTGGTTGACCGACTCGATGTCACGGAAGTCCTCGATGCGGTCGAACGAGGTGTTGGTCAGCCCCAGTTCCTCTCCCTGGTAGACGTAGGGCGTCCCCCGGTGCAGGTGCAGGACCGTGCCCAGCATCTTGGCGGCCGGGACGCGGTGGTCGCCGTCGTCGGCGAATCGCGACACCGCCCGTGGCTGGTCGTGGTTGTTCCAGTAGAGGCTGTTCCAGCCGCGGTCGGCGAGCCCGACCTGCCAGCGTGCCAGCGAGGCCTTCAGCTCGCGCAGGTCCAGTGGGATCGCGTCCCACTTCGACGCCTCGTGGTCGAGCTGCACGTGCTCGAACTGGAACACCATGTCGATCTCGCGCCGGGCCGGATCGGTGAAGCGCCGGGCCTCTTCGAGCGTGACGCCGGGCATCTCGCCCACCACCATCGTCGGCCGGTCGTGCGGGGCGATGACCTCGCGGTGCAGCTCGTGCAGGAACTCGTGGATGCGCGGACCGGAGAAGAAGTACGGCGAGCCGTCGCCGTACCGACCACCCGGATGCACGATGCCGTCGGGCAGCGCGGTGTCCTTGGAGACGAAGTTCACGACGTCCATGCGGAAGCCGTCCACGCCGCGGTCGAGCCAGAAGCGCATCACGTCGTACAGGGCGGCGCGGACCGCCGGGTTCTCCCAGTTGAGGTCGGGCTGCTTGCGGGAGAACAGGTGCAGGTAGTACTCGCCGGTGGCTTCGTCGAACGCCCACGCCGGACCGGAGAAGAAGCTGCCCCAGTTGTTGGGCTCGGCGCCCGGCGTCCCCGGCGCCATCCCGTCACGGCCGGGCCGCCACCAGTACCAGTCCCGCTTGGGGTCCTCGACGCTCGATCGCGAGGCCACGAACCAGGGGTGCTCGTCGGAGCTGTGGTTGAACACCAGGTCCATCACGAGCTTCATCCCCCGCGCGTGCAACCCCTCGACGAGGTCGTCGAGGTCGGCGAGGGTCCCGAAGGTCGGATCGATGTCGGTGTAGTCGGCGACGTCGTAGCCGTTGTCGTCCTGCGGGGAGGGATAGACCGGCGAGAGCCACAGCACGTCGACACCGAGCTGCGCGAGGTAGTCCAGGCGCGAGGTGATCCCGGCCAGGTCACCGACGCCGTCGCCGTCGCTGTCGGCGAAGCTGCGTGGGTAGACCTGGTAGACGACCGCCGTCTTCCACCACTGCTCACCGGACCGGTCGACGTCGACGGAGCTCGGAGCTGGTGCGGCATCGTTCACGGCGGGACGTCCTCGGGCTCGGTGGAGGGTGGTGGCAGTGCAGCCGTTCACGACCCGGCTGTCCAGCTCACGGCCGCCGGTGTCAGGCGCGTGGGGTGACGTCGGGCTCCTCGTCGTCCTGATCGGCGGGCACCAACGGGGAGGCGTCGGGTGCCGAGCTCGGCGACTCGGGCGAGGTCGTGTCACCGTGGAGCGACTTCGCACACGCGACCCCGGCGGTGGTGCCCTTGCCGATCGCGACCGCGACCAACTGCATGCCGTGCGTGACGTCCCCGGCGGCGTAGACGCCCGGAACGGTGGTCTGTCCCTCGGCGTCGGCGACCAGCACCCCCTCGGCATCGACCTCGCAGCCGAGTGAGCTCGCCAGCGACAGGTCGGCGTCGTGGGCGATCGAGAAGAACACCATGCCGGCGGCCACCACGCGGCCGCTGGCGAGGCGGACGCCCTGCAGGGACCCGCGGGTGCCGAGCAGTTCCTCGGCGGGGTCGTCGGTCACGAAGTCCATGCCCAGCCGGGTGCAGGCGTCGAGCTGCTCGGCCGAGACCTGCGGCGAGGGCCCGTCGGTGACGATGGTGACCGAGCTGGCCCAGTCGAGCAGCTCGGAGGCGAACGCCGGCACGTGCGGCCCCCAGCCGAGCACGACGACGGGCTTGTCCCGCGCGTCGAACCCCTCGCAGCTCGGGCAGTGGAAGACGTCGGCGCCGTAGTGCTCCTCGAAGCGTTCCAGTGCGGGGAACGCGTCACGGACACCGGTGGCCAGCACCACCCGGCGGGTCGCCACCTGCCGACCGTCGTCGAGCGTCGCGACGAACCGACAGTCGTCCTTCGCGTCGGGGTCGCCGACGAGTTCGACGACCCGGCCCTCGAGGCGGGTCACGTGCGGGTAGCGGGTGAGTCCCTGTCGCAGGCGCTGCTGCAGGTCGTCGGGGGGGATCGGGTCGAGCCCCGGGATCCCGTTGACCTGGTCCACCCACCGGTTGCGCGGCTCACCGGCGTCCACGAGCAGGGTCCGCCGCCGGTAGCGACCGAGCCACGTCGCGGCGGACGCGCCGGCGGGACCGCCGCCGACCACGACGACGTCGACCTGGTCGGGCAGAGCGGGGACCGGCGTCCCCGTCGGTGGGGCGGACATGGGCAGCCTCTGGTCGTCGGGCCGCGAGCCTGCCCCCCGACGGCCGGGAACGGCGGTGGCCGATGGCGCCGTCCGGCCGGCGGTCAGCTGCGCACGGGCGCCCGACGCTCGTGGCCCCGTCCCGTCGCCGGTGTGGCGCCCGCGCTCGGGGTGTCGTCCGTCGCGGGCGTGACGTCGACGGGGATGCCGTTGAGCACGGCGGTGCCCGACAGCACGTCGAGCTCGGCGGCGTCGGTCAGCAGGTTGCTGTTGACGCCGTTGCCACGGCGGGCCTCGGTCAGCTCCACGCCGTCGAGGTCGGAGCCGAAGCCGTGCGGCAGGCTCACGACCCCCTCGCGCAGGTCGTCGGTGACCTCGACGCGCGCCACGAGCTCGCCGACCCGCGAACGCACCGTCGCCCGGCCGCCGTCGACCAGTCCCTCGCGGGCGGCGTCGGCCGGCGACACCTGCAGGGTGCACAGCGACCCGCCGCGGAGCCCGGCGACGTTGTGGGACCAGGAGTTGTTGGTGCGCAGGTGCCGTCGCCCGATCAGGACCAGACCGTCGGTCGACGGTGCCGCGAGTTCGTCGGCCAGGGCTTCGATCCCGGGCACGAGGAGGTCGGGCAGCACCTCGACGCGTCCGGACGCGGTGTTGACGACCTCGTCGAGTCGCGGCTGGAGCGGCCCGAGGTCGACGCCGTGCGGGGCGGCCTCGAGATCCGCCAGGGTCAGGCCGTCCGGATCCTGTCCGAAGCCGTCACCGGAACGGCCGGCTCGCAGGAGCAGGTCGAGCAGCCGCTCGGGACCGACGCGGTCACCGACCGCGGCGAGCAGCGCCTGCGGGTCGCGCTGCGCGACGCGCGCCGACGGATCGGTCACCAGCTGCTCGGCGAGCTGGTGGGCCACGAAGGCGTCGGCGGCCGCGAGGTCGAGCGGTGGCCGCTGGCCCAGGACCACGGCGGCGAGGCCGAGCAGGATCTGCCACTCGTCGAGCTGGCCCGCCGGTGGCGCGAAGGTGGCGGGGGAGTAGTTGGCGACGTTGCGCACGGCGAAACCGGTGAAGGTGAGGTCGTAGTGGGAGCGTTCGAGCACCGACGGCGGCGGCAGGAGCACCGTGGCGTGCCGGGCGGTCGCGGTGACGTGGGTGTCGACGGCCACGACCAGATCGAGGCCGGCGATGGCGGCGTCGAGCCGGCCCGCGTCGGGCGAGGAGATCACCGGGTTGCCGGCGAGCACGAACAGGGCCCGCAGTTGCCCGTCGCCGGGGGTCTCGATCTCGTCGGCGAGCGTGGCGACGGGCAGCTCGCCGATCACCTCGGGCAGGCCGCGGACGCGGCTGCGCCAACGGCCGGCGGTGAACGGCCGCCGCGTCGGCCGGTGGTGTGCGGGGGCGGCGAACATCGCGCCGCCCGGGCGGTCGAGGTTGCCGGTGAGCAGGTTCACGACGTCGACCAGCCAGCTGGTCACGGTGCCGTGACGGACCGTGGTGGTGCCCAACCGCCCGTACACGCAGGCCCGCCCCGCGGCGGCCAGCTCCCTCGCCAGCTCGCGGACGGCCTCCGCCGGGATGCCGACGCGTGGTGACACCACCTGCGGGGTGAACGGCGACAGTCGTCCGCGCAGGGCATCCAGTCCGGTCACACGCGGGGAGTTCAGGACCTCGCCGTCGACCAGTCCCTCGGCCAGCAGCACGTTCGCGACGGCGGCGAGCAGCAGCGCATCGGTGCCGGGGCGGACGGCCAGGTGCCGATCGGCGCGCGCCGCCGTGCGGGTGCGGCGGGGATCGACGACCACGAGCCTGCCCCCGCGCCGCCGTAGCGCATCGAGCCGGCCAGGCAGGTTCGGGGCGGTCCACAGCGAGCCGTTGCTGACCCGGGGGTTGCCGCCGAGGACGACCAGCAGGTCGGTGCGGTCGATGTCGGGGACCGGCACGGCCAGCGGGTCGCCGAACATCGCGCCGCAGGACAGGTGTTTGGGCAGCTGGTCGACGCTCGAGGCCGAGAACACCTGCCGCGTGCCCAGCGCCTTGAGCAGCGGTCGCACGTAGAGCTGACCGGCGAGATTGTGCACGTTGGGGTTGCCGAGGTAGACACCGACGGCGTCGCGACCGTGCTCGGTGAGGATCGGCGCCAACCGTCGGCCGATCTCGTCGAAGGCCTCCTCCCAGTCGACCTCGACCCAGCCGCCGTCGCGCCGCACCCGGGGACGGGTGAGCCGGTCGGGGTCGGCGTGGACCTCGCCGATCAGGGCCCCCTTGGGGCACAGGTAGCCGGCGCTGAACACGTCGTGTTCGTCGCCGACGACCCGGACGACCGTGTTCCCGTCGAGCGTCAGTCGCAGGCCGCAGGTCGCCTCGCACAGCGCGCAGGTCCGGATGGCGGTGGCCAAGGCGACGTCCTCCCGAGCGTCAGGAGGCCACGCTATCGCTCTCGGGGGCACCGGTGCCCCTCGCGCCGTCGGCACGTCGGGTGGCGGCCTCGACGCTGGGCGAGGGGCCGGTGGCCGCCCGCAACGCGGTCAGTGCGACGCGGGCCTGCAGCACCGCGGCCCGGGCGGCGGTGCGCGGAAGGTCCAGTTCCAGGGCGCGGCGTTCGTGCGGCTCGAGCGAGCCGATCGCACCGGCGTACAGCACGAGGTAGGCCCCGCGGACCGAGGCGGGCAGCGGTGGCCAGCGCAGGAACCGCAGTGCCGAGCGCCCCTGCTCGTTGACACCGAGCTCCGGGGCGAAGTCGGCGAGCGCAGCGTCGAGTTCGTCCTCCGTGCGGGGCAGGACACCGTCGTCGAGCAGCGGCAGTGCCACCCGGCCCGCCCGCAGCTCGGCCTGCGCTCGTTCGTCGGCGAGCAGCCCGTCGACGTCGACGGCGGGGTCGAGCAGGGCAGCGATGCGCGACTGTTGGAGAACGAACGCGTCGCGCCGCTCCGGTCCGAGCGGGCGCGGCGACCACGCCCGGTCGGCGACCAGGAACGAGGAGGTGAGGGCGATGCCCACCCAGGTGAGCAGTCGCGGGTCGTCCGCCCGGTAACGGCGGCCGTCGGGCGCGGTGCCGTGCACGTGCGGATGGACCCGACGGACCTGTCGGGCGACCCGCAACGCCTCCGGCGTCGAGCCGAACGTCGAGGCGGTGACGTACGCCGAGGTGCGGTGCAACCGGCCGAGCGGGTCGGTCCGGAAGGCGGAGTGGTCGGCGACGCCGGCCATGGCCAGCGGGTGCGCCACCTGCAGCAGCAGGGCCCGGAGGCCGCCGGCGATCGCGGCCGGTTCCCCGATCACCTGCCACGACGCCGAACCGGGGCCGCACAGCCCCGGGTCGCCCGCGCCGGTGGCCGGATCGAACGGCGGCGGGCCGAACAGTCGCCCGAGCTGCCAGCGCACCAGCGCGCGCACGCCCGGGAGTCCGAGGGAGGGCCCGAGGGAACGTTGGCGTCGAGTCATGTCCCCAGCGTGCCAGCGCCCGCGTGTCCGTGACGGCGTCGACCCGGCCCATCCGTCCCGGCACCGTCGACGTTCGTGCCGTCACCGACTGCGAGGCCACGCTGACGGGACGGCTCAGGGCGACGGTGGGTCGCCGTAGCCGCGCAGGACCTCGTCGAGCGCGAGCTGCACCGGCGGGTCGGGCGGCGCGGCGGCGGGCGCCTGCGGTTCCTCACCGGTGAGCGCTGACCACCACCACCGCAGTCCTCGGGGCGGATTGCGCAGCCCGAGGTCCTCGAACCGACCGTCGATCCGGTCGAGGAACGCCAGCTCGGCGACGACGATGTTCACGACGTCGCGCACGAGCGGGTCGCGGGGATAGTCGGCGCGCAGCATGGGGACGACGTCGGTGCGGGTCTCGACCGACGCGTAGCGGCGCGCGGTCGCCGGCTCACCGGCCACCGCGAGTCGGCTGCGGGTCTCGCGCCACAACAGCCGCTGGCGTGCGAACCAGTCCCACGCGTACGCCGGCGGCCCCGACCATGCCACGTCGACCTCCTCCGCGACCACGCGAGCGTAGACCCGGAGCGGCCCTCAGGCCCCGACGCCGCGGATCCCCGCACTGACGACACCGATGGCACCGAACACGAGCACCAGGGCGACGACCAGCCCGCCGGCCGCGGTGCGTCTGGCCTGCACGGCCACGTCGGCCTTGCGTGCGCGCCCGATCGCGACGTGGGCGACCACGAGCGCCGCCAGCGCCAGCAACGGATGCAGCATCGACACCAAAAACGACGGGTGCTCCCAGTACCGACCGAGCACGAAGATGGCGAGGCCGCCGAGGATCTGGATGTCGATCAGCACCGCCGGCAGCACGAAGTTGCGGGCGGCGAAGGGGCGGTCGCGGTCGACGACGAATCCCGCGATCGCCGCGGTCAGCACGACCAGAGCCACGAGGTACCCCAGGAACTGGTGTGCGGTGGCGATGACGTCGAGGTTGAGGCCGGTGTCCATGGTGCTCCAGGTCGCTACGGAAGGTGCGGGGAGGGCGCGAGCGGCTCAGCGCTCCGTGCCGGGATCCTCCTGCCAGGTGGATTCGGTGTCGTCGTCCTCGCCTGGCGGGTCGACCATGTCGGCCGGGTCGTCGGTCTCGACCGGCGCGTCGGTGTCCGCGTCGAGGTCGGCGTCGCCGCAGCCGGTCAGGGTCGCGCCGGCAGCGAGAGCCAGGGCGGCCAGGGTGGTGGTCGGGCGTCGTCGTATCACAGTTCCTCCTCGAGCAGCGAGAGCGGCAACGTGTTCCCCCGCCCCAGGTAGACCACCTCGGTGTCGAGCGACGCGTCGTCGACGGCGGTGCGAAAGTCCGACAGGGGCGAGCGGAAGACCGTGTAGTCGTCGTAGTGGACCGGGACGGCCGTCCGCGGACGGACCAGTTGCAGCAGTTGCCGTCCCTGGGTCGCGTCCATCGTGAGCAGGATGCCGGCGATGCGCGTCCCTCCGAGGTGGACGATCGCCAGGTCGACGTCCGGGAACCGGCGCGGGATCTCGTGCAGGCGCTCGTGCAGCAAGGTGTCGCCGGTGACGTAGCAACGGAGCGGCCGTCGACCCGGCGAGGTGTACTCGAGCAGGCTCCCCATCACCGGCGGGAGCACCTTGGCCAGCGGGTCGGGGGCGTGCTTGCCCGGCAGCGAGGTGATGGTCAGGGTGGTGTCGTCGCGGGTCAGCCGGTGGATCTGCCAGGTCCGCAGGGCGACGGGGCGACGAAAGCCCTGACGGCGCAGCTTGCGTGCCGCGTGCGGCGTGGTGACGATCGGCAGGGACTTGTCCAGCCGTTCGATGGCGACCTCGTCGAAGTGGTCACCGTGATGGTGCGAGAGCAGCACGAGATCCAGGGCTGGCAGTTCGTCGATGTCCATGGCGGGGTCGAGCAGCCGACGCGAGCGCAGCCCACCGCCGAGCTTGGCGTGCTCGCCCTGGTGCAGGAAGTTGGGGTCGGTCAGCAACGTGAACCCGCCGAGCCGGAGCAGCACCGTGGCGTTGCCGATGAACGTCAGTCCCTCGGTGGGCACGTGACCCGCGGACGGGCGGCCCTCGGATCCGGACACGGTACGTCTCCTCGTCAGGCGCACAGCATCAGGCACCGAGCCCGACGGCCAGGGCGAGCGCACCGACCAGGAGGCCGGGAACCGTGGTCAGGACACTGGCCGCGACGGCCGAACGTCGGTCCATCAGCAGCAGCGGCAGCAGCGCGTCGCCGTCCTGGCTCAGGGCGTTGGCGAGCAGCGTCGGCAGCGGCAGGCCGCCGCTGGCGTACAGGCCGGTCAGCACGATCTGCGGGGCACAACCGGGGACCAGACCGAGCGCGGCACCGGCGAGGACGCCGCCGAGACCCGCCAGCGAGGCCAGCGCGACCATCGACAGGCCGAGTTCGGCGACCACCGCCATGCCGACGAACGCCACGGTGACCCACACGGCGATGCGTGCCGACTCGAACGCGGTCGCGTGCAGCACCTCGACGACCTCGGAGGTCTCCCGGCGGGGCCGCCCGTCACGGCGGGCCCGTCGCTCGCGCCACGCCAGGACCCCGGCCGTGACGGTGCCGGCGAGTCCGACCAGCAGGCCGAGATCGGCCGGGCCGGTCGCGAACCGGTCGGCGATGGTGTCGACCTCGGGTTGCAGCAGCACCGGGACGACGAGCAGGGCGCCGAGCGTGACGAGCAGCCAGTAGATCACGGGGCCGAGCGTGTCGGAGGCCCGCGCGCCGAGCCGGTGACCGAGTCGCAGGCCGTGCGGTCCGCCGGGGGGCGGTGACCCCGGCCCGTCACCACCGGTCGCGGACCGATCGTGGTGGCCGTGGCCGGGCAGGTCGGGGGCGGGCAGGTCGGGGGCGGGCAGGGGAGTGCGGCAGCACGCCGCGCCCGGTGGGACCGACGCGACCGGCGGCGCCGACGACACCGACGTCGTGGCACGCGCCGACAGGCGAGCGGCGGCGTCCTGCCTCGTGCGGGGGGACCAGCCCACGGCGTCCACCGCATAGCCGCAGACGAGGCCCGTGACGAACAGCACGGCGTGGAGCACCACGGCCAGGCCGGGATCGGCGGCGAGGATGACGAACGACGAGTCACCCATCGTCGCCACCAGGGCCGCCACCACCGTGCCGAAGGAGACCTGCCCGCGGACGTAGAGCGGCATGACCAGTACGGCGCCCCCGCAGCCGGGGAACACGCCCGCGACCGCCCCCAGCAGCGGACCGGCCCGCCACCGGGCGGCGAGGAAGCGCGCCAGACGGTCGCCGTAGCGCCACTGCAGCAGACCGAACAACCCGATCATCGAGGCCACGAACACGGTGACGTCGAGGAACGCTTCGGCCGCCGGCACGACCACCAACTCGAACAGCACGGGCACTGCTCCCGTCGCTCAGGACGATAGCGGCAGCGCCGGGCGGCGCCGCCGAAGGACGACCGTGGCAGGTGCCCGGGGGCCGGGTGGGAGTCGGCCCCCGCGCCCCCCGGGCGCGGACCTCAGCTGGGGCCCGGGGTGCCCTTGGCGAACAGGTGCGGCGCCGGCTTCGGCGGCATCGGGACCGGTCCCTCCGGCGTGGGCTCGGTGACCGAGAACTCCCCCTTGCCGTCGGGAGCGGGGCCGTTGGCCCAGGGACCCTCCACCCCCTGGCCGCCGTCCGACAGCGGCCAGTAGGTGTAGGCGTGCGGGCTGTGCTCCTGCTCCTGCGGGAAGTCCATCGGCACCGGCGTGCCGTCGACCATGTCCGCCTCGAGCTCCTGGATGGCCGCCAGCCACATGTTCTGGTGCATGGTGTCGCGGGCGATCAGGAAGCTCAGTGTCTCCTTGACCCCGGCGTCGTCGGTCATCTTGTAGATGCGCGAGGCCTGCAGACGGCCCTGCGACTCGGCGGTCACGTTGAAGCGGAAGTCGGCCAGCAGGTTGCCGCTCGCCTGGGCGAACGCCCCGCTCCAGGGGTTTCCGGCACTGTCGGCCGCCCGTGGGCCGAGGCCGGCGACGATCGCGTGCTGCGGGTTCATGCCGCCGATCACGGCGGCCAGCGACGGGTCGTCGGCCATCGCGTGCTCCTGCTCACCGGCCGGCGCGTCCTCGAGCAGCTTCGCGATCAGCGTGGAGAGGATCTCGATGTGCGCGAGCTCCTCGGTGCCGATGTCGAGCAGCAGGTCCTTGTACTTGCCGGGCATGCGGCAGCTCCAGCCCTGGAGCAGGTAGCTCATGGACACCGAGATCTCGCCCCACTGGCCGCCGAGCAGCTCCTGCACCTTCTTCGCCAGCAGCGGGTCGGGCCGATCGGGCTGCGCCTGGAACTGCAACGCCTGCTTGTGGAAGAACATGCTTCGTGTCCTTGTCTCGCCAGGGTCGCGCCGCGGTGACGCGCCGGACACCGACCGAAGCGCGCCGCCGGAGCGCCCGCGAGACGCCCGCGGGCCAACCCGTGGCCCGCCGGGGTCAGCCGGTGGTCGTCCGGTCAGGGCGAGCCGACCGGAGGCGGCGGGGTCGGCTCGCCCGACGGCAGGCAGAGCACGGCGTCGTGGTGCCCTGCGCTGCGGCGATGCTCGACCCGCCCACCGAGCGAGTGCGCCAACGCGTCGACGATGGGGATGCCCAGGCCGGCGCCGGCGGTGGTGGTCCCGGTCGCGGAGCGGACACGGCTGCGTACCCGCAGTCGCAGTTCCCCACCGACGAGGGCCCACGACACGGCGACGGGCGCGTCGGACGCGCCGTGGCGGGCGGCGTTCTCCAGCAGGTTGGTGACGATCCGTCGCAGCCGCACCGCGTCGCTGTGCACCGTGGTGTCGGCTCCGACGACGTCGAGTCGTGCCGCGGGGATGCCGCAGGCCGAAGCCGCTCCGAGGACGAGTTCGGGCAGCGCGACGGGCCCGGCGCGGGCGACCGGCGGGCCGAGCACGTGCGGCGGCGCCGTCGGCGCGCGGCGGGTCGGCTCGGCGCCCGGACCGACGCTGCGGTCGCGCAGCCCGGCGCTGAAGTCGCGCACGTCGTCGAGCATCGCCGCCAGGTGCTCGGTGTGCAGCGCGACCAGTTCCAGCGCCTGCCGGCGCTCCTCGGGCCCGAGCCGGTCGCCGTCACCCAACGCGCGGGTCAGCGACCCGATCGAGGAGATCGGTGTGCGCAACTCGTGCACCAGCACGTCGAGGACATCGCGATCGTCGACGTTCGACGCGGACGTCCCGCTCGCCGACCCGTCCGTCGGTTCCGACGTCTTACCGGCGCCAGGCGATCGCCGGTGGCGTTCGGCACGTGCCAACCGCGTCGCGAACCTGCCGCCACCGAGGACGAGTGCGCCGAGCGCCAGGGACGCGCCGGCCAGCGCCCGTCCCGCCGGCCACGGTGGGCGATCGGCCCCCGGCTCACCCATGTGGGTACCACCAGGTACCCGACCGCGGGGCCGCGGTCGGCCATCCCGACCTCGTCGGCGGCGACGTCGACTCACGACGCGACGGGCACACGCGGTGGTCGTCGCAGAAGGGACTCGGGTGGGACCGACCATCGACATCGTCGTCATCGACGACCACGCCCTGTTCGCGCGGGGCGTGCAACTCTTGCTCAACGCGGCGGGTGACCCGCGCGTGCGCGTCGTCGCGACCACGGACGCGCCACACCGGGCGGCGGAACTGGTGCGCGGGTACGCCGCGACCGTCGCTCTCGTCGACCTGGCCATGCCGGACCCGGGAGGGCTGGCCGTGGTCGCTGACCTGCGACGACGCTTTCCGCATCTGCGCATCCTCGTGCTGTCCGGGGTGGAGGGACTGGAGGCACCGCTGACCGCCCTGGCAGCCGGCGCCGACGGGTTCCTGCCCAAGTCGAGCGACCCCGAGGCGTTGGTGCAACCCCTGCTGAGCGTGGCCGAGGGCTGGCAGGTGATGTCCGCCGAGCTGTTGCGCGAGCTCGTCTCGCGTGCGCGCCGCCCGGCGACGACGGGCATCCCGGCGTTGACCGCCGACGAGCAGCAGTTGTGGCGGCGTGTGGCGGCCGGCGCGAGCAGCGACGAGCTGGCCCGGGAACGTCACGTCTCCGAGCGCAGCGCCAAACGGCAGGTGGCCGGCCTGCTGCGCAAGCTCGGGGTCGGCAGCCGCATCGAGGCGGCCGCGCTCGCGGGCCGCTGCGGGCTGCTCGACGACGCCACGGACGAGTCCGTGGCGGTCGGTGACCGCCGAGGGCCGCCCGCAACGCGGCCCGGTGAGGCCAGTCGTTGGCACGGTCGGACACCCGTCGGCGCGTAGCGTCGCCGGGCCGGCGACGACGACGAGGAGCGGGCGCGTGGACGAACGGGCCGCCGAACTGGTCGAACGTACGGTCGCGGACCTGCGTGCGGCGTTGGCGGCCCGTCGCCCGGGTGGGCACGGCGCGTTCGAGGACGAGCTGCGGGACCTCGAGCGCCTGCAACTGGCCGGCGACCAGCTGCTGCACGCGCTGCGCCGCCAGGCGCTCCACGTGCAGCAGCGTCGCGGATAGCCGCCGGGGACGGTCAGCGACCGGCGTCGCGGACGGCGTCACGGGCACGGTCGAACACCCCGACGATCGGCCCGACGGCCGCCCGGACGCCAGGATGCTGAGGGGTGTTGGGGTGCGGACGGGTCGGGCCCGCCGCGCGCAGCTTCTCGAACCGTCCTCCGAGCTCGCGTCGACGCTCGTCGGAGAGGTGCTCGCGCAGGCGCGGGAACTCGTCGCGCTCCTCGTGTTCGGCGTGGCCGACGATCTCCTTGCGCAGCCGGGCGACGGCCGTGCTGAACTCCGTCGAGTCGACCTCGACGTCCTGCACCTCGGCCAGCAGCTCCTCGCCGCGGGACTCCTCCGCGAGCACCTGCTCGGCGAGCTCCTCGCCGCCGGGGACCTCGTCGCGCAGGGCCTTGTGCACCAGCGCCTCCTCGGCGGCCTCGTGGCTGGCGAGGGCCGCGACGAGGTCGTGGAACAGCTCGACGCGGCGTTCCCCGGCGGCGTTCTCGAGCTCGTCGAACATGCGGCGGAACTGGTCGTGATCGGCCTGCAGGACGTCGATGATGTCGCGGTCGTCGGCCATGGGGCGTCCGTCCTTCACGTGGGGTCCTGGTGTCCCGGTCGGGCACCTCGACGGAGCGTGCGCCGGGCCGACCTCGGTGCACCGTCGCGGTCCGTGTCGACGGGCGACCGTCCCTGCCAGTTCGACTAGCCGGCGGTGGGCCGACCGCCGGTGGGCCGGGCCGAGCTCAGCAGCCCGAGGTCGAGGGCGCGCAGCACCGCGCGGGTCCGGTCGCGGACACCGAGCTTGAGCAGGATGCTGCTGACGTGGTTCTTCACCGTGCCCGGCGCCAGGTGCAGGGCCTCGGCGATCTCGCGGTTGGCGAACCCGCCCGCGAGCAGGCGCAGCACCTCGAGCTCCCGGCCGGTCAGCGGTTCGTGCGCACGAGCGGCGCGTCGCCGCCCGCGGGGGTGTCGCGGGTGAGCGCGTGCAGCAGCCGTTCGGTGACGGCGGGCTGGACCAGGCGGCCGCCGGTGGCCAGGGCGCGCACCGCGGCGACCAGCTGCTCGAGCGTCACGTCCTTGAGCAGGTATCCCCGCGCGCCGGCACGTAGGGCCTGCAGCACCAGCTCGTCGTCGTCGAACGTGGTGAGCACCAGCACCGGCGGCGACTGCTCCCAGGTGGCCAGCTCCCGCAGCGTGGCGATGCCGTCGCGGCCGGGCATCTGCAGGTCGAGCAGCACGACGTCGGGGGCGTGTTCGGCGATGGCGGCGAGCGCGGCGTCCCCGTCGGCCGCCTCGGCCACGACCTCGACGTCCTCGGCGAGCGCCAGCAGCTGCTCGAGCCCTTGGCGCACCAACGTCTGGTCGTCGACCACGCACACGCGGATCACGGTGCGGCCGTCGCGGGCAGTCGCGCCGCGAGCGCGAACCCCTGCTGCGGACCGGTCGTCCACTGCAGCTCGCCACCCAGCGCGCCGAGGCGCTCGCCCATGCCGGTCAACCCGTTGCCGGCCACCACCCGGTCCGCGCCGCGACCGTCGTCGCGGGCAGAGACCGTCAGGGTGCCCGTCGGGTCCTGCTCGATCCGCAGCCACAGGTTGTCCGCGTCGCTGTGGCGGACCGCGTTGGTGACCATCTCCTGCAGGCAGCGCACGAGCGCCGCGGCACGTTCCGGATCGACGGCGACGTCGTCGTCCACCTCGACGTGGACGTGGGGTCGTGGGACCTGCAGCGCGATCGCCTCCACGGCCGCGCGCACGCTCGGGGCGGGATGCCGCAGTTCGCCGACGGCAGCGCGCACGTCGCCGAGCAGTTCCTTCGCGAGCCCGCGCGCCCGGTCCACGGCTGCCTGCTGGGCCGGCCCGTGCTGGTGGGTGGCGACCTCGAGGTTGAGGGTGAGCGCGGTGAGCTGGTGGCCGACGAGGTCGTGCAGTTCCCGGGCGATGCGCAGCCGTTCCTCGTTGCGGCTGTCGGCGGCGAGCATGGCCTGGGCGGCCTCGAGCTGGGTGTTGACCTCCGCCAGTCGCTCGCGGGCGGCGGCCTCGCGCACCTGCCCGGTGACCACGAGCATCGCGAACGCCTGGAAGCTGCCGTAGACCATGGTCATCAGCAACATTTCGGTCCAGCCGACGTCGCCGGCCACCAGCAGGACGGCCACGACGCCCGTCTGGAGGGCGACCACCCACGCGGCGCCCCGGGTGCCGAGCACGTAGGCGGCGCTGGCCGCGGACACGACCAACAGCACGGCCGAGAACCCGAACGACATCGACAGGCCGAAGACCACCAGGCCGGCCAGGACCTGCACCGCCAGCAGCACCCGGGCGTCGAGCGGGACCAGGCGCGCGGGCAGCACGTCGAAGCCCAGCAGGGTGGCGAGGTGGACCAGGTAGGCCGCCCACCACCAGCCCGGTGCCGTCCCCGCCAGCGTGCCGGCGCCGAACGACGACTCGAGCGCGACGGGGACGCCCACGGCGAGGCTCGCGACCAGCCCGGTCGCGATCGAGACCCGTTCGAGCGCCGTGTCGTCCACGCGGGCGAGCCTACGTCCGCCGACCGCCGTGGGGGAGTGCCAGAGGTCATGGCCCGCCTCGTGACCGGTGGCACACGACCGTCGGCAGGCCCGTCCGTAGCGTCGGTCGAAGCGGCGCCCGCCCCGGGTGCCCTCGTCCTCGCAGGAGTCGCCCATGTCCGCGGTCGTCGAGCTGCACGCGGTGACCAAGCGCTACGGCACCGTCGATGCGCTCGCCGGGCTCGAGCTCGCGATCGAGCCCGGTGAGCTCGTGGCGGTCCTCGGGCCCAACGGCGCCGGCAAGACCACCACCTTCGAACTGCTGCTCGGCCTCGCCCGGCCGAGCGCCGGGACGGTGTCGGTGCTGGGCCGCACGCCGGGGTGCCGGGCGAACCGGTTGCGCACCGGGGCGATGCTGCAGGGGGCCGGGCTGCCCGAGCAGGTCACCGTGCGCGAACTGGTCACCCTGCTGGCGGCCGCCTACCCGGTCGCCGACCCGGTCGACGACGTGCTCGCCCGCACGGCACTGGCCGACCAGGCCCGGCGCACGGTCACGTCGCTGTCGGGCGGCGAGCGTCAACGGCTGCTGCTCGCGATGGCCATCGTCGGACGCCCCGAGCTGCTCGTGCTCGACGAGCCGACCGCCGCGATGGACGCGGCCTCCAAGCGCGCCTTCTGGGAGCAGGCCGACGTGGCCGTCGCGTCGGGCACGACGGTGCTGTTCGCCACCCACGACCTCGTCGAGGCCGACCAGGTCGCGGAGCGCGTGCTGGTGCTCGGCGGTGGACGGTTGCTCGCCGACGCCACGCCGCGGGAGCTCAAGTCGCTCGTCTCCGGCAAGGTCCTGACCGCGACGACCGACGCCCCGCTCGCCGTGGTCGCCGACCTGCCGGGCGTCGACCGCGTCGACGTCGTCGTGCCCGCCGGAGCCGACGGCCTCGCGCGGGTCGTCGTCCGTGGCGAGCAGCCCGAGCAGGTCGTGCACGGACTGCTGCGCGACGGGTGGCGCCTGGTCGACCTGACCGTCGCCGACGCCCAGCTCGAGCAGGCCTTCCTGCGCCTGACGGCTCCCGGCGCGCTCGACGCGCAGCCGCCCCACCTCCTCGAGGTCACCTGATGAGCACGACCGTCCCCACCCCCGCCCGTCTGCCCGCGTCCGCGCCGCTGCGGTTGCTGCTGCGCACGCTGCGCCAACAGGTCCGCGTCGAGTTCTCCGCCACGCTGCGCGCCGCGGAGTTCGTCGGTGGGGCGCTGGCGATCCCGGTCATCCTCTACGCCATGTTCGGGTTGCCGGTCGCATCGCGGGTGCTGCCCGGCGGCGCCAGCGTCGGTGCCATGATGGCGGTCTCGTTCAGTGCCTACGGGGTCGTGTCGCTCGCGATCTTCACGTTCGGTGACGAGCTCGCCAAGGAACGCGGCCGCGGCTGGACCCGGACGCTTCGGGCCACGCCGCTGCCCGAGGGCGTGCACCTGGCCGGCAAGACGGTCATGGCACTCGGCCACGGTCTGCTCGTGGTCGTCGCCATCGGGCTGGTCGCCACGCTCGTCGGCGGGGTGCGCTGGACCGCGCTCGAGTGGGTGCGGGTCGCCGCCGTGCTCTCGACCGGGGTCCTCGCCTTCAGCACGATCGGTTTCGCGCTCGCCTACCTGGTGCGGCCGCGGGCGGCCTCGATCGTCGCCAACCTGGTGTTCCTGCCGCTGTCGTTCTGCTCCGGCTTCTTCTTCCCGATCGCCGATCTCCCCGAGTTCCTGCAGCGGCTCGCCCCATGGCTGCCGACCTACCACTTCGGGCAGCTCGCGTGGCGACAGGTCGGCAGCGCACGGGACGTCGAGGCGTTCGTCGGCGTGGCCCCGCGACCGGCGTCGGTGCACCTGACGTGGGTGCTCGGGTGCTTCGTCGTGTTCGGGGCGCTGGCCGTCCTCGCCGCCCGGCGGGAAGCGGTCGCCCGACGGTCGTGACCCGCGGCCCGGGGGACCGGCCGGCCGGTTTGGGCAACGCCATCGAACGAGGTTAGGCTGCCCTCACTTCGCCCGCCGTTGTCGGCGGTCCCCCGACGCGACCTGGAGCACCACCCGTGCGTACCCCTCGACGTGCCGCCGCCGTGCTGGCGGCGGTCGCCCTGCTCGCCGCCGCCTGCGGTGGCGGTGACACCGCCGACGACACCGCGACCGACGACGCCACCACCGACGGCACGGCGACCGACGACCCGGCCACCGATGACGCGGATGCGACCGACACGGACGCGGCCGGCGACGAGGCGACCGAGGACCACGCGGCCGCGGGCGACGCGGAGCCGCTGACGGTCTACTCGGGTCGCAGCGAGGAGCTGGTCGGGGAGGTGCTCGCGGGCTTCGAGGAGCAGACGGGCATCCCGCTCGACGTGCGCTACGGCGACACCGCGGAACTGGCCGCCACCATCCTCAACGAGGGCGAGGCGTCGCCGGCCGACGTCTACTTCGGACAGGACGCCGGCGCGCTGGGCGCGCTGCAGGCCGAGGGTCGCTTCGCCGCCCTGCCCGACGACCTCGTCGAACTGGTCGAACCGGCGTTCTCCTCGACCACGGGCGAGTGGGTCGGCGTGACCGGCCGGGTCCGCGTGCTGGCGTACAACACCGAGACGCTCACCGAGGACGAGGTGCCGGACTCGGTGCTCGAGCTCACCGACCCCGCCTGGTCCGGCCGGGTCAGCTGGGCACCGACGAACGGCTCGTTCCAGGCCTTCGTGACCGCCATGCGGGTCACCGAGGGGGAGGACGTCACCCGCGAGTGGCTCGAGGGCATGCTCGCCAACGACGTGCAGGTGTTCGAGAACAACGCCTCACAGGTCGAGGCCGTCGGACGCGGGGAGGTCGACGTCGCCCTGGTCAACCACTACTACCTGCTGCGCTTCACCGCCGAGGACCCCGACTTCCCGGTCGCGAACAAGTACCTGCCCGGGGACATCGGCGGGCTCGTCAACGTCGCCGGCGTCGGCGTCCTCGACTCCAGCGACCAGCCCGTCGAGGCCGAGCAGTTCGTCGCCTACCTGCTCAGCGACGACGTGCAGCACTACTTCGGCACCGAGACCAACGAGCGCGAGTTCCCGGCGGTCGAGGGCGTTGAGGCCACCGACCTGCCGACGGTCGAGGAACTCGACCCGCCGGCGATCGACCTGTCCGACCTCGAGGACCTGCAGGGCACGCTCGCCCTGCTGCAGGAGACCGGTGCCCTCGAGTAGCCACCGCGTCACGCCGGCCGGGAATCGGTGCGCACCGCTACCGTCGTCGTCATGGATCGCGACCTGTCCGGCGTGCTGGCCGACCCCCTCGGTGAGCCGTCCGAGCCGCCGGCTCCCACCACGCCCGCACGGCGTCGGTGGGGGTCGGTCCGCGCCTCGCGGACCCACCCGGTGGTGTGGGTGCCCGCGCTGCTGGTCGCGCTCGCCATGCTCGTCCCGGCGGCCTTCCTCGTCGTGCAGGCGAGCGAGCTCTCCGGGGAGCGCATCCAGCAGCTCGTCACGGCGCCCGAGACGCTGCGGCTCACCGGTCGCACGCTGTTGCTCGCCGGCAGCGTCACGGGCGCCAGCCTGCTCCTGGGCGTACCGATCGCCTGGCTGACGGTCCGCTCCGACCTACCCGGTCGGCGATTCTTCGCCGTCGCGACCGCCCTGCCGCTGGTCATCCCGACCTACGTGGGGGCCTACGCCCTGGTCGCGGCACTCGCGCCGGGCGGGCTGGTGCAGGACTGGTTCGGGTTCCGGCCTCCCTCGCCCTACGGGTTCTGGGCGGCGTTCACCGCCCTGACGCTGTTCACCTTCCCGTACGTGCTGCTGACCGTGCAGGCGGCGCTGCGCGGCCTGGACCCGTCGCTGGAGGAGGCGAGCCGCTCGTTGGGGCGCGGGCCGCTGGTGACCTTCCTGCGCGTCACGCTGCCGCAACTGCGTCCGTCGGCGGCGGCCGGCGGGTTGCTGGTGACCCTCTACGTCCTCAGCGACTTCGGCGCGGTGTCCATGCTGCGCTACTCGACCTTCACGCGGGCGGTCTACCTGCAGTACCGGGCCGCGTTCGACCGGGCACCCGCGGCGCTGCTCGGGGTGTTGCTGGTCGCCATGACGGTGGTCTTCCTGGTCCTCGAGGCGCGCGTCGCGCGCGACCGCGGTGGACAGTTCGGGATCCGTGGCAGCGGCCGGGCGGCGAGCCGGGTCCCGCTCGGGCGGTGGCGATGGCCGGCCGTGGCGTTCTGCTCGAGCGTCGTGATCGCCGGACTGGTCCTGCCCGTCAGCGTGCTCGTCTCCTGGCTGGTCCGGGGGCTGCGGGGCGGTGAGGCGTTCACCGCGGTCGCCGGACCGGCCGGGCGGAGCCTGCTCGTCGCCGCACTCGGTGCGCTGGCGGCCGTGGCGTGTGCCGTGCCGATCGCCGTGTGGGCGGCCCGCAGCCGGTCCCGCCTGGCGCGCCTGGTCGAACGCGCGTCGTTCACCGGCTACGCCCTGCCCGGCATCGTGGTCGCGCTCGCGCTGGTGTACGTCGGGATCCGCACCGTGCCGGCGCTCTACCAGACCCTGGCGATGCTGGTGTTCGCCTACGTGGTGCTGTTCCTGCCGCAGGCGGTCGGTGCCGTGCGGACCTCGCTGCTGCAGGTCAACGCCAACGTCGAGGACGCGGCCCGCATGCTCGGGTCGTCGCGCCTGACGACACTGCGGCGGGTGACGTTGCCGCTCGCGCGGCGCGGCGCCCTCGCCGGTGGCGCGCTGGTGTTCCTCACCGCCCTCAAGGAACTGCCGGCCACGCTGCTGCTGGCGCCGACCGGCTACGACACGTTGGCGACCCGGGTGTGGTCGGCGACCACGGAGGCGTTCTTCGCCCGGGCGTCGCTGCCGGCGCTGGCGCTGATCCTGCTGGGCTCGGTCCCGCTGGCGGTGTCGATGATCCGGGAGCGCCGCGAGCGGATCTGACGGCGTCGCGAGGTGGGCGTGCCCCGCTCGTCACGTCGCTGGGCCCACTCAGGCCGGGGCGAGCACCGCGGGAGCCGGTGCCGGCTCGTCGTCGAACACGACCACCGGACCCTCGACGCTGACCTCGACCCGGTCGCCGCGCCGCAGGTCCATCGCCGGTCCACGACGCGCGCGCAGCAGGCGCCCGTCGGCCAGGCGAACCTGCACCAGCTGGTCGTGCCCGAAGTAGGCGATCGCGGTCACCACGGCACTGCCCGCGTCGTCACGGGCCAGGCGGAGCGACTCCGGGCGCACGACGACCGCTCCGCTGGCGGACCCGAGCGCCCGGGTCGTTCCCAACCGCCCCAGCGGGGTGTCCACCGAGAACCGGTCGGCGCGGGTGCCCGGCAGTACGTCCGCCTCGCCGACGAACTCCGCCACGAAGCGGCTCGCCGGGCGGGTGTAGAGCGTCTGCGGGTCGGCGACCTGGTGGATGCGGCCCCGGTGCACGACCGCGACCCGGTCGGCCAGCGACAGGGCCTCCTCCTGGTCGTGGGTGACGAACACGGCGGTGGCCTCGGCCGCACGCAGGATCGCGCGGACGTCCTCGCGGACGGTCGCACGCAGGGCTGCGTCGAGGTTCGAGAACGGCTCGTCGAGCAGCACCAGGCCAGGCTCGGGAGCCAACGCACGGGCCAGCGCGACCCGCTGCTGCTGTCCACCCGAGAGCGCAACCGGCAGCCGGTCGCCGTAGCCACCGAGGTCGACCAGGTCCAGCACCTCGGCCACGCGCCGCCGCCGCGCGCTGCGCGAGCACCCGGTCAACCCGTAGGCGACGTTGCGGGCGACGCTGAGGTGGGGGAACAACGCGTAGTCCTGGAACACCATCCCGATCCGGCGCCGTTCGGGCGGCAGGAACGTGCCCGGGCCGGCCACCAGCCGGCCGTCGATGGCGATCGAGCCGGCGTCGGGGGCGAGCAGTCCGGCGATGGTCCGCAGCGCGGTCGTCTTGCCGCACCCCGACGGACCGAGCATGGCCGTGAGGCTGCCACGGGGGACGACGAGGTCGAGGTGGTCGACGGCCACGGTGCCGCCGAACCGCTTGTGCAGTCCGGCGACGACCAGCGCGGCATCGGCGTCGGTCCGGGTGGCGTGCGGCGCGGTCACGGGACCTCGGGCGGATCGGCGAACAGGAGGTGAGGCTACCCTTCGGCTCGGGTCGGCGTCGAACGGTGGTCCGTCGTCGACACCGGCTTTCGTCTCCGGTCCGCGCTCGTTATGGTCCGGGGTCGTCGGACCGTTCCACGCGGCTCCGACGTCGTCTCTACGCCCGCTGGAGGAATCGTGCGCCCCACCCGCCGTGCTGCCGGGCTGCTCGTCCCGCTCGTCGTGCTCGCCGCCGCCTGCGGTGGCGGGGACGCCGTCGACGAGGCGACCTCGGCCGACCCGACCGAGGACGTCCAGACCGAAGAACCCGACGAGGACGAGGCGCTCGACGAGGTCGACGAGGTCGAGGACGTCGAGGAGCCCGACGGCGCCGACGACGAGGCGGAGCCCGAGCCGGCCGACACCGGCACCACCGGTGCGCCGGCCGACGACGTCCCGCTCGAGGGGACCAGTGCGGTCGACACCGACGACGTCTGGCTCGACGGCACGAGCGCGGTCCCCGGCGGGGACGTCGAGTGGGGCACCAGCGCCGAGCCGGCCGACGACCTCGGCTGACCGGCGCCGCACGGCGCGCGGAGCGGGCCCGCCCGCGCGCCGGGGTAGGCTGCGGGCATGAGCGCATCCGAACCCGTGACCGAGATCCGACGCAGCGTCGCCGTGCTCGGTGACCGCGTGCTCGTCCAGCCGCCGGAGGACAGCGAACGCCGTTCGAAGGGCGGCATCCTGATCCCGGCGACCGCCACGTCGGTCGACCGCAAGGGCACCTGGGGCGAGGCGATCGGCGTCGGACCCCACGTCCGTTCGGTCTCGACGGGTGACGAGGTGCTCTACCTCCCCGAGGACGCCATTGAGGTGGACGTGCAGGGCGAGGCCTATCTCATCGTCCGCGAGCGCGACGTCCACGCCGTCGGGACGACCCGCCGTGACGGCGCCACCGGTCTGTACCTGTAGTGCGCACCGGCACGTCGCTCGACTACCGCGTCGGGTGCCTCGCCGCCTAGCGTTGCCGCCGGCGACATCATCGTCAGGCACCACCGCCAGCACCATCGTCGAGGGAGGGACCCGCATGAGCGCGCAGACGGATGCCGTGGCCTCGGCAGCGGCGGTCGGGCCTCCGCCCGGCATGCAGGTGCGCCTGTCCTCCAACGAGTCCCCGTTCGGTCCGTCGCCGGCCGCGGTCGCGGCCGCCGGCACCGCGGTCGCCGAGGCCCACCTGTACCCCGACGACCAGTCGCTCGCCCTGCGCCGGGCGATCGCGGAGCACGACGGCCTCGCGCTCGAGCAGGTCGCCGTGGGCACCGGTTCGGCCGCGCTGCTGATGGACGCGATCGCGCACGAGGCCCGTGCGGGCGGCGACGTGGTCGCGTTCGCGCGCAGCTTCGTCGTCTACCGCCTCGGTGCCCGCAACGCCGGAGCACGCTACGTCGAGGTCGGGACCGACGGCCCGGCGACCGGCGAGCGCGACGGCTACGGCCGCGGCGTCGAGCGACTGCTGGCGGCCGTCGGCGACGACACCCGCGTGGTCGCGATCGACAACCCGGGCAACCCGACCGGCGCGCACCTCACCGGCGAGCAGGTGCAGGCCCTGGTGGCCGGGATCCCCGAGCACGTGACGATCCTGCTCGACGAGGCCTACCACCACTTCGCCCGGGGTCAGCAGGGCTACGCCACCGCGGACGAGCTCGGACTGGAGCATCCACGGCTGCTGGTGCTGCGCACGTTCTCCAAGGCGCACGCGTTGGCCGGGCTGCGAATCGGGCAGCTGACCGGACCCGCCGAGCTCGTCGGCGCGATCGACGCCTGGCGGCCCCGCTTCAACGTGACCGCCGCGTCGCAGGCGGCCGCGATCTCGAGCCTCGGTGACCGCGAGCACCTGCGCCGGTGCGTCGAGGGGACCCTGGCCGGACGCACCCGGATGGCGACCGCCCTGCGCGAACTGGGCGTGCCGTTCACCGACGGCCTCGGCAACTTCCTGACCATCGAGCTGGGGACCGCGTCCGGACCCGTCGTGGCGGCCTACGCGGGCCACGGCGTGGGCGTGCGACCGCTCGAGCCCTACGGCATGACCGAGCAGATCCGCGTCAGCGTCGGCACGCCCGACGAGGTGGAGGCCTTCCTCGCCGCGTCCCGCGAGGTGCTCGCGGACGTGCCGTCCCGAGGCTGAGGTGCGGGCGCGCGTCGCGCTGCCGCTCGCGGCCGTCCTCGTGGCGGTCGCCGTCGCGGTGTTCGCGATCGTCACCTTCGACGACGGCGGTGAGGTGGCCGACTTCGGGGTGCCCCCGCCGCAGGGTGGCATCGCGCTGCCGGGCGACCAGGGGCTCGACGTCGGGGAGGTCGAGGCGCCGGCGCAGCTGCCGCCCCGCGACGCCACGGTCGTGTCGGTGACCTGGGAGGAGGTCGCCGGTTGGATCGCGCGGGAGAACGACGACGGGCGCCCGGTGGTGGTCAACCTGTGGGCCAGTTGGTGTGGGCCCTGCGAGCGCGAGATCCCGCTGCTCAACGAGACGGCCGCCGCCAACCCGGACATCGCCTTCCTCGGGGTGGCGGCGCAGGACGCCCTCGAGGACGCCCGTCAGGCGGCGGAGGACTTCGGGATCGCCTTCCCGTCGCTCCACGACGCGGACTTCGACCGGGTCGCCTACCAGCTCGGTGCCCGCGGGCTGCCGACCACCGTGACCTTCGACACGGAGGGTCGCATGGTGGGTCGGGTGCTCTCGGAGCTCAACGAGCGCAATCTCGGTGACCTGCTCGACACCGTGCGGTGATCGGGCCGGTGACCGGTCCGGCCACGGCGGACGTGCGGCGGGTCGCGGTCTCGGCCGACGGCACCCGGCTCGCCGTGGTCGAGCGCGGACCGGTCGGGGCGCGACCGTTCGTGGTCGCCCACGGGGTGGGGTCCTCGGCGCGGTTCGTCGGAGCGGCCTTCGCCGGGCCGGTCCTGGACGCCGGCGGTCGGCTCGTCACCTTCGACCAGCGCGGGCACGGTGACAGCAGCCCGGTACGCGTGCCCGGTGGGCACGTCCTGGACCGCCACGTCGAGGACCTGACGGCGGTCGTCGCCGGTCTCGCGTCCCCGCCGGCGGTGGTGATCGGGGTCTCGCTGGGTGGTCACGCCGCCGTGCGGGCCGCTGCACGTGGTCACCTCGAGGGCACGACCGTCGTCGCGTGCCTGCCGGCCTGGACCGGTGACGCCGTGGCGGGGGAGGGGCCACACGCCGCGATCGCGACCGAGGTCCGGTCCACCTCCGTCCAGGCACTGATCGCCCGGCTCGCCGCCGACACCACCATGCCGAGCTGGCTGCGCTCGACGCTGCTCACCGACTACCGGCGCCACGACCCCGACAGCCTCGCGGCGGCGCTGGTCGCGCTCGACGGCGGGGAGGCGCCGGGGCTCGACGAGGTGGCCGCGGTCGGGGACCGCCTCGGTGTCGTCGGCTGGCCGCACGACCCGGGCCACCCGCTCGACCAGGCACGGCGCTGGGCGGCGGTGTCCGGTGGCCGGCTGCGGACCCTGCGGCTGACCGACCTCGAGGACGACCTCGAACGGCTCGGACGGGTCGCCCTGGCGGCGGCGGGCCGCGATGCGGGGCCGCGCGGCTGAGCTCAGCGCTCCCGCTTGGCCAGCATCGCCTCGGCCACCCGCGACACCGGCGGGCGGCCCAGCTGCTGCGCCATCCATGCCGTCGCGTCGACCAGCGCGTCGAGATCGACCCCGGTCGTGACGCCCGAACCGTGCAGCGCGTACACCAGGTCCTCGGTGGCGAGGTTGCCTTTCGCTCCCGGTGCGTAGGGGCAGCCACCGAGGCCGCCGGCGGCGCTGTCGGCGATCGTCACGCCGGCCTCGAACGCGGCCAGCGTGTTGGCCAGCCCCTGCCCGTAGGTGTCGTGCATGTGGACCGCGAGCCGTTGCACCGGTGCCTCGGCGGTGACGGCCGCCAGCAGGTCCTGGACCTGACCGGGTGCCCCGACGCCGATGGTGTCACCGAGCGAGATCTCGTCGCAGCCCAGTTCGAGCATCGCCACCGTCATGCGCACGACGTCCGCGACCGGCACCTCACCCTGGTACGGGCACCCGCACACGGTCGAGACGTAACCGCGCACCCGCAGACCCGCGTCCCGCGCCCGCGCGACGACGGGCCGGAACATCTCCAGCGACTCGTCGATGGTGCGGTTGAGGTTCTTCGCGCTGAAGGCCTCCGAGGCGGCGCCGAACACGGCGACCTCGGCGACGTCGGCCTCCAGTGCCCGCTCCAGCCCTCGTTCGTTGGGGACCAGGACCGGGTAGCGCACGTGCTCGACCCGCTCGATGTCGGCGAGGACCTCGGCGGCATCGGCCAGCTGCGGTACCCAGCGCGGCGAGACGAAGGAGGTCGCCTCCACCACCGACAGGCCCGTACGTGCCAGTCGGTCCACGAACGCGACCTTCACGTCGGTCGGTACCACCCCGGGCTCGTTCTGCAGCCCGTCGCGAGGGCCGACCTCGACGATCGTCACGTGCTCGGGCAGGTCCATGACGTCCTCCTCGTGCGGTGGCGGTCAGTCGCCGTCGCCGACGGTCGGTTCGAACGCCAGCAGCGGAGCCCCCGCTTCCACGGCGTCACCGACGCCCACGTGGACGGCGACGACGGTGCCGTCGGCCGGCGCGACGACCGGGTGCTCCATCTTCATGGCCTCGACCACGACCAGGGTGGCACCCGCCGCCACCTCGTCCCCGGCGGCGACGGGCAGCGCGATCACCGAACCCGGCATCGGGGAGGCGAACGCCGCGCCGCCGGCGAGCTCGGCCGGATCGGCGGATCGGGTGGCGGGCACCAGCGTCAAGCGCCGAGTCGTCCCCTGCCCGCTCACCCACACCTCGGTGCGGTCGTCGACCACGTGCCGGGTCACGCCGCCCACCTCGCCGTCCGCGGGGGCAGGCACCGGCTTCCCGTCGGCGTCGGTGATCCGGCGGCCGTCCGGACCGCCGGTGATCCGCAGCGACGACGAGGCGTCGGCGAGGTCGTCGTGCAGCGTGACGAGCCAGCCGCCGGCGCCGCCCAGCCGCAGCGGTCCCAGCCGGTCCCAGGGACGATGCGGGTCGCCCGCCGGGCTGGGGCGCGGTGCGTCGGCCAGCGCGTCGGCGGCGGCCACCAGTGCCGCGGTGGGTGTCGGTGACGGCGTCCAGTCGCCCAGGTGCTCGTCGAGGAAGGCGGTGGTCAGGTCCCCGGCGACGAAGGCGTCGGACGTCACGATCGCCCGCAGCAGGTCGAGATTCGTGGTCACGCCGTGGACCTCGGTGTCACCCAGCACCTCGGCCAGCCGCGCACAGGCGGTCGTGCGGTCGGCGGCGTGCACGATCAGCTTGCCGAGCATCGGGTCGTAGTGGCGGCTGACGGTGCTGCCGGAGGCGATGCCGAGGTCGGCGCGCACCCCCTCCCCGTCGGGGACCGAGAGGTGCAGCACCGGACCGGTCTGGGGCAGCTGCCGCACGGGGTCCTCGGCGTAGAGACGCACCTCGACGGCGTGGCCCTCGGCGCGGACCTGCTCCTGCATGAAGCCGAGCGGTTCGCCCGCGGCGACGCGCAACTGCAGCTCCACCAGGTCGAGCCCGGTGACCAGCTCGGTGACCGGGTGCTCGACCTGCAGGCGGGTGTTCATCTCCAGGAAGAAGAACTCCGGCTCGTCACGGTCGAGCGTGTCGCCGGCGACCAGGAACTCGATGGTGCCCGCCCCCTCGTAGGACACCGAGCGGGCGGCGGCCACGGCGGCCGAGCCCATCCGCTCGCGCAGGGCCGCGTCGAGCGCGGGGGAGGGGGCCTCCTCGACGACCTTCTGGTGGCGGCGCTGGACCGAGCACTCGCGCTCGAGCAGGTGCACGACGTTGCCGTGCCGGTCGCCGAACACCTGCACCTCGACGTGGCGGGGCCGCGACACGAGGCGCTCGAGGATGACCCGGTCGTCGCCGAACCCGGCCTTCGCCTCGCGGCGGGCGGCCCCGAGCGCGTCAGGCAGTGCGGACGGGTCGGTCACGGCCCGCATGCCCTTGCCGCCACCGCCGGCGACCGCCTTCACCAGCAGCGGGAACCCGACCTCGTCGGCCGCGGCGAGCAACGCCTCGTCGTCGAGGGAGGCGTCGTGGATGCCGGGGACGACGGGGACCCCGGCCGCCTCGAGGTGCTGCTTGGCGGCGGCCTTGTCGCCCATCAGCCGCAACACGTCCGGGGCCGGGCCGACGAAGGTCAGGCCGGCGTCGGTCACCGCCCGGGCGAAGGCGGCGTTCTCCGACAGGAAGCCGTAGCCGGGATGCACGGCGTCCGCACCCGTGTCACGGGCCGCGGCGAGCAGCCGGTCGACGTCGAGGTAGGACGACACGGCCGGAGCCGGACCGAGTCGGACCGCGGTGGTGGCCTCGCGCACGTGCGGTTCGTCGACGTCGGCGTCGCTGTACACGGCCACGGTCTCGATGCCCATGGCGTGGCAGGTGCGGATCACCCGACGGGCGATCTCCCCGCGGTTGGCCACCAGGACCCGGCGCAGCATCCAGTTCTCCCGTGTCGACGAGCCCGCACGTCCGGCGCGGACGCTAGCAGCGCACGCCCGAGTTCCCCTCGCGCGCGGGTGCGGTGCTGCACGCGCGCGGGCGGGCAGTCGGTGGGGTCGCCTCCCTCGACGTGGCAGGATGCCCGCGGACGGTCCCGCCCGTCCCACTGCCCTTCGCCTTCCCCGAGGAGTGCTCCGTGCGTCGTCCGGTCCTGCGATCCCTCCTGCTCACCACCGTGGTGGTGCTCGTCACCGCCTGCGGTGGTGGGGGTGGCTCCGAGCCCAGCCTGGTGGACCCCACCGGCCCGGCCGACGAGACCGTCGAGCTGCCCGAGGACGCCCCGGAGACCGACGAGGCCCCGGACGAGGAGGAGCAGCCGGAGCCGCTCACCGAGGGGGACACGGCCGAGGACGCCGACGAGGGCCAGATCGGCGACACCGACGCCGCCCCCGGCGCCGACACCGACGGGGCCGGGGACGACGCGACGGACGGGTCGGCGGCGGCTGTGGACGGCGCGGCCGCGCCGGACGAGGCGGCGCTGGCCGACCCGTGCGCGGGGCACCAGGGCCGGGAGGGCGAGGCCTTCCTCGAGGTCGTGGCACCCGCCGACGAACAGCAGCTCGGCCAGCTCGACGGCGTCGAACTCGTCGGCTGCTCGAACGTCTACGAGGCCAACGTGCAGTGGGAGCTCTACACCGGCGACGGTGAGCTGTTGACCGACGGCTTCACGACCGCCGAGTGCGGGAGCGGCTGCGTCGGCGAGTTCCGCGAGGAGCTCGACCTGAGCGCGGCGCAGGGCGAGCCCTTCGCCGAGCTGCACGTGTTCTCCGAGAGCCCGCAGGACGGGTCGCGCGACCACCTCGTGGCGATCCCGCTCGTCCTGACCTGATCGGCGCCGGACAGCGGCACTCACACCGTGCGGTCGTTCCGGAGCTCGTCGACGAGGCGGTGGACCCCGACCCGGCGACACGCGACCCCGCCGGCACGTTCGGTGCGACGCACGTGCGTCGGACGCCGGCCTGTGCAGATGAGCACGCACGGATCGACGGTCGCGGTGGCACTGAGCGCGATCCGTGCGTTCGGACGTCGGGCGGTGCGGATCAGGGCGCACGGATGGCTCCGGCGAGGCCCTGCCGCGGCACCCGGGCGACAACCGCGGCAGGTGCGGGCCCTGCCACACCGCTGCCGAACCGGTGCCGAGGTGATCGGCGTGGTCGCCCCTCGACGCCGACGCGTGGGATCAGGCGTCGGCGGACGGGATCCAGCTGGCCTTGCGCTTGTCGAAGAAGGCCTGCATGCCCTCCTGGCCCTCCTCGGCCGCGCGCAGGCGCGCGATCAACTCCAGCCGCAGCTGCTGGGAGCCGTTCCGGTCGAGCCGGTCGATGTCCCGGATGAGCTGCTTGGTCGCCCGCTGCGCCTCGGGAGCGCCGGCGAGCAGGTTGGTGACCACCGTCTCGACGGTCGCGTCGAGGTCGTCGGGTTCACAGACCTCGCTGACGAGACCGAGGTGCAGGGCCCGGTCGGCGTCGAACGGCTCGCCCGACAGGAAGTAGCGCCGGGCGTGCCGGGCGCCGATGCGCGGCTGCACGTAGGCCGAGATCATCGACGGCGCGATGCCGACCCGGACCTCGGTGAACGCGAGCTTGGCGCCTCGTACCGCCACCGCCACGTCGACGCAGCCGAGCAGGCCGGCCGCACCGCCCATGGCATGACCGTTGACCCGCGCGACGGTCGGGGCCGGGAACTCGTCCACCGCCCGCAGCATGGCCTCGAAGTTGCGGGAGTCCGCGACCGACTCCTCGAACGAGTAGTCCATCACCGACGACATCCAGCTCAGGTCCGCGCCCCCGGAGAAGACCGTGCCGGCGCCGGTGAGCACCAGCACCCGCACGTCGGGGTCGTCGGCCAGGCGGGTCGCGGCGTCCGTGATCGCGCCCATCAGGGTGGGGTCGAACGCGTTGCGGACCTCGGGACGGTTCAGCGTCAGGGTCACCACCCCACGCTCGTCGCGGTCGATCAGCAGGGCGTCGCTCATGGCCAGCGCTCTCCTCCACGGTTGGCGGCGGACGCTAGCGGAGCGGCCGGACCCGGCCCACACCGGCGCGGCGCATCCGCCGGCTCACATGCGGAACACGCCGTAGCTGGGGCGCTCGATCGGGGCGTTGAGCGCCGCGGACAACCCGAGGCCGAGGACGTCGCGGGTCTGTGCCGGGTCGATGACGCCGTCGTCCCACAGCCGCGCGGTCGCGTAGTAGGGATGCCCCTGGTGCTCGTACTGGTCGCGGATCGGCGCCTTGAACGCCTCCTCGTCCTCCGTCGGCCAGTCCTCGCCGCGGGCCTCGAGTCCGTCGCGACGGACGGTGGCGAGCACGTTGGCGGCCTGCTCGCCGCCCATGACCGAGATGCGGGCGTTGGGCCACATCCACAGGAACCGCGGCGAGTAGGCGCGACCGCACATGGCGTAGTTGCCGGCACCGAACGATCCGCCGAGCACGACGGTGAGCTTGGGAACGGTGGAACACGCCACGGCGGTGACCATCTTCGCGCCGTCCTTGGCGATGCCGCCGGCCTCGTACTCCCGGCCCACCATGAAGCCGGTGATGTTCTGCAGGAACACCAGCGGGACGCCGCGCTGGTTGCACAGCTCGATGAAGTGGGCGCCCTTGAGCGCCGACTCGCGGAACAGGATGCCGTTGTTGGCCACGATGCCGACGGGGTAGCCGTGGATGCGTGCGAAGCCGGTGACCAGCGTCTCGCCGTACAGCGGCTTGAACTCGTGGAAGCGTGAACCGTCGACCACGCGCGCGATCACCTCACGCACGTCGTAGGGCTGGCGCAGGTCGGCGGGCAGCACGCCGTAGAGCTCGGTGGGGTCGTACTTGGGCGGCTCGGGCGGCTCGACCGACACCGGCACCTGCTTGACCCGGTTGAGGTTGGCGACCGCGTCGCGGGCGAGCTGCAGCGCGTGCCGGTCGTCGACGGCGAGATGGTCGACCACCCCGGAGGTCCGGGCGTGCAGGTCGCCACCGCCGAGGTCCTCGGCGGAGACGACCTCGCCGGTGGCCGCCTTCACCAGCGGTGGGCCGCCGAGGAAGATCGTGCCCTGGTCCTTGACGATGATGGTCTCGTCGCTCATCGCCGGCACGTAGGCCCCGCCCGCGGTGCACGAGCCCATCACCACGGCGATCTGCGGTAGCCCGGCCCCCGAGAGCGTGGCCTGGTTGTAGAAGATCCGGCCGAAGTGCTCACGGTCGGGGAAGACCTCGTCCTGACGGGGCAGGAAGGCACCGCCGGAGTCGACGAGGTAGACGCACGGCAGGTGGTTGTGGTGCGCGACCTCCTGGGCCCGCAGGTGCTTCTTGACCGTCACCGGGTAGTAGGTGCCGCCCTTGACGGTCGCGTCGTTGGCGACGATCACGCACTCGGTGCCGGCGATGGTGCCGATCCCGGTGATGATGCCGGCGCCCGGTGCTTCGTCGTCGTACATGCCGGTGGCGGCCAGGGGCGAGAGCTCGAGGAACGGCGTGCCGGGGTCGAGCAGCGCCTCGACCCGGTCGCGGGGCAGCAGCTTGCCGCGCGCGAGATGGCGCTCGCGCGCCCGTTGCGAGCCACCGCGGGCGGTGGTCGCGAGTCGCTGTCGGAGGTCCTCGACCAGACCGAGATGGTGGTCCCGGTTGGCCGCGAATCGCGCCGAGGAGGGGTCGATGGTGCTGCGCAGGGTGTCCATGCGCGGCAGCCTAACGGTGCAGCCCGCGCGGACCACGGTGCGGCACGGACCGACCGCCGCCGACGGCGGACCGGGTCAGCCGGTCAGGCGCTGCTTGACCAGTGCCGACACCCGGGTGCCGTCGGCGCGGCCCTGGACCTTGGGCATGACGGCCTTCATGACCTGGCCCATCTGTTGGGGCCCGGTCGCACCGAGCTCCGCGACGGTGGCGTCGACGATGCCCGCGAGCTCCTCGTCCCCGAGCTGCTGCGGCAGGTAGGCCGCGTAGATCTCCGCCTCGGCCTCCTCGGTCTGCGCCGACTCCTCGCGTCCGGCGTCGCGGAAGGCCGTCGCGGCCTCGCGGCGACGCTTGACCTCCGAGCCGAGGACCTGCTGGACGGTGTCGTCGTCGCAGCGTCCCTGCGGGCTGTGACCGTCGGCGACCGCCCGGTTCTTGAGCGCTGCCACGGCCATGCGCAACGCGGAGGTCCGCGCCTTGTCGCGCGCCTTCATCGCCTCGCGGAGGTCGGTCTCGATCTGGTCGTGCAGGGACACGGCGGCGCCTTCGCGCAGTCGGCGGTGGGGGACGTGAGGCGCAGGCTACCGGCGCCCCACGACGACGCCGGCCCTCCCCGGGAGCAGGGGAGAGCCGGCGTGTCGTTGGCTCCGGCGGCGCGTCGGGAGTTCGCGAGGGCCGGAGCGGAGATCGCCCGCTGGGTGGGAGGAGGCGGGAGTGCCAGCGGGGCGGGAGACGTCAGTCCTGCGTGACCTCGTCGGTGGCGACGTCCGCGGCGGTGTCGGCCACGGTCGCGCCGGAGCGGCGCACCGAGGTGGCGGCGGTCCGGACCTGGTTGGTCGCGACCTCGGCCTGGCGGCGACCGGCGAAGCGGCCCGCGGCGACGGTCACGTCGGCGGTCCTGCGCACCGAGCTGACGGCGGCCCTGACCTGCGAGCGGGTGGCACCGGTCTGCTCGAGCAGGCGGGCGACCCGGGCGTCGCTGCGCACGTCGGCGGCGACCCGTCGGCCCTCGGTGGCCTTCTTGTCCAGGAGCTCGGTCAGCTGACCGAGCAGGCCCTCGACGTCCTTGCCGACGCGCTCACGCCACTCGTCGACCTTGACGGACTCGAGGCGCTCCGGCAGGCGACGGGCCAGCGTGACCACGTCGTGGGCGAGGCCCGCGGCGGCGTAGCCGGCGTCCTCGAGGACGGACGTCGCCTCGCGCTCGTCGAGGGTCGGCTCGTCGGTCGGGGTCGACTCCTCGATGGGGGCCGCCTCTTCGGTGGGGGTCGGCGTGTCGGCGGGCGTCGTCGCCTCGACCGGGGCCGCCTCGACCGGGGCCGCCTCGACCGGCGTCGTCGCCGCCGGTGCTGCGGCGGTGCGCTTGGCGGCCGTCTTCTTGCGGGCGGTCTTCTTCGCCGTCTTCTTGGCGGTGTTGGACGTGGCGGCCATTCGAGGACCCTTCTGCGACGGAACGGACGGGCGTGTGCTTCCTGTTTTGCGCGCTTGCTTGCAACCGTACGCGACCGACGCCCGGGCTGCAAGCAGTTGCAAGCGTTCGTTAGCTGCCGAGCACCTTCGGTGGCCCGGCGTCCGTTCGGCGCACGCTGCCGGACACCCCGGTCGGCGATCCCGGCCCCCGGCCCCCCGGCCCCCGGCCATCGACGTACGCGGCGCACGCCGTGCCGGCAACGGAGGGTCTCCGTCGAGGCGGCTCGGCGTGGGTCAGCCGGTGGCGAGGGCGCGCAGATGCAGTTGGATCTCGGCCGCGAGCACCCGTTGCACCGGCCCCAGCCGCAGGTCGAAGACCCGCTCGGCGCCGGCGAGGAGGTCGCGGAACCAGTCCTCGTGTCGTTCCCGCAGGCCGAGCGGCACCAGGACGTCGACGTTGCGGCCAACCGGACGGTGGGCCGCGGCGACGCCGGCGATCCGGTAACCGCCGGCGAGCAGGTCGTCGACGTCGACCGGGAGCAGCTCCGGGTGCCCGACCGTGACGGTCAGCTCGGCCGCCTCGGGCACCGTGGGCAGTCGCCGTGCCCAGCCACGGTCACGCGCCGTCACGCGCACCAGCACCGACCCCTCTTCGGGGGCGGGAGCAGCGGTCGATGGCAGCACCGTCGGCCTCGTCGCACGGGTCGTCGAAACAGCGGGCGCGCATCCTCGCACCCCGCGGCGTCCGAGTCACGCATCCACGACACCGCGACGACTGCCGTCCGCGTCGCTGCCGACGCCGCGTAGCCTTCCGCGTGCCGCCCGGCACGGGACGGCGCCGTCCCCTTGGTGGGGACCGGCCCGGTCCCACGCCACGAGACGAGGAGCATGCGATGGCCGCCGTCGTCGTGATGGGCGCCGGCGGGGTCACGGGCCGTCGGCTCGCCGAGTCGCTGCAGGCCGCGGGTCACGTGGTCACGCGCGTGCCGGCCGACGCGGACGTCGCCGCCGTGCGCGCCGCCGGAGCCGACCTCGCCGTCCTCGCCGTCCGCGACGTCGCGGACCGGGCCGCGCTGATGCACCGCCTCGTCGCCGCGGGCACGTCCGTGCTCGACGCCGGAGCCGACGCGCTGCCCTCCGGCGGACCCGCGGACGACGCCTACGAGCGGCTCGACGCGGCAGCGCGCGCGGGCGGCGTGGTGGCGGTACCGGCCGCGGGCGCCGGACTCGGCGACCTGCTGGCCGCTGCCGCCGCCGAAGCGGTCCGAGGGCCGCGCGAGGTCCATGTGTGCTGGGCCTTCCCCGACCGTGGTGGCTGGCGGCGGGCACTGGCTCCCGGGTACCGGGCCACGGCGGCCGGACGGGTGACGGGTCCGCTGTCCGGCCCGGTCGAGGGCCGGGGCGTGCAGGAGGAGCGGACGGGCGAGATCCGTCGGCTGGCCTGGTTCCCCCGGCCCATCGGACCGGCGCACGCGGCCGTGGTCCCCGGGCCCGAGGCACAGGCCGTGCCGCGTCACGCGCCGGCGGTGCGCGTGGCCAGGACCTACCTCGCCATGCCGGCCTGGCGGGCCGAACTGCTGCAGGCGACCGCCACGCTGGCCCGCCATCCCCGGGTGCATCGGCTGATCGACCGCCGGTGGTCGCCGGGTGGCGACCCGGTCGTCGGTCCGGACGCCGTCCGCTGGGCCTGCGTGGCCGAGGCCGCCGGCAGCGACGGGGTGGCACGCGCATGGGCGAACGGGCGTGACCCCGTCGGGCTCGGGGTCGGCACCGTCGTCGCCCTGGCCGCCGCGGTCCTCGCGGGCCACTGCGACGCCGGCGCCCTGCCGCCGGCGCGGGTCGACGTGCCAACGGCGCTGCTGGACCGACTCGCGGCAGCCACCCGCCTGCGGTGGTCCCTGATCCGTCCACGACCGGCCGACGGTCCGAGCTGGCAGGGAGGTCCCCGTGCCGGCTGACGGCGACCTGCTCGCCGACGAGCGGATCACCGGGGAGGTGCTCGGTGTCGTCTACGCCGATGCCGACACCGGGTTCGGCGTGGTCGAGCTGGCGCTGCAGGAGGACGGCGGGGCCCGCTGCAGCGGGCCGCTCAGCGACGTGGTGGAGGGGCAGACGCTCACGCTGGTCGGGCGCTGGCGCGACCACCCACGCTACGGGCGGACGTTCGAGAGCGTCTACTACGAACAGGTGGCGCCTTCCACGGTGGCCGGCCTGCGCAGCTTCCTCGCCTCGGAGCGCTTCGAACACGTGCCGGAGCGGGCGCGACTGCGGGTGCTGACGACCTTCGGGGCCGGTGCTGGACGGGTGATCGAGCACGAGACGGGTCGTCTGGTCGCCGAGGCCGGTCTCGACCCCGACGACGCCGAGGCCCTGCACGAGGCGTGGATGACCGGTCAGGCGCTCGGCGAGCTCGTGCGGCTCGTCGAGCCGGCGGGTTGGCCGATGGACGCGGTCCGTGCCGCGCACGCCCGTTTCGGTACCGACGCGGCGCGGTTGGCACGTCAGGACCCCTACCGGCTGCTGGAGGCCGAACGGGTCCGTTTCGCCCACGCCGACGCGCTGGCCCGGTCGCTGGGCATCGCACCGACCGACCCGCGCCGCCTGGCGGCCGGTGCCCGGGCCGCGGTCGCGGCCGCTCGGCGTGGCGAGGGCCACCAGCACCTGCCGCGGGAGGAGTGCGTGCGTGCGGCGATGCCGTTGCTGCGGGTCGATGCGATCCTCGCGGCCGCCGGGGTGGACGCCGCCGTCGCCGAGGGCGCGCTCGAGGTCGAGGAGGTCGCCGGGGTGGCGGTCGTCTCCACCCCGGCCGGCTTCGCGGCCGAACGCGATCTCGCCGACGGTCTGGCGCGCCTGTTGACCACGACCCGCTCGCGTCTGCAGGCGCACCTGGAGGGCGTGGACCCGGCGCCGGAGCTGACCACGGGTCAGGCCGACGCGGTGCGGGCCGCGTTCGCCTCACCGGTGTCGGTGCTGACCGGTGGCCCGGGAACCGGCAAGACGCGCACCGTCCAGGAGATCGTCCGGGCCGCGGAGGAGGCCGACCTGGAGGTCGCCCTGTGCGCGCCGACGGGTCGCGCAGCCAAACGGCTCGAGGAACTCGTGGGTCGCTCGGCGACGACCGTGCACCGTCTGCTGGAGGCGAGACCGGTCACCGGCGGCGGGTTCGCGTTCCGCTACGGCGAGCACGAGCGGCTCCCGCAGGACCTGCTCGTCGTCGACGAGGTGTCGATGTGCGACACCTGGCTGGCGGGTCGTCTCGTGCGGGCGCTCGACGACGGTGCGCACCTGGTGCTGGTCGGCGATCCCGACCAGCTGCCGTCGGTCGGCCCCGGTGACGTGTTGCGCGACGTCCTGCGCAGCAGCGTGGTGCCCTCCACGGTGCTCACCGAGATCCACCGGCAGGCCGCCGGCAGCCGCATCGTCGGACTCGCCCGGGAGGTGCTGGCCGGCACGGTCGGGGTGTTGAAGGGCGCCGACGGGGACGTGTTCCTCGCCGAGGAGGCCCGGCGCCCGGCCATCGTCCCGCGGGTCGTCGAGGCCGTCGCCGAGCGGGCGCCCGCCTACTTCGGGGTCGAGATCGACGACGTACAGGTGCTCGCGCCGATGTACAAGGGCCCCGCCGGCGTCCACGCGCTCAACGCCGCCCTCAAGGAACGGCTCAACCCGGCCGACGGCCGCCCGAGCGTGGCGGGGTTCCACGTCGGTGACCGGGTGATGCAGACCCGCAACGACCCCGAGCTCGACGTCGCCAACGGTGACGTCGGCCGGGTCGTCGATCTCAGCCGTCGCGGCAAGACGCTCCGCGTCGCCTTCCCTCGCGGGGAGGTGACCTACGACGCCGACCAGGCCCGTGACCTGGTCGCCGCCTGGGCGGTCACGGTGCACAAGTCACAGGGTGGGGAGTGGCCGGTGGTGGTGCTCGTCTGTGATCGCTCGCACCGCATCATGCTGTGGCGCAACCTGGTCTACACCGCCGTCACGCGCGCCCAGCGGGCGCTCATCGTCGTCGGACAGGCAGAGGCGTTGCGTGCCGCCGCGCGCCACGACCGACCCAGCGACCGGCGGACCGGACTCGCCTGGCGGCTGGAGCAGGCCGACCTGGACGCGGACCGGCGGGCGACACACCCGTCACGCACGGTCCGCCCCGCGTGAGCGGTGCGCCGCCACCCGCTCGACCACGGGGCCCCACTCGGGCAGCAGGACGGCCAGCGTCGGCGGCGTGAGACCGGAGGCGAGCAGTCGACGGACCACCGACTCGCGGTGGGCGACGACGGCCCGTCGGCCCTCGCCGTCGCAGGCGATCGCCACCGTCCCCGGTCCCTGCCCCATCGCGCCGTGCATCGCCGACCCCCTCGAGCCGCGGCCGCCCGGAGGAGCGTGCCACCGGCCCTGGCATCGGCGGTGGAGGCGGCAGGCTTGACTCCCGCGCCCTCGCGGTCCCGGCTCCGGGCGCTGGCTGCTCGCTCAGGCCACGGCGTGGGCGAGGCGCAGCACCTCCGCGCAGCCGTCGCGCCGGGTCTGCGGGACGAACCAGCAGGCGCCGTTGGGATGTGCGGTCTGCCGACAGGCGCGGACGGCGTCCATGGCGTCGAGCAGGGCGCGGCGCAGTTCGCGCACGGCGAGGCCGAGCACCGCGGAGGACGTGGCCGGCACCGGCCGTTCCCCGATCAACTGGTGGGCGAGTCGACACAGGTCGGGTCCGTCCCCGACGGCGGCGAGCCCGCACCCCGCCTCGGCGCACCCGTCCGTGCGGGGGGCGTGACCGCTGGCCCCGAGGACCGCGTGGGCGGCACGCAGCAGCGCGTCGAGGTGCTCCATGGCGAGGGTCAGCTCCGTCGCGGGGGAGCGCGCCAGCCGACCGTCGGAGGTGAACCCGTCGGTACGCGTGCTCAGCCGCGCAGCGCCCATGGCTCGGCCTCCTGGTCGGCGTGTCGTGCTGGACCGCCCGTCGGCGCGTCCCCCGGTCACCGAAGGGCTCCCGGTGCCCTCGCGCGGACGCCGCCCGCAGAGGTTCCGGTGGGCGCACACGCGCGGCGCGGCCCGGGATCGCCGGGCCGAACGCCACACGCGGTGGCGGGCGGTCGCACCTCCTGCCGCGGCCCGCGACGGCGACTAGGGTGCGACCGATGACCCAGTCCCGATCCCACGCGAGCCCGCACCTGAGCCAGCAACCGCGCCCGATGGGCCTGTTCGCCGACTACGACGTCGGCGGCGACCGCTTCTTCGACGAGGTCTTCGGGACCGACGGCAGCACGCGGGAGCACTATCGCGTCCTCGTCGACCGCCTGCGGTCCCTGACGCCGCAGGACCTCGACCGTCGCCAGGCCATCCGCGACCGGATCTTCCGGACGCAGGGCATCACGTTCACCGTCTACGACGGGGGCGAGCGCGACGAGGGGATCGAGCGCACGTTCCCCATGGACCTGCTGCCGCGGATCATCCCGGCCGACGAGTGGACGCACATCGAAGCCGGTGTGGCGCAGCGCGTCACCGCCCTCAACCGCTTCCTCGAGGACCTCTACATGGGGGAGCAGGCAGCGGTCAACGACCGCGTCGTCCCGCGCTGGCTGGTCCACACCGCCGACGGCTTCCGACGCGAGGCGTTCGGCATCCCGGTGCCCCACGCCGCCCGGTGCCTGGTGTCGGGCGTCGACCTCGTGCGTGACGTCGACGGCGTCTACCGGGTGCTGGAGGACAACCTGCGCAACCCGTCGGGCATCTCCTACGTGTTGGAGAACCGGGCCGCCATGACCCGGGTGCTGCCGCTGGTGTTCTCCCGACAGCGGGTCCGGCCGGTGGACCACTACGGCCCGATGTTGCTGCGGGCGCTACGGGAAGTGGCCCCACCTGCGGCCGGTGAGCACCCGACCGCGGTGGTGCTGACGCCCGGCATCTACAACTCGGCCTACTTCGAGCACGCCTTCCTCGCCCGACAGATGGGCATCGAGCTGGTGGAGGGACGCGACCTGGTCGTCGACGAGCACGTCGTCTACATGCGCACCACCCGTGGGCTCGAACGCGTCGACGTGATCTACCGCCGCATCGACGACGACTTCCTGGACCCGGTGGTGTTCCGACCCGACTCCGCGCTGGGCGTGCCGGGGCTGCTCTCGGCCGCCCGTGCGGGCAACGTCACCATCGCCAACGCGCTGGGCAACGGGGTGGCCGACGACAAGGCCGTGTACGCCTTCGTGCCCGATCTGATCCGTTACTACCTCGGCGAGGATCCGGTGCTGCCCAACGTCGACACCTACCTGCTGTGGGAGGCCGACCAGCGCGCCGCCGTCCTCGACCGGCTCGACGAGCTCGTGGTCAAGCCCGTGGCCGCGTCGGGTGGCTACGGGATGCTCATCGGCCCCCACGCCGACGACGAGGAGTTGGCCCGCTTCCGCACCCGGATCGAGGCCGACCCCCGGGCCTACATCGCCCAGGAGGTGGTGTCGCTCTCGCGTCACCCCACGCTGGTGGACCACTCCTTCGAGGGTCGTCACGTCGACCTGCGCCCGTTCGCGATCAGTGGCGAGAGTGTCGAGGTGATCCCCGGCGGACTGACCCGGGTGGCCCTGCGCCGCGGGTCGTTGGTGGTCAACTCGTCACAGGGCGGCGGCTCGAAGGACACCTGGGTGCTCGACGGACACGCGACCGGAGACGGCTGATGCTGGCACGCCTCGCCGAGAACCTGTTCTGGGCCGGCCGCTACGTCGAGCGGGCCGAGGACACCGCCAGGATGGTGGACGTCACCTACCACACGCTGCTGGAGTCACCGGCGAGCGAGGTCGGCGGCAGTTGGGCGCAACTGCTCGACGTGCTGCACCTGCGCACCGCCTACGGGCAGCGTCCACTCGCGCCGGCCGAGGTGCTCGCGTTCCTCGTCCTCGACCGCGACAACACCGGCTCGATCACCTCCTCGATCGTGCGGGCGCGCGAGAACGCCCGTTCCGTGCGGGAGCTGATCTCCTCGGAGCTGTGGGAGTCCGTCAACGACCTGCACCTCGACCTCGGCTCGCGGGACCTGCGCCGGGAGCTCACCGATCAGCCCTACGAGCTGTTCAAGACGATCCGTCGGGCGTGCCTGACCATCTACGGCGTCGCCAGCGAGACCATGCCGCGTGACGACGGCTGGCGGTTCATGGCCCTGGGGCGGGTCCTCGAGCGCGCGGAGATGACCTGCCGCCTGATCGACATCCGCTACCAACACCTCGAGGACCTCGCCGGCCCCTCGCGACGGTTGGTCGGCGCGAACGCCGAGCGTCCGCGCGGAGCCGACCGCACCGACTTCCACCACTGGATCGCGGTGCTCAAGTCCGCGTCCGCGTTCGAGGCCTACCGGCGTCGCTACCGGTCCTCGATGGACCCCGCCGACGTGGTCGAGTTCCTGCTGCTCGAGCCCGACCTGCCCCGCAGCGTGGTGTTCTGCCTGTCGAGTGCCATGCACCAGCTGCAGGTGCTCAGTCGTGGTCGCCCCAGCCGGGCCGTCCGCGCCCTGGGCCGCGTCACGGCATCCCTGCAGTACCGTGACGTCGGTGAGTTGTTCGACCTCGGCCTGCACGACTTCCTCGACACCGTGCAGGCGCGGGTGGCCGACGTCGCCGAGGCGGTCGCCGACGAGTTCTTCCGTCACCATCCGGTCGGGTCGATGCACGCCATCGCCACGGCCTGACCGTTCCCGGCACCCGACGGTGCCGATCGACGCGACCGAGGGAAGCCCGTGAGGCTCGACATCCGCTACACGACCCGGTTCGTCTACGAGGCCCCGGTGGTCGAGTCCCAGAACGAGCTGCGGGCCTGCCCGGCGTCCGACGAGCGTCAGCAGTTGGTCCACTACGACGTGACGACCACGCCGTCGTCGCGGGTCGCCTCCTACGTCGACTACTGGGGGACGCGGGTGGACACGTTCGGCATCCGCGGACCGCACCAGCTGCTGGAGGTCGCGGCGGAGGCGACCGTCGAGACCCTGCCGGTGGTCGCGCCCACGGTCGGTCTGCCACGTGCGGCCCTGCAGGACCCCGTCTTCCGTGACCGCCATCAGGAACTGCTGCAACGCTCCGCCCATGTCGACTGGGGGACCGGGGTCGCTGCCGCGGCACGACGGCACGCCGAAGGGGCGGGGGACGACGTGCTGGCCCTCGTCCATGCCGTCCACGAGGGCGCCGCCGAGCTGTCCTACGCGCCCGGCCGGACCTACGTCGGCGTGCCCGTCGAGAAGGTGCTCGCCGCGGGAGGCGGCGTGTGCCAGGACTTCGCGCACCTCGCGATCGCCATGTACCGCAGCCTCGGCGTCCCGGCGCGCTACGTGTCCGGCTACTTCTTCACCCGGGACGACGCCACGGGCGCCGACGTGCACGAGGCCGAGGAGGTGGAGGTCGTGACCCACGCCTGGGTCGAGGTGGCGGTCCCGCTGCCCGCGGCCGACGGCGGACGAGGCGTCGGTGCCCACCTCTGGTTGGCGCTCGACCCCACCAACCGTCAGCCCGTGGGGGAGCGGCACGTCACGATCGGCCGAGGTCGCGACTACGACGACGTCTCACCGTTCCGGGGCGTCTTCTCCGGACCTCCCGCCCACGAACTGTCCGTCAACGTGCGCATGCGACGTCTGGCCCTCGAGCCGCTCGGTGACGTCGCCGGTACCCGACGTCCTGCCGTGGGCCCGTCGCAGCGCCAGCAACAGCAGTGACCCGGACGGTTCTCGTGCCGGCTTGAGTCCGCGGCGACGCTGCCGACGAGGGCAGCAGCATGCCGGCTCGGGTGACGCGCCCGGGTCCTCGGTACCACGGAGGGAACCGATGCTGCGCCGCCGATCGTCGATGACCGCGCCCCCACCCCACGAGGAGCCGCTGCGCGTCCCGATCGAGGGGACGATCGTCGCCCTCGAGCTCGTGGACGTCGACCGGGTCTGGCGCAGCCGCGTCGAGGTACAGCAGGGGCGCGAACTCGTGGTGATCGCCCCGACCCGCCCGATGGGGCCACCGATCCTGCCCGAGCCCGGCCGCGGTGTGGTCGTCGGCTGGCCCAGCGCCTGGGGGTACCTCGAGGCGCAGGCGCGTCTCACCCGTGCCGATGCCGGCGACATCGCGACCTGGGTGCTCGACGTGGAGCGCAGCGCCCTCTCGCAGCGCCGCGCCGCGTTCCGCCTCGACGCCCGGCTCGCCCTGACGATCACCGTCGACCGTGTCGGTGAGGTACCCGCCACCACGCGCAACCTGTCCGAGGGCGGGCTCGCGTGCGAACTGCCGCTGCGTCACGAGCTGGATGCCGGCACGCCGCTGGGGTTCGCACTCCAGCTGCCCGACGGTCGTCTGGTCGGGCAGGGCATGGTCATCCGGGCCGTGCGGATGGTGCCCGACGGGACCGAGCTCGGCATCGCCTTCGACGAACTCGACCCCGCCGAGGCCGAGCGACTGCGCCAGTACGTCTTCGAGGAGCAGCTCGCACGCCGCGCCAGCGGCCTGCGCTGAGGCGACGCGGACCCGAAGAGCGGCGTCCGGACAGGAAGGAGGGCCCCGAGCGACGCTGCGAGTCGTGGTCGTGGTGTCGACCCGGGCCGCCCGGGCCGATCCTCGCGTCTTCTCGGGACCCTCGGCGGTCACCGGTCGGCTCGACGCTCTCCTGGGGAGCGGAGCCGTTCGCGCTCAGGTCGGTGACGGCCAGTGCCCGTCGCATCGCCCGAGCGGGCGACGTGTGGTTCGGCAGTGGCCACCGTGTCCCATCCTCGCTGCCCATCGGCGCGTGGCGGGTGGTGGGCTCCCGTCCCTCGTGCGGACACGCTCCGACCGTAACGGTCACCGGCGTCGCCGTCGACGGACGGCGCGGGCAGCGAGGGGGCGCGCACGCAGGGTGGACGGCCGCAGTCGCACGACCACCGTCCGCCGCTTCCCACCGTTTGCACCGACGGACTGGCGGGAGCCCGGCCGTCGTCGGACCATGCCCTCCTGCCGCCGCGACCACGCCCGCCTCCGCCGGGCGTCTCAGGTCGCGGTGTCGCCGTCCGCGGCGCATCGCCGATCGTCCCGTCGTGCCGGGACGCGTGCTCAGGAAGGAGCCGTTGTCGTGATCCGGTTGTCCGGCGTGTCCAAGGTCTTCCCCGGTCGTTCGGGGGACGTGGTCGCCCTCGCCGACGTCGACATCGAGGTCGGGCGCGGCGAGATCTGTGGCGTCGTCGGGCAGAGCGGTGCGGGCAAGTCGACCCTGCTGCGGTGCGTGAACCTGCTCGAGCGTCCCAGTTCCGGCAGTGTCGAGATCGACGGCGTGGAGCTCACCACCCTCGACGCCGCCGCCCTGCGCGACGCCCGCCGCGGCATCGGCACGGTCTTCCAGCAGTTCGCGTTGCTGAGCTCGCGCAGCGCCGCCGACAACGTCGCGCTGCCGCTCGAGGTCGCCGGCGTGCCGCGTGCCCGTCGCCGCGAACGCGTGCGCGAACTGCTCGAACTGGTCGGGCTCGAGGACCGCGCGGACGCCCACCCGGCACAGCTGTCCGGGGGCCAGCAGCAGCGCGTCGGGATCGCCCGCGCGCTGGCCACCGAGCCGCGGGTGCTGCTGTGCGACGAGGCGACCTCCGCGCTCGACCCGGAGACCACCGACCAGATCCTCGATCTGCTGCGCGACCTCAACCGGCGTCTCGACCTCACCGTGCTGCTCATCACCCACGAGATGCACGTCGTCGAACGCATCTGCGACCGCGGGGTGCTGCTCAAGGAGGGCCGCGTCGTCGAGTCCGGCCGGGTCGCCGACCTGCTCGCCCAGCCGCGCTCGGTGCTCGCCGCGGGACTCGGGCCGAAGCTGCCCGCCCCGGACCCGGACGTCGCCGCCCGGATCGAGGGAACGCTGCTCGACGTCCGTTTCCTCGGTGACCTCGTCGGCGAGCCCGTCATCGCCGACCTCGTCCGCCGGTTCGACCTCGACGTCTCCGTCGTCGGCGGCGGTGTCGACGTCATCGCCGGCACCCGGATCGGCCGGCTGCACCTGCAGCTGCCCGCCGGGGACCACGCCGGCGCGATCGCGCACCTGCGCCGACGGGGCGCCGAGGTGGAGGTGATCGCATGAGCCAGCTCGCCCCCCTGCTGCTCGACGCCACCCTCGAGACCCTCTACATGGTCGGCGTCGCCGGACTCGTCAGCCTCGTGCTCGGCGTGCCGCTCGGCGTGGCCCTGATCGCCACCGGCCCCGGTGGTCTGCGCCCGCAGCCGGTCGTGAACCGGGTGCTGGGCACCGCGGTCAACATCGGGCGTTCCCTGCCGTTCATCATCCTGCTCATCGCCCTGATCCCGTTCACCCGGCTGGTGGTCGGCACCTCGCTGGGATCCACCGCCGCGATCGTCCCGCTGGCCGTCGGCGCCATCCCGTTCTACGCCCGGCTCATCGAGGCCTCGCTCGCCGAGGTCCACCCGAGCAAGCTCGAAGCCGCCGTCGCCATGGGCTCCACGCACCGGCAGATCGTCAGCAAGGTGCTGCTGCCCGAGGCGATGCCGTCGCTGGTCGCCGGTCTGACCGTCACCCTCATCGCCCTGGTGTCCTACTCGGCGATGGCCGGCGTGGTCGGTGGTGGCGGACTCGGCGACGTGGCCATCCGCTTCGGCTACCAACGCTTCCGCGGTGACGTGATGCTCGCCACCGTGGTCCTGCTGGTCGTGATCGTCCAGCTCCTGCAGGTCGTCGGTGACCTGCTCGTGCGCCGGCTCCGGCGCCACTGACCCCGTCCGACGTCGCGCGACACCACCCTCCCGCCCGGTGTGCGCGACGCATCCTCCCCCGAAAGGTGCTCCACGTGCGCTCCTCCCTCCGTGCCCTTCCCGCCACACTCGCCGCGGTGCTGCTGTTGACCGCCTGCGGTGGTGGTGACACCGGCGGCGAGCAGGCCGACGGGTCTCCCGACGCGCCGCTGCGCGTCGGCGTCTCGCCCGTCCCGCACGCCGACATCCTCGGTTTCGTCGCCGACGAACTCGCCGCCGACGCCGGCCTCGAGATCGAGGTCGTCGAGTTCACCGACTACATCCAGCCCAACGTCGCCCTCGACGAGGGCGAGCTCGACGCCAACTACTTCCAGACGGTGCCCTACCTCGAGGAGCAGATGGCCACCGCGGGCTACGACTTCGTCGCCCTCGAGCCGGTGCACGTCGAGCCGCTGGGCCTGTACTCCGAGCGTCACGGCGCGCTCGACGAGCTGCCCGACGGCGCCACGGTGGCCATCGCCAACGACCCGACCAACGCCGCCCGCGGCCTGCGGCTGCTCGAGGCCAACGGCCTGATCACCCTGGCCGACACCGGTGACGCCGCGCCGACCGTGCTCGACCTCGAGGACAACCCGCGCGACCTCGACATCACCGAGATCGAGGCGGCCCAGCTGCCCCGCACCCTCCAGGACGTGGACGCCGCCGTCATCAACGGCAACTACGCGATCGAGGCCGGCCTCGTGCCCGCCGACGACGCACTCGCGCTCGAGGCGGCCGAGGGCAACCCCAACGCCAACCTCGTCGTCGTCCGCGAGGGCGACCAGGACGACCCGCGCATCGAGCAGCTCGAGGAACTGCTCCACAGCGACGAGGTGCGCGACTTCATCGACACCACCTACGAAGGTGCCGTCCTCCCGGCCTTCTGATCCCGTGCCGCCGGGTTCCTCGCTGCCGATGGCGGGGGACCCGGCGGTCGGCGTCTGCCGGACTGGTCACCCGGCGGCGCGACCGCACGTGCGTCGTGGTCCGCGATCCGGGGGCGCGGGACGCACGTGCGTCGTGGTCCGCAATCCGGGGGTGCGGGACGCACGTGCGTCGTGGTCGGCGCGATGGCGCCTGCCGAGGTCACCCGGCCGCGGCCCACCGAGGACACGCTGAGCCGGGCCGTTGCGGTCCGGTGGTCGTCTTGCGGGATCGGTGGTGGCGTCCTACTATTCGAAACACGGATGTTGCGTAATTGCCAGTTCCCACCGGGAAAGGTTCCCGGGTCGGGAGTGCACGCGACACCACCTCTCCCGATCCGCGTCCGCTGATGCGCACGAAGGTTGCCCCATGTCCGCCGAGCACGCCGCCACGACCCCCTTCGCGGGGCGTTCGCTGGTGTCGTTGCTGGGGGAGCAGCGGGCGACGATCGTGGAGGTGCTGCGCCAGGACGGTGACGCCTCGGTGGCCGAGCTCGCCCGCGCGCTCGACATCTCCGAGGTCGCGACGCGACGGCACCTGACCGTGCTCGAGGAGGACGGACTGGTCGCCGCGCAGACCGTCAAGCAGGGGCGCGGACGCCCAGCGGCGCGCTACTCGCTCACCGCCGACGCCCGGCGCCTGTTCCCCCAGGGCCACGACCAGCTCGCCGGCGAACTGCTCGACTTCCTCGCCGACCACGGTGACGGGGAAGGCCTGCGACAGTTCCTGCGTTGGCGCATGCAGCGCCAGGTCGACGGGCTGCGTGACGCGGTCACCGCCGAGGACCTGCACGAGCGGCTCGCGCAGCTGGCCGGTCGGCTCTCCGAGGCGGGCTACGCGGCATCCGTGACCCCCGACGGCGCCGGATTCACCCTGGAACAGCGCCACTGCGCCATCCAGGACGCCGCCGAGGAACACCCGGAGCTGTGCGCCTACGAGGCCGCCGGCTTCGCCAAGGTCCTCGGGACCGACGTCAAGATCTCCCGTCGCGAGACGCTCGCGGCGGGGGGCAGTGCCTGCGTCTGCTGCGTGCAGCCGCGCACGGCACCCGCCCAGCACGAACCCACCCTGCACGACTCCCGCCCCCGCCCCCGCCAGGGCGCGAGCGCCCGTGCCACCCAGCCGTCCGGGACGTCCGGACGAGGAGACGAGCTGTGAGCCAGACCGAGATCCAGCTCCCGGTCAGCGAGGCCCGCGCCGAGCAGGCCCGCGTCGCCGAGGACCTGTCGGACTACAAGTTCGGCTGGTCCGACAGCGACGAGGGCTACGCCTTCACGTCGGGCACCGGCCTGACGCGCGAGACCGTCGCCGCCATCAGCGAGCGCAAGAACGAGCCCTCGTGGATGCGTGACCTGCGTCTGCGCGCCTTCGACGCCTACGGGCGCCGTCCGATGCCCAACTGGGGCTCGGACCTGTCCGGGATCAAGTTCGAGGACATCTTCTACTACGTCGAGGCCAGCGAGAAGCAGGCCAACTCGTGGGAGGAGCTGCCGCCGGAGATCCTCGAGACCTACGAGAAGCTCGGCATCCCGCAGGCCGAGCGCGAGCGGCTCATCGCCGGCGTCGCGGCGCAGTACGAGTCCACCGTGCTCTACCACAAGGTCCGCGAGGACCTCGAGGAGCAGGGCGTGGTGTTCCTCGACACCGACACCGCGCTGCACGAGCACGAGGACATCTTCCGCGAGCACTTCGCGACGGTGATCCCGGCCAACGACAACAAGTTCGCGGCGCTCAACACCGCGGTCTGGTCGGGCGGGTCCTTCATCTGGATCCCCGAGGGCGTCAAGGTCGACATCCCGCTGCAGGCCTACTTCCGCATCAACAAGCAGAACATGGGCCAGTTCGAGCGCACGCTGATCATCGCCGAGCCGGGCAGCTACGTGCACTACGTCGAGGGCTGCACGGCGCCGATCTACAGCTCCGACTCGCTGCACTCCGCGGTGGTCGAGATCATCGTCAAGGAGGGCGCACGCGTCCGCTACACGACGATCCAGAACTGGTCGAACAACGTCTACAACCTGGTGACCAAGCGCGCCGTGGCGGAGAAGAACGCCACCATGGAGTGGATCGACGGCAACATCGGCTCCAAGGTCACGATGAAGTACCCGGCCGTGTGGCTCACCGGCGAGGGCGCCAAGGGCGAGGTCCTGTCGGTGGCGTACGCCAACGACGGCCAGCACCAGGACGCCGGCGCCAAGATGGTCCACGCCGCGCCGTACACGACCTCGAACATCCTGTCGAAGTCGATCTCCAAGGGCACCGGTCGTACCTCCTACCGCGGCCTGGTCCGCATCGAGGAGGGCGCCCACCACGCCCGCAGCGCCGTCAAGTGCGATGCGCTGATGCTCGACGACACCTCGCGTACGGACACCTACCCGTACATGGAGATCGAGCAGGAGGACGCCACGATCGAGCACGAGGCCACGGTCTCGAAGGTCTCCGACGACCAGCTGTTCTACATGCAGTCGCGCGGGATCGACGAGGACGAGGCCACGGCCATGATCGTGCGTGGCTTCATCGAGCCCATCGCCCGTGAGCTGCCGATGGAGTACTCCGTCGAGCTCAACCGCCTGATCGCGCTGGAGATGGAAGGCGCCATCGGATGACGACGTCCTCCCTCCGTTCCGGACCCGAGAAGACGGTCGCCCCCGTCGATCGCGTTGCGGTTCCGCTCGACGCGTTGACCGAGGACGCCGTGCGCAGCCTGGCGACCGGTGAGCCCGACTGGCTCGTCGACCGTCGCCTGGCCGCCACCAAACGCTACCTCGACCAGTCCTGGCCCGACAGCCGCAAGGACGAGTTCTGGCGCTCGACACCCTTCGCCAAGCGCTTCGACGTCAGCCACCCGCTGGTGGCCGAGGCGCCGGCCGCGGTCGGCACCGACACCGAGGGCGACGACGCCCTTCCGGGCTCGCTCGTCGCCTCGCTGGAGCTGTCGACGGCGCAGGTGCGCATCGTCGACGGTGAGCTCGTCGAGGTGGTCGTGCCGACCGCGCTCGCCGAACAGGGCGTGGTCGTCACCGACCTGCGCACCGCCGCCGAGGAGCACGCCGACCTCGTCCGCGAGCACCTCGGGTCGCTGACCACCAGCGGCGAGGGCTCGGGCGCCGACGAGGACCGCACCATCACCGTCAACGACGCGGCCTGGACGGCGGGTGCGTTCGTGTACGTGCCGGCCGAGGTCGAGCTCAGCGACCCGATCGGGGTGCACGTCCACGTCACCCGCGACGGCGCCCACCTGCCCCGCGTGCTGGCCGTGCTCGGCCACCACGCCAAGGCGACGATCTACCTCGAGCACACCTCCGACGAGGGGGTGTCCGCGCTGGTCGACGAGGTCGTCGAGGTCGTGGCCCAGGACGCCTCCCAGGTCGACCTCGTCAGCCTGCACGAGTGGGCCGACGGGATCGGTCACCTGTCGCTGCAGAAGATCGCGGCCCACCGTGACACCCGGGTGCGTCATGCCGCGATCGTCGCCGGCGGCTCGACCGTCCGGTTGCGCCCGGAGTGCGACCTGCTCGGCCCCGGTGCCGACGTGCGTCCGCTGGGGATGTACTACGCCGACGAGGGGCAGTGGTTCGACCTGCAGCCCTACGTCCGCCACATCGCTCCGCGCGCGACGTCCGACGTGTTCTACAAGGGCGCGCTGCAGGGCAACAGCCGCACGATCTTCCGCGGCAACATCTTCGTGCACAAGGACGCCGTCGGCACGGCCACGGACGAGAACAACAAGACCCTGCTGCTGACCGAGGGCGCGCGCGCCGACGCCACGCCGTTCCTCGAGATCGAGTGCGCCGACATCACGGCCGGGCACGGCTCGGCGACCGGGCAGCTCGACGCCCGGCACCTGTTCTACCTCGAGTCGCGCGGCATCCCGCGCCCGCAGGCGCTGCGCATGCTGGTCCACGGCTTCTTCGGCGAGATCCTGCGCGCGATCGACCTGCCGGGTGTCGAGGAGCGCGCCCTGTCGCACATCGAGGCCGAGCTCGCGTCGACCGACCTCGACAACCTGGGCATCAACGACGCCGCGTTGCGTGGTGAGTTGCGGGGCGAGCTCTGATGGCCGCCTCGAAGGTCGCCACCCTCGGTGAGCTCACCGACGCGGTCCCGCACCGGGTCGAGGTCGACGGCGTGCCCGTCTGCCTCGTCCGGTTCGGGGACGAGGTGAAGGCGATCCACGACACCTGTTCCCACCAGGAGTGGTCGCTGACCGACGGCGGGACGGTCTACGGCAACGAGGTCGAGTGCAGCCTGCACGGCAGCGCCTTCGACCTCGACGACGGCCGGCCGTCGTCGCTGCCGGCGACCCGGCCGATCCCGACCTTCGCGGTCGAGATCGACGGTGACGCCGTGCTGCTCGACGTGCACGCCCCGACCAACGACGCTCCGTTTCCCGACCACTGACGCCGCAGCACGTGCGGCGGACCACCGACGACGACGGCCCGAGCGGGGCCACGTCTGAGTCGACGACCGAAAGCTTGCAGAACCATGGCTGATCTCGAGATCCGCGACCTGACGGTCGAGGTGGACGGTTCCGACATCCTGCGTGGTGTCAACCTCGACCTCGACAAGGGCAAGACCCTCGCCCTGATGGGCCCCAACGGCTCGGGCAAGTCGACGTTGGCCTACGCCATCGCCGGCCACCCGGCCTACGACATCACCGGCGGCACCATCCGCTGGCAGGGCACCGACCTGGTCGAGCTGGCCCCCGACGACCGCGCCCGCCTCGGCGTCTTCCTCGCCATGCAGTACCCGGTCGAGGTGCCCGGCGTCTCGCTGACGAACTTCCTGCGGACGGCGCTCAACGCCACCAACGAGCAGGACGTGCCGATCCGCGAGTTCATGTCACGTCTGCGCGCGGAGATGGCCGAGCTGTCGATCGAGGAGTCGTTCCTGCAGCGCTCGGTCAACGAGGGCTTCTCCGGCGGGGAGAAGAAGCGCTTCGAGATCCTGCAGATGGCGATGCTCAAGCCGCAGCTGGCCGTCCTCGACGAGACCGACTCCGGCCTCGACGTCGACGCGCTCAAGGTCGTCTCCGAGGGTGTCAACCGGCTCACCGGCCCCGACCTCGGGACCTTGATCATCACCCACTACACCCGCATCCTGCGCTACATCCGCCCCGACGAGGTCCACGTGATGTTCGAGGGCCGCATCGTCGCCAGTGGAGGCGCGGAGCTCGCCGACGAGCTCGAGGAGCGCGGCTACGACCACCTCAAGACCAACGCCTGACCGGTCTCCGCCACCCGTGCCACCGTTGTCCCGGTCGGCACGGGTGTCCGGGCCAGGACCACGGCACCCTGGACGCTCCCACGCCAGTCACGAAGCGAGGACGGCCATGACCCTCGACGTCTCGACCCTCCGCAAGGACTTCCCGGTCCTCTCCCGGGAGGTGCACGACGGACGGCGGCTGGTCTACCTCGACTCCGCGGCGTCCTCACAGACCCCGACGCCGGTGCTCGAGGCGATGGATCGCTACTACCGCTGGTCGCGCTCCAACGTCCACCGTGGGGTCTACCGCCTCGCCGAGGAGGCCACCGACCTCTACGAGGGCGGCCGCACCAAGCTGGCGAGCTTCGTCGACGCCGACCCCCGTGGCGTGGTGTTCACCAAGAACGCGACGGAGGCCATGAACCTCGTGGCCTACGCGTGGGTGCGCCGGCACGTCGGCCCCGACGACGTGGTGCTCACCACCATGATGGAGCACCACGCCAACCACGTCCCGCTGCTGTACGCGGCGCGTGACGTCGGTTTCGAGGTCCGGCACGTGCCGCTGACCGACGACGGCCAGCTCGACCACGACGCGGCCCGTGAGCTCGTCGCCGACGGTCGGGTGACGTTCCTCGCGATGGTGCACGTGTCCAACGTGCTCGGGACCCGCAACGACGTCGCCGCGATGACCGCGCTGGTGCGCGACGCCAACGCCGAGTGCGTCGTGCTCGTCGACGGCACGCAGGCCGTCCCGCAGATGCCGGTCAGCTTCCGTGAGCTCGACGTCGACTTCTACGCGCTCACCGGACACAAGATGTGCGGCCCGACCGGCATCGGTGCGCTGATCGCCAAGCCCGAACGGCTCGAGCAGATGGACCCGTTCTTGACCGGCGGCGAGATGATCCGCGACGTCTCGATCGAGGCGGTCACCTGGAACGAGATCCCGGCCAAGTTCGAGGCCGGCACCCCCATGATCGCCGAGGCGGCCGGGCTCGGCGCCGCCGTCGACTACCTCACCGGCGTCGGCATGGAAGCCATCCGCGACCACGAGACGCAGCTGGCCCAGGTCTTCCTCGACCGGCTGGGTGAGCTCGACGGGGTGAGCGTGCACGGTCCGGCCGACGCGACGCTGCGCGGCGGGGCGATCTCGTTCGCGATCGAGGGTGTCCACCCGCACGACGTCGGCGCGATGCTCGACTCCAAGGGCGTGTGCGTCCGGGTCGGGCACCACTGCGCCAAGCCACTGATGAAGGAACTGGGGGTGGTGGCGACGGCGCGTGCGAGCCTGTACCTCTACAACGACGTCGACGACCTCGACCCGCTCGTCGAGGGCATCGAGGCCGCCCGCTCGTTCTTCGCCCGCTGACTCTTCCGCCCCGCCAGGAGGCGCGCCCGTGAGCATGGACGACCTGTACCAGGAGATCATCCTGGACCACTACCGCAGCCCGAAGAACCGGGCACCCTCCCTCGAGGACGAGGACGTGCACGTCCACCACTCCAACCCGCTGTGCGGTGACGAGATGGACCTGCGCCTGCGGGTGGCCGACGACCATGTCGACGGCCTGGTGTTCGACGGCGAGGGCTGCTCGATCAGTCAGGCGTCGGCGTCGGCGATGACCCAGGCGGTGCTCGGGCGCGACCTCAAGGACGCGCTCGACCTCACCGAGGACTTCCGACGCATGATGCACGGCGACGAGCCCGCCCGCGCCGACGACCTGCTCGACGGCATCGCCTTCCAGGGCGTGGCCAAGTTCCCCGTCCGGGTCAAGTGCGCCCTGCTGGGGTGGATGGCCGTCCGCGACGCGATCGAGACCTACCAGAACGGTGCTTCCGCCCACACCGTGACGCACGACGAGTGAGTGACTCCATGAGCCAGTACGACGTCGACACCGCGCTGCACGACGACGAGATCCCCGAGGCGGACACGCCCACCGGGAAGGTCGAGGACGCCGACACCGCCGCGGAGGCGCCGCGCACGCGCCACCCGTTCGAGGACCTGCCGCTCGAAGCGGACGGTATGCCGGCCTCGCAGGACCTGTTCAACGGCCTGCGCGCCGTGGTCGACCCGGAGATCGGCTACAACATCGTCGACCTCGGTCTCGTCTACGACGTCACCAAGCCCGAGCCCGGCTACGTCCACGTCCTGATGACGCTGACCACGATGGGTTGCCCCCTGACCGAGGTCATCCACCAGCAGTGCTCGGTCATCCTCGGTGCGATGCCCGGCGTTGAGCGGGTCGAGGTGGAGTTCACCTTCACGCCGCCCTGGGGGCCGCACGCGATGGCCGACTACGTGCGCGAGGAACTGCGCGCCATGGGCATGAACATCTGATCCGCCCCGTCGACCCGCCGAACGTCGGCCTGCCGACCGCCGTGACCGACCCGGACACGGACGGCCGGGCGGCCCAGCCCGGTTACGTCGCCTGCAGCGAGCTGCGGGTCGCCGCCGAGGGACGCGCGGCGCTGCTCGCGGCCTTCCGGGACCGGCTCGGTGCGGTGGACTCGTGGCCCGGGTTCCGGGGCGTGCAGGTGTGGCAGGACGACTCTGACCCGTTGCGGTTCGTGATGGTCACCTGGTGGGACGACGAGGCGGCCTTCCGTGACTACCTCGCCAGCGACGCCTTCCGCCGCTCGGCGGCCCGCATCCCGGCCGGTGAACACGGGCCGCGTCGGGTCGCCCTCGACCGGTTCGAGGTGGTGGCGTGGTGAACGAGGTCACGACCGCCGCGCACGAGCGGCTGCTCGCCGTCGCCGAGACGGGCGACGTCGACGGGGCGTTCGCGCTGCTGCACGGCTGGCTCGACGCCGGTTGGACACCGTCACGGATCCTCTCCGAGGCGGTGGTGCCCGCGCAGCAGGAGGTCGGCGCCCGCTGGCAGCGCAACGAGTGGACCATCGCCAAGGAGCACACGGCCACCGCCGTCGTCGACGCGCTGGTGGGGGTCCTCGGGCTGCGGGCCGCCGAACAGCCCTGGACGCGCCCCAACCGGGACCCCGTCCTGGTCGTCTGCGCCGAGGGGGAGTGGCACACGCTCTCGGCACGGCTGGTCACCGAGGGCCTGCGCGCCGAGGGCTGGCCGGTCCGCCTCCTGGGCGGCTCGGTGCCGGCCAGCCACCTCGCGCACAGCGCCGCCGAGGGGACCTGGACGGCGGCCGTGGTGTGCTGCGCGGTGCCGATGTTCCTGCCCGGTGCGCGTCGCACGACCGCCGTGCTGCGGGCGGCCGGAATCCCGGTGCTGGTGACCGGACGGGGGTTCGGCGGCGACGATCGGCGTGCCGAGGCGGTCGGCGCCGACGGCTGGGCGCCGGACCTCGCGACGGGTCTCGAGGTGCTCGGCGACTGGGAGCGTGTCCCGCCGCCGTTGGCCGGCGCCCCGGTCCCTCCCGACGAGGTCGAGGAGTTGGCGTCGGTCGCGGGCAGCGTGGCCGAAGCGGCCTATGCCGAGCTCGCAGTGGCCTGGCCAGCGCTCGGTCGTCTGCCGTCGGCGGCCCGGCAACGCACCCGGGAGGACTTCGGCTACCTGCTGCAGTTCCTCGAGGCGACGGTCCTGACGGGGGACGAGCGGATCCTGCGGGACTACGTCGACTGGTTGGCGACGGTGCTCGGCAGCCGCGGCGTCCCCGACGACGTCGTCTCGATCACCCTCGCCAGTGTGCAGCGGGCGCTGCCGACCGGGCTGCGCCACGCCCACGACGCCCTGTTGAGCGTCCGCGACCGCTGACGGGCAGGGGGCGTGGTGACCTCGACCGTCCCCACCGGGATGCGCGCAGGGACGCGACCGGCCCGGCAGTCCGACGCGTCATGCGCCCGGTGCGCGTGCGGCCCGCAGCAGGTCGGTGACGCGGCGCGCGTCCTCCACCACGCCGGGCAGGGCGAACTCGAGGCGCAGACGTGCCGCCGGGTCGTCGGCGACCGGCAGTCGGGGCGGTCCGTCCCCGAACGACAGGTCCACCGGCAGCGCGCCGGACGGTGCCTTGGTCGCGGGCACGACCGCGCCGCCGAGCGCCACGACGAGGTCCTCGAGCACGCCGGCCACCTCGCGTGGCCGTGACAGGTGCAGCAGGCGCCGCGTCGCCCGGTGGACGAGCTGGCTGGTGACCGGGTCGACGTCGCGTTCGACCACGGTGGGCGCGAACGTCCGGAGCTCGGTGCGCAGCCCACCGGCGGCGTCGGCGTCCGGGGCGGGGGACGACCCGCCGGACCAGCCGCGCACGACGGTGGTGTCACGACGCGGGAACGCCTGCGGTAGCCGTGCCCGGAAACAGGTGCCCACGCCCGGTTCGCTGACCACCTCGACGTCCCCGCCGTGCAGCTGGACGTACTGCTGCACGATGGACAGGCCCAGCCCGGTGCCCCCACGGTGTCCGCGTTCGAAGCGGTCGAAGAGGCGGGGCAGGAGCTCGGCGGGGATCCCCGGGCCGTCGTCGACGACCTCGAGGGACACCGAGTCGGCATGGAGGGCAGCCCGCACCGTCACGGTCGTGCCCGGTGGGGTGTGCCGGGCGGCGTTGCCGAGCAGGTTGCGCAGGATCCGCCCCAGTCCCTGCGGGTCGGCGTGGAGTTCGACGTCGTCGACCTCCAGCCGCACCGGGTGCTCGGCCGTCAGCGGGGAGAGATCCGCCACCAGTCGCGTCACGAAGTCCCGCAGCGGCACCGGTTCGGGGCGGAGCTCGAGTTGTCCCGTTGCCAGCCGGGAGGAGGTCCGCAGGTTGTCGATCAGGTCCTGCAGCGCCCGCGTGTTCGACAACACCCGCTCGAGGACCTCCTCCTGCTCGTCGTCCGGGATGTGCCCGTCGCGCAGCAGCGTGACGAATCCGTTGACGGCGACGACCGGCGTCTGCAGGTCGTGCACGACCGAGGCCAGGAACTCCTGCCGTTGGCGTTCCACCTCCTCCCGACCGTGCGCGGCCTGCTCCCGTTCAGCCAGCTCGCGCTCACGGGAGCTGGCTTCGGCGAGACGCGCCGTCCGGTCGCGGATGACCTCGGCGAAGCCGCTCAGCTCGCCGTGCGGTCCTCGCAGGGTGGTGACCACGACCTCGGCCCAGAACCGGCGGCCGTCGCGACGCACCCGCCAACCCTGGTCGTCGGCGTGCCCGTCGCGGCGCGCCCGGGCCAACAGCGTGTCCGGGCCGGTCGGTGGGGGAGCGCCGGTGGCGTGGAGGACGGCGTGGGGACGCCCGACGATCTCGTCCTCGGCGTAGCCGGTGACGCGACCGGCCCCGGCGTTCCAGGTCGTGACGACCCCGTCGGCGTCCAGCAGGAAGATCGCGTGGTCGGGCACGTTGTCGAGCAGGAGGCGGGATCGCTGCTCGCGCTGGCGCAACTCGTCGCCGCCCAGCTCGTCGCCACGCCGCGACGTGGCGCGGCGCGACCGCCGCTCCGCGCGACGCTGGGACATGGCGAACTCCCGACCGGCAGCCGCCGCCGCTGCTGCTGCTGCTGCCGGGCGGGCGCTCTCAGAGAACCCACATCGTAGGCAACGCCGTGGGGGGCACCCCGGTGCCCCGCTGCACGAACGGACGTGCCGCCGCCGGCCGGGGTTGACGTCACCTGGCCGGGCGGGGTTTGATGACCGGCTCGTCACCAGACGGTCGGACGGGCTCGGAGCCCGTCGTGACCACCCCGCCCTCCGCGGCCACGTCCGCGCCCGCCGTTGCGGACGACGGTGACGTCGCAGCCGCACACTGGCGCCTCGTCGGGGCGTTCCTGGCCCCGCACCGGCGGGCGCTGACCGGCTTCAGCCTGCTGGTGCTCGTGGCGGGCGCCCTGCCGTTGGCCGGTCCGGTCCTGCTCGGCGCCATCGCCGACGGCGCCGGCGGCGCCGCTGGTGAGGCGGACGCGGCGCGACTCGCGCTCCTCGCCGCCGCGTTCGGCGCCGTGGGGCTGCTCGCCAACGGCGCCGACCTGCTGGTGGCCTGGTTGGGCGCCCGCCTGGCGTGGCGCGCCGCGAACCAGTTGCGGGTACGGGTGGCGGCCCACGCACTCGCGCTGGGCAGCACGTGGCACGCCCGCTCCACGCCGGGTGAGGTGGTCGACCGTGTCGACGGTGACGCCACCCGGGTGGGGGAGCTGCTGGCGCAGGTCGTCGTGCGCCTGTCCGCCGCGCTCGTCACCCTGGCCGGTGTCGTCGTCCTGCTGACCGTGCAGGACTGGCGCCTGGGCGCGGCCCTCGCGCTGCTGCTGGCTGCCGGTGGCGTCGTCCTGGTCCGCCTGCGGGACCTGGCGGTCCCGGCGGGGGTCGTCGCGCGACAGCGCTCGGGTGAGGTGTTCGGAGCGGCCGAGGAACGGTTGCGAGGCGCCGAGGAACTGCGGGCGCTCGGCGGCAGCCGGTACGCGGTCGCCGACCTGCACCGGCGCTCCGCGCTGACACTGGCGCCCTGGCGTCGGCAGGAGACCTATGCCACCGGTATCTGGTCGGCGTCGATGCTGGTCGTGTTCGGCGGCGGCGCGGTCGCGCTCCTGGGCGGCATCCTGCTCCAGCGGGCCGGCGTGCTGACGATCGGCCAGGTCCTGGCGGCCTTCACGGCCACGCAGTTGACCCGCCGACCGCTCGAACAGCTCGCCGAGAACATCCAGCAGATCCAGCAGGCCGGCGCCGGAGCCGTCCGACTCGGGGAGCTGCTGTCCCAGCCGCCGGCGGTCGAGTTCCACGGCGAGGCGCGGCTGCCCGACGGTGCGCTCGAGGTCGAGCTCGACGCCGTCCGGGCCGCCTACCCGGGCGCGGACGACGACACGCTGCACGGTGTCACGCTGCACCTGCCGGGGGGCCAGCACCTCGGTGTCGTCGGGGCGAGCGGTGGCGGCAAGACGACGCTCACGCGGCTGCTGCACCGCAGCCTCGACCCCCGCCTGGGCACCGTCCGGCTCGCCGGGATCGACCTGCGCGAGGTCGACGAGGCATCGTTGCGGCGACGGGTCGCCGTGGTCTCGCAGGAGGTGCAGCTGCTGTCGGCCTCCATCCGCGACAACCTGACCCTGCTCGGCAGCGTCGAGGCCGACGACGATCGGCTGGTCGCGGCACTGGACGCCGTCGGGCTGGGGGACTGGTACGCCCGGCTGCCGTCCGGGCTCGACGCCCGTCTCGGGTCCGAGGCCGGCACCTCGGCCGGTGAGGCCCAGTTGCTCGCGCTCGCCCGCGTCCTGCTGCGCGATCCGGGCCTGGTCGTGCTCGACGAGCCGACGGCGCGCCTGGACACCGCCAGTGCGATGGCCGTGACCCGCGCGCTGGACGTGCTCCTGGAAGGCCGTACGGCGGTCGTGGTCGCCCACCGGCTCGCGACCCTCGAGCGGGTCGACCGCATCGCACTGGTCCGCGACGGACGCATCGTCGAAGAGGGACCGCGCGAGCTGCTGCGGCACGGTGACACCGGCTTCGCCCGGCTCGTCGCCGCCGAACTCGGGGCGGTCTCGTGACGGGCAGCGTCCCGAGCCACGACGCGACCGGCCGGCGTGCCTCCTGGCGGGTGATCCGGCACATGATGGGCGTGCGCAAGTCGGCCTACTGGGGCGGCGGGATCCTGTGGTGGGCCTTCCTCGTCGCACCCCTGGCGGTCGGCATCCTGCTCGAGCAGCTCTTCGACGCCCTCGCGGGCGGCGGACCGGCCCTGTGGCTCCTGGCCGCGGTCGCCGGCGTGGAGATCACGCGCGCACTGACGTTGCCGGCCGTCGGTTGGGTGTTCGAGCCCTTCTGGGGTCACGCGGAGACGGTGCTGCGCACCAACGTGCTGCGCTCGCAACTGCACCCGGACCCGACCGAGCGGGGCCCGGCCATCATCGACGCCGCCGGGGCGCTGCCGCTGTTCCGCGACGACCCGGAACACGTCGCGCGTGCCACCGACTTCTGGCTCTCCCTGGTCGCCACGGGCGCGATCGCGGTCGTCGCCCTGGCGGTCATCATCGCCCGCATCGACCTCGGGGTCGCCCTCGTCGTGGCGGTGCCGCTGCTGGTCGCGTGTGGCTTCGGTCACCTGCTGGCACCGATGGTCCGCCGGCGGCGTGCCGACGACCGCGCCGTGACCGCCGAGGTGACCGGCTACCTCGGCGAGGTGTTCGGTGCGGTCACCACGGTGACCACCTCGGGAGCGTCGCCGGCCATCGTCGACCACCTCGAACGGCTCTGCGAGCGGCGGCGGGTCACCGCCGTCCGTGACCGCGTCGCCGCCCAGCTGCTGCCGGCCGTCGGTTCCTCGGCCGGTGACCTCGCGCTGGCGGGTGGGCTGCTCGCGGCGGCGCTGCTGGTCGCCGAGGACCTGACCGCCGGCCAGGTGGCGTTGCTGGCCTCCTACGCTCCGCTGCTCGCCGGGGTGCCGCGGCACTGGGCGGGCTGGCTCGCCGTGCGCCGCCACGCCGACGTCGCCGTCGACCGCCTCCTCGGTGCCGTCGCCGACCGCGAGGTGACCCGCCTGATCGCCCCCGTCGGTGCGGTCGCCCTGGACCCGCCGCCGGTGCCCCGAGCGCCGCTGCCGCCGGCGCCGTCGGCACCGCGACTCCAGCTGGTCGGGGTGGTGACCGAGACGCCCGACGGCCGGCGGATCGGCCCGGTCGACCTCGACGTGCCGCCGGGCGGGTTCGCCGTCGTCACCGGCCGGGTCGGCAGTGGCAAGTCGACGTTGGTGCGCGCGGTCCTCGGACTCGCACCGCTGGTCGCGGGGGAGATCCGCTGGGACGGCGAGGTGGTCGACGCGCCACGGTGGATGACGCCGCCACGGGCCGCCTACGTCGCCCAGGTGCCGACGCTGTTCAGCGAGGCCCTCGACGACAATCTCCGCCTGGGTTGGGACGTGGACGACGCGGACCTGCAACAGGCGCTGGACGCCGCGGCCGCCCGTGAACTGGTGGGATCGCTCGAGGACGGCCTGGACACCCGGCTCGGTCCGCGGGGGATCCGGCTGTCGGGTGGCCAGGCCCACCGGGTCGCCGCCGCACGTGCCCTGGTGGCCGGCTCGGCCCTGGTGGTCGCCGACGACCTGTCCGCGGCGCTCGACGCCGGGACCGAGGCCGAACTCCTGGACCGGATCCTCGGCCGTGGTCGCACCATGCTGGTGGTCTCCCACCGACCGTCGGTGCTCGCGCGGGCCGACGTGGTGCTCGAGCTCGGTTGACGTCCGTGCTCACTCGTGGAAGACGTCGATCACCACCCGCTGGGGGTCGTCGAAGCGCTCGACGAGGAACGGGCGACGCTCGTCGAGGCCGACGAAGAACAGGTGCATGCCCTCGTAGACGGTGTCGTCACGGACCTCGAGCACGACACCGCCCTCCGGGCCCAGCTGCTCCTGCTGGAACCAGTGGTCGATGTCCTCGGGCAGCTCCGGCGGCAGGGTCAGGTGGCTCAGGGCCACGCTGAGCGACGCGTCGCCCGCGACGCTGACCGGTTCACCGGAACCCTGGGCGCGCGGCTCGTCGTACTGCACGAACCATCCCGCGGTGCCGTCGCCCTCGAGCTCCAGCACCACCCGGTCGAACCCCTCGTGGGTGCCGATGCGCACGTCGGTCACGGCCAGCAGCTCGCCCGGCTCGCCCTCGTCCTCGACCAGGTCGGTGCCCGGCGTGCCCGGCAGGGGCTCGACGCCGTCGGACCCGTCGTCGCCCGGGTCCGACGTGGCCTCCTCGGGGTCCTCGTCGACCGGATCGTCGCCCGCGGCGTCGTCCGGCTCGGGCGCGGGTTCCGGGGTCGCGTCCGGATCCTCGGGTGCGGGGTCGGCTTCCGGCGCTTCGGTGGCCTCCTCGCCGGGACCGCCCGGTGCCGGCTCGTCGATCTCGGGCGTGTCGACCTCCGTGCCGTCGTCGCAAGCGGTCAGGACCAGGCCAGCGGCGAACACGGCAGCGGCCAGGCGGGTCGAACGCACGGGAGCATCCTCGGTCGGTTGCCGACCACCATGTCGGAGCTCACCGTCGCGCACCACCGCGCACACCGTCCGATCGCCCGGCGGATGCTCGCCCGGGGACACGGGGAGCGTGGCGGTCGTGCGACGGTTCGCACGGTTTCCACGCCGATGGAAGGGTGGGGCAGACCCGCGCGTTGACACTGGACGACCCGCCTGTCGCCTCCCCTGGAAGGTCCGTCCGTGGTACGCCCTGTCGTCGATCGACGTGAGCCGCTCACCAACGACGAGATCGCCCGCTACAGCCGCCACCTCATCATCCCCGACGTGGGGATCGAGGGGCAGGAACGGCTCAAGGCGTCCAAGGTCCTGCTCGTCGGTACCGGCGGGCTCGGTTCGCCGCTCGCGCTCTACCTCGCCGCGGCCGGCGTGGGCACCATCGGCATCGTCGACAACGACGTGGTGGACGCCTCCAACCTGCAGCGTCAGGTCATCCACACCACCTCGATGATCGGTCGGCCGAAGGTCGAGTCGGCCAGGCACGCGATCCTCGAGATCAACCCCAACGTCACCGTCGAGGTCCACGAGACCTACCTCACCAGCGAGAACGCGCTCGAGATCGTCGAGCCCTACGACCTCGTCATCGACGGGACCGACAACTTCCCGACCCGCTACCTCGTCAACGACGCCTGCGTGCTGCTCGGCAAGCCCAACGTCTATGGGTCGATCTTCCGCTTCGAGGGGCAGCTCAGCGTCTTCTGGGCCGACGAGGGCCCGTGCTACCGCTGCATGTTCCCCGAGCCCCCGCCGCCGGGCATGGTCCCCAACTGCGCCGAGGGCGGCGTCCTGGGCGTCATCCCCGGCATCATCGGCTCGTCGCAGGCCATCGAGGGCATCAAGCTGCTCACCGGTATCGGCGACCCCATGATCGGTCGCCTCGGCCTGTACGACGCGCTCGAGCAGAACTGGATGTACGTCAAGGTCAACAAGGACCCCGACTGCCCGGTCTGCGGCGACGAGCCCACGGTCACGCAGCTGATCGACTACGAGGACTTCTGCGGCATGCCGGCGCACGACCGCGTCGAGGAGTTCGAGACCGACGTCACCCTCGAGATCCTGCCGAGCGAGTACGCCGAGATCGCCGACAAGCCCGACGTGGTGCTGCTCGACGTCCGCGACCCCCACGAGTACGAGATCAATCGCATCCCCGACGCCGTCCTGATCCCCAAGGACACGCTGCCGTCCAGGCTCAGCGAGCTCGACGAGACCAAGGAGTACGTCGTGCACTGCAAGTCGGGCGTGCGCTCGCTGGAGTCGACGCAGCTGCTGCGTGGCGCCGGCTTCAAGGCGCGCTCGATGCGGGGCGGCATCACGGCCTACGCCCGCCAGGTCGACCCCTCGATCCCGGTGTACTGATCGAGGTGCCGGCGGCTCCCCGCTGACCGGCGGGGGAGCCGGCCGCCGGCGTCGGCGGGATCGGAACGGAACGGGTCGCCTTCGGCGGCCCGTTCGCCGTTCGGGTGTCGCGGTCCGACCGCTTCGCACCGCGGTCCCGTCGGCCGGGGCGTGACGGCCGCCCCGGGGTTGCAACTTCTACGTAGATTCGTAGTCTGGCGACATGGGTACGGACGGCGAGCAGCGACTGGACGCACTCGAGGCACGTGTGCGCCGGTTGGAGGCGCTGCTCGCGCAGGCCGCCGGTGACCCGCCGTCGCGGCACGTCGCCTCGGCCAGCGACGCGGACGCCGAGCGGTTCTGGGCCCTGCGCGGCCTGCGGGACCGTCTGCCTGCCGAGGACGGAGCGGTCCTGTTCACCGGCGTCGTGCCGTTGCCGACCGACGAGGCGGGCGCGCCGATCGAGTGGCAGTACGGCCTGCCCGCGTCCGCACTGCTGGCGGGGGACTGGACCGAACTGGCCGAGGCGCTCCAGGCACTGGCCCACCCGGTCCGGCTGTCGTTGCTGCACGCCGTCCTGCACGGCGCCGAGACGGTCGCGGAGCTCACCGACGACGCGGTGGCGGGAACGAGCGGGCAGGTCTACCACCACCTGCGCCAGTTGACGGCCGCAGGGTGGCTGCAGTCGACCGGACGCGGTCGCTACGCGGTGCCCGCCACCCGCGTCGTGCCCCTGCTGGTCGTCCTCGCGGCCGCCCGCCGCTGAGACCGCCCCTCGCGCCGCCGCCACCGCCCGCCGCGCCCGCCGGCCCCCGCCGCCCGCCACCCGTCATCGACCCGGAGGCACGTTCCATGCCGAACCGCACCTGGCTCCGCATCGCCGCCGGTGGTCTGCTCGGGCTGCTGGTGGGGCTCGTCCTCGCGCCCTCGCGGCCGGTACTCGACGCGGCCGGCGCGACGGGCGATGCACGGCTGGTCGAGGAGGTGCTCGCGCTGGTCGGGGACGCTCCCCATGCCGGTCTGGTCGCCGCCGTCGTCGAGGCCGACGGCACCCTTCACACGGCCGGGCTCGGGACGGCCGACGGCGAGCGCCCGGTCGACGCCGACACGCCCTTCGAAGCCGGTTCGGTCACCAAGGCCATGGTCGGGATGCTCCTGGCCGACCTCGTCGGGTCCGACGCGGCGCTCGACGCCCGGACACCGCTCGGGCAGGTCCTCCCCGGGCTCGCCGAGCGTCCGGCAGGAGCGATCACCCTCGAGGAACTGGCGCAGCACCGCAGCGGCCTGCCGGTGATGGCACCGGCAGGACCGACCGGGTTCCTCCGGGTCCTGGGCAGTACCTGGCTCGGCACCGACCCCTATGGTTGGGCCAGCGGGGACGACCTCGTGGCCGCTGCGGCAACGAGCGACGCGAGCGGGGGCGCCGATCCGACCTACTCCAACTTCGGCTTCGGACTGCTCGGCACCGCCCTGGCCACGTCGGCGGACACCGAACTCGACCTGCTGCTCGACGAGCGACTGTGGACACCGCTCGGCATGGACGACACCGTCCGGGTCGAGACGGACGGTCCACTGCCCGCCGGACACGCCCATCCGCACCGCGGTGGTGACACGCGTGTGTCGACGTGGCACGGCGAGGGCTACCTCGGTGCCGGCGCCGGGATCTGGTCGACGGCACGGGACCTGACCCGGCTGGCCGTGTCCACGCGCGACGGATCGGCCCCCGGTGCGGAGGCTGCCGCCCCACGTGCCGACTTCGGCGGGACCTCGCGCATCGGCTGGGGCTGGCTGACCACGAGGCAGGACGCCCTCGAGGTGACCTGGCACGACGGCGGCACCGGCGGTATGCGCTCGTTCGTCGGCTTCACCGACGAGCGCGTCGCCGTGGTGCTGGCCAGGGGGGACCGATCCGTCGACCACGTCGGGACCGGCCTGCTCGGCGCAGGTGCCGAGCCGCCGACGCCCGTACCTGCGACCCAGTACCCCCTGTTGGCGGTCACGATCGGCCTGCCGCTGGCCGCGGCCGTGACGCTGCTGGTCGTGGCCCGCCGTCGGCGGGATGCCGCACCCGGGCCGGGACCGGACCGTCTGCGCCTCGTGACCGCGACGATGGGCGGGGCCACGCTGCTGGTGCTGATCTGGCGTGCGGGACTGTGGGGGGTCGTGCCACCGCCGTGGTGGGCCGTCGGCGTCGGTGGCTTCGGTGCCGGTCTGGTCGCCGCCGGGCTGCGGTGGACGACACTGCCCCGGGTGGCGTCCGGCCGGCCCGCGCTGCGCTGGGCGGGGGTGGCCTGGTCGGCCGCGTTCCTGATCGCGTCGGTCGTCCTCGTCTCCGCCACCCTCGGCGGCTGAGCAGCGGCACTACCCTGCGGGCATGAGCGACCCTGACGCATCCACGCCCGCCGGCACGCCCGCGCTCGACGACGAGACACTGGCGTTCGCCCGTCGCATGTTCGATCTTGCCCGGGCCGGGGATCCGGAGCTGTTGGCCCAGGTCGACGCCGGCCTGCCGGCGAACCTCACGAACGGTGAAGGGAGCACCCTGTTGCTGCTGGCCGTGTACCACGGCCGCGACGACCTCGCGCAGGGGCTTCTCGAGCGGGGCGCTGACGCGCAACGGATCAACGACCGCGGTCAGACCGCACTCGCGGCGGCCGCCTTCCGGGGCTCGACCCGGATCGCCCGGTCCCTGCTCGACGCCGGTGCCGACCCGCGCGCCGGATCTCCCGATGCGCTGGAGACGGCCCGCTTCTTCGAGCAGCACGAGGTCCTCACCCTGCTCGCGTCGCGGGCCGACTGACACGGCGTGGCCGGGAGCAGCAGGTCTCGGACGCGCCGGGCCGACGGCGACGTCAGGCGACCGGGGTGGGTTGCAGGGCGCCGGCGAGGAAGGCCCGGATCGCCGGGTGGGCCAGTTCGAGGTCGCGACCGGCGAGCAGACGGTGGCGCGCCCGGGGCAGGAGGTGCTCGGTCAACGCCGACCGCGGGGTGACCAGCCGACGCAGCGTCTCCCCGCTCGGCCCGGCCGGGATCAGGGCGTCGTCGCCGCCGTGCAGCCACAGCACCGGCAGCCGCAGGCGCGGGCCGCGCTCGATGGACGTCAGGCCGCGGTGCAGCGCGGCCGGCGTCGCCATCGGCAGCCCGCCGTGCCACACGAGCGGGTCGCCGGCGAACCGTCCACCCACGGACGGGTCGCTCGACAGGGCTCGGGCCGTCGGAGGTTCGACCGACAGGCGCGGATCGTCGAGGTACGCCCCGGGCCGCACGCCCAGCAGCGGCGCGGCGAGCACGATCGCGGCCAGGGTGTCGGGCAACTGCTGGGCGAGCCGGGTCGCGACCGTTCCGCCGGTGCCGTGCCCGAGCACCATCACCGGCAGGTCCGGATCGCGGGCGCGGGCCAGCTGCAGCAGCAGCCGCTGGTCGTCGACGGCTGCGTCGAGGTCGTCGATCAGCCCCGGCGTGCCATCCGAGCGTCCGTGCCCGGCCTGGTCGAGCGCATAGACGCGAGCGCCGTCGGCCACCAGCCGTTCGGCGAGGGCGTCGTAGTGGCCGACGTGTTCGCGCAGACTGTGACAGATCAGGACCAGGTGGTCGGCCTCCGGCGAGGACCAGCCGACGACGTGACGTTCGCCGGTCACGCCCTGCATGAGCTCCGCACTGGCGACGAGCACTGCGACTCCGGATCCGCCGGCACCGGACAGGCCGGCCTCTGCGCCCCAGACTAAGTCGCTTGACCAGAACCGGCCCTGCCCGTTGGGGCAGTGCCGGACATGCCGCCGGATTTCCGCCGCGTGAGGCGGCCGAACGGGTCGGGCCGCGGAACCCGAGGGTTCCGCGGCCCACCGTCCGCCGGCATCGGTGCCGGTCACTCCTCGACGATGAGGGCCGTGACCATGCCGTACATGCCCTCGTCGCTCTCGGCGTGCGTGAGGATGTGGCAGTGGAACGCCCACACCCCGGCCTCCTCCGCCGGCACCAGCACCGAGAAGCGCTCGCCCGGTGCGACGTTGACGGTGTCGGACCAGTAGGGCTGCTCCAGCGGGAAGCCGTCCTTGGCGACCACCAGCTGCGGCACGCCGTGCAGGTGCATCGGGTGGATCTGGTAGCCCTCGTTGTAGTAGTGGATCAGGATGTTGTCGCCCTTCTTGGCGACGATCGGCGCCGTGGCGGGGAACGACTTGCCGTTGATGCTCATCCCGATGGTGCCGGCGTCGTTGACGACCATCGGCACGACCTGGTCGATGGTGGTGTCGGCGGGCAGTTCGCGGCCACCGATCACGCTGCCGCCCTCGGGCATCGGCAGGTCACCGACCAGGAACACGCCCCACATGCCGTTGGGGACCTTCATCTGGGCGTGGTGGTGCGGGTGGTACATGTTGACGGCCGACTCGGTGGTCACGAACGAGTAGGTGTGCGACTCGCCCGAGGGGATCAGTTCCTGGGTCAGCGGGGCGAAACCGTCCTGATTGTTGGGGACCTTGATGCCGTGCCAGTGGACGTCGGTGCCCATCGGCAGGTTGTTGGTGACGACGACCTCGACCTTGTCGCCGGGCTGCGTCTGGATCATTGGACCGGGGATCTGGCCGTTGTAGGCCCAGCCCTCGACGATCTTGCCCGGTTCGACCTCCCAGTCGATGATCTCGGCCGTCAGCTCGAACCGCTTGGTGCCGTCCTCCAGGATGGTGGGCTCGAGGGGCTGGTTGCCCAGGCCTTCGGTCGCTGCCGGGAACTCCAGGATGGTGTCGTGCATCGCCGCGTCGAGCGCGGCCCAGTCGGTGTCGGCACCGTGGCCGCCGTGGTCGGCGTGGCTGTCGACGGCGGCGACCGGCTCGGCGCTCACGCCGTCACCCTCGAGGATCGTCAGCGTCCCGGTCATGCCGCCCGAGGCGTGGCCGGCGACCGTGCAGTGGACCTCGTAGGTGCCCGGCGCCAGGGAGGCGAGGTCCAGCGTGGCCGACTCGCCGCTGTTGAGCATCGGGGTGGCCAGACCCGTGTCGACGACCTCGAGGTCGTGCGCGATGGCGCCGCCGTTGGTGACCTGCAGGACACCGCCCGCGGCGATCTCGATGGCGCCCGGGGCGATGGCGAACTCGGACAGTTCGACGGCCACCTCGGCGGCCTCGTCGCTGCTGGCCGCGGCGACGGCCAGCGCCGGCCCGTCCCCACCCCTGGCCGCGGCGGTGATGAGTGCGCCAGCGCTGAGCACCAGGGCGATCATCGCGATGACTGCGACGGCGATGGCGCCGACCGTACGTTCCTCCGACATGACGTCTCTCCTCTGCACGTCCGTCCGCGGGCGTGGACCGCGGCCGTGGCGCGGTGGGCACTCCACCGTGTCGCCGTTGTCGGGAACTGTCGCTCGCGATGCCGGGCGTCGGCAGGGCGCGACGTCATCAGCCCGGGGGGACCTTGGACCCTCCTGCACCGGGACCCTTCGGCGGCACCGGACCTCGCCGGCGGCCGTCGGGCGCGGTCAGGACTCCCGGACGGCGGTGCTCAGGACGCCGGGCGGCGCAACCGTCGACCGTGGACCTCGTCGGGACGCAGCCGCACGACCATCGAGCGCATGGCGGTCGGCGCCGCCCAACTGTCGAGCTCGGCCACCAGGCGACGGGTCTCGGCGTCGTCGACCGGCTCGGCCGTGCCCTGCACGAGCACGCTCCACCCGACCGACCGGGCCGGGTCGTGGTCGTCGACCTGGAACGCCACGGGACGGCCGAGCAGCAGCGCCTCGGTCTTGGCGCCCTGCAACGCCCGGAACACCACCGTGCGGCCGTCCACGACGTGGTTGACCGGGACGATGACCGGCGCCCCCCGGTCCACGTAGGCCAACCGGCCCAGCGGGCGGGAACCGAGCAGCGTCAGACACTCCTCGAGCGACAGCACCTCGAGTTCGTGACGATCCGTGGCGTGGTCCATGGTCGGCCCCCGTGGGCTTGCGGGTCGGCGTCCAGCCGGGGACAGCATGCCAATCCGAACGCCCGTGCGCCCAGGGTCGCGTGACCCACGAAGGACAGGACCTGTGGCCTGCCGCCGGCCCGGCGCGTGCAGCAGCCGCGGATCAGATCTCGCCGCGCTCGACCTGGGTGTAGAACACCGCGGCTTCGGTCCGCCGCTGCATGCCGAGCTTGGCGAGCAGGTTGGAGACGTAGTTCTTCACCGTCTTCTCGGCGAGGTGCATCCGCTCGGCGATCTGCCGGTTGGTGAGACCCTCGGCGATGAGCGCCAGGATGCGGCGCTCCTGCTCGGACAACGAGGTGAGCCGCGGGTCCTCCTCGTCCCCGCGACGCAACCGCTCGAGGACCTTGCCGGTGACCGACGGATCGAGCAGCGAGTCGCCGGCGGCGACCCGCCGGATGGCGTCGAGCAGGTCGGGACCGCGGACGTCCTTGAGCAGGTAACCGGCCGCACCCGCCATGATGGCGTCGAACAGCGCCTCGTCGTCGCCGAACGAGGTCAGCATCAGGCACGCGATGCGCGGGTCGCGAGCGCGGACCTCGCGGCAGACCTCGACCCCGTTGCCGTCGGGCAGTCGCACGTCGAGGACGGCGACGTCGGGCTGTCGCTGGGCGATGCCGGCCAGCGCCATCCCGGCGGTGGCGGCGTCGCCGACGACCTCGAGGTCGTCCTCGGCGTCGATCAGGTCCTTGAGACCGCGGCGCACGACCTCGTGGTCGTCGACGAGGAAGACACGGACGGGCTCGGCCACGGGCGGACTCCGGCTCGGGAGGCTCAGGGGTGACCACACTAGGGTGGCGGGACACGGTCCCGTGCAAGGTAGCGCCGTCACCCGGCACGGACGGCGGATCGGACCGGATGCCGGAAGGAAGCACGACATGGACCAGACCAGCAGCGGCCGCGCCGACCTCCGCGCCACCCAGATCCTCGATGCGGTGTCCGCCGTGACCGCCGACCTGGAGCTCGAGTCGGTGCTCGGACGGGTGGTCGAGGCGGCCTGTGACCTGGTCGATGCCCGCTACGGCGCACTCGGGGTCGTCTCCCAGGACGGCAACGGGCTCTCCGCGTTCGTGCACCGGGGCATCGACGACGAGACCGCCGCCGCGATCGGCCACCTGCCCGCCGGTCGGGGCATCCTCGGTCTGCTGATCGAGCAGCCCGAGCCGGTCCGGCTCGCCGACATCACGGCCCATCCGACCTCGTACGGCTTCCCCGCCCACCATCCGCCGATGCACAGCTTCCTCGGCGCCCCGGTACGGGTGCGCGGACGGGTGTTCGGCAACCTGTACCTGGCCGAGAAGCGAGGCGGTGACGTCTTCACGCAGACCGACGAGGAGGTGGTCATCGGGCTGGCCGCCGTCGCGGGCACGGCGATCGAGCACGCGCGGCTCTACGACGAACTCAGCCAGCGTGAACGCTGGCGCGACGCGGTGCTCGAGGTGACCACCTCGGCGCTGGTGGGGGCGCCGTTGGGGGAGGTACGCGAGCGGCTGGCCTCGTTCGCCTGTTCGTTGGTCGACGCCGAGGTCGGCGTCGTCGTCGGCCCGCACGAGGACGGGCTGTGGATCCTCGCCGCCAGCGGTTTGGACGCACCGCGCCACGGGTTCCTGCCGGCTCCCGAAGGGCCGGCGTGGGGAACGCTGCTCGAGGGCATCCCGGTGCGCAGCGACACCGGTCCGGTCTTCGGCGCCCGCCCCTCGCTGTGGGTCCCGCTGCGCACCGGCGAGGAGGTGGTCGCGGCCCTCGGGGTGGCCGGCGCGTCGCCGTTCGGCGACCGCGACGAGGCACTGCTCGAAGGCTTCGCCGCGCAGGCCTCGCTGGTGCTGACGACCGAACGGGCCCGTGCGGACCTGCAGCGGATGTCGCTGATCGAGGACCGCGAGCGGATCGGGCGCGACCTGCACGACACGGTCATCCAGCGGCTGTTCGCGACCGGGCTGTCGCTGCAGGCCACCCGCAAGCGCGCCGAGGCCGTCCCCGACGTCGTCGAGCGGCTCGACCGGGCGGTCGACGAGATCGACCTGACCGTCAAGGAGATCCGCGCCACCATCTTCGCGCTGCAGTCGAGCGGTCGCGCCGGAGGCGGCCTGCGCTCGAGCGTGCTGGAGGTCGTCGAGGAACTGACGCCGCACCTGCCACGCGCACCGCGTGTGCGCTTCGACGGACCGATCGACACCGCCGTTCCGCCCGCGGTCGGCGAGCAGCTGCTGCCGGTCCTGCGCGAGGCGCTCACCAACGTCGCGAAGCACGCGGAGGCGTCCGACGTCGAGGTGGAACTGTCCGTGGACGCCACGGGCCTGACGTTGCTGGTCAGCGACGACGGTCGCGGCATCCCGGACCGTCCGGGACAGGGCCTGGGGCGCCGCAACCTCGACGAGCGCGCGAGCCGGCTCGGCGGCGAGGTGCACTGGACACCCGGCGCCGGCGGCCGCGGCACGCAGGTGCGCTGGCGGGTCCCGCTGGCGGGCTGATGCGCCGCCGCGGCCGGCCGCTCGTTGGCGACCGCCGACGGTCCGGTCTCAACACCCCGCCGGGGTCGGCACCGCCGTCTGCAGGTTCTCCGCGAGGTCCTCGAGGTAGCGCTCGAGACTGCGCTGGGCGACGCGGCCCAACGCGACGCCGTCGAGCGCGGCGCCGACCGAGCGACCCGGCGGGACGTAGCGCCCGTCGAGGATCAGGGTGACGCGTCCGGGTCCGAGCACGTGCAGGCCGAGCTCGCCGTCGAAGGCGGGCAGCAGGCGCTCGGGGCGGCCGTCGTCCTCGTTGATCGGGTCCCAGCGCAGCGAGCGCCAGTGGGTCGAGCCCACCACCCAGGGACTGCCGACCTGGACCAGGACCGACTTCGCCATGCCGCCGGCACGCAACGTCGACACCAGGCCACGCTCGTGCCGGCGGCCCTGCGGCAGCCACCGCAACGGCTCGTCCAGGAAGGCCGTCAGGGACGGCTGCGGGTCGCCCGGCAAGGGCAGGAACAGTCGAACGGTGCGCTCCATGATTCCACCTCCACGTCGCAGGACCGTACGGCCGCGACCAGGAGGCGCAGCAGGGCTCAAGGTCCCGAGTCCTGGGACCTGTGGCACACCGGCGCCCGGGCCGGCCAGCCGCGTCGGGCGACGTGGGGGCGCCGCGACGGGCACCGCGGCCGCCGGGGACCCGGCGGCCGCGGTGGGATCAGCCGGTGTTGCGCTGTCCTGCCGCGATGCCGTTGGTGGCGACCAGCACCGCTTCGCGCAGTGCCCGCACGGTCGCCTCGTCGTGCTCGTCGCGCAGGCGGTGCAGCAACGCCACCTGCACCCCGTGGAGCGGGTCGAGGTACGGGTCACGCAGCCGCAGCACCTCGGCGAGGTCGTCGTCGTGACCGACGAGACGGTCGTGGCCGCGCACCCGCAGCAAGGCCGACACGGTGCGGTCGTACTCGGCCTGCAGGCGGGGGAACACGGCGTCGCGGACCGGTTCGCTCGCGAGGCTCGCGTAGGCGGCCGCGATGCGGAAGTCCGCCTTCGCCAGGGCCATCTCGACGTTGTCGAGGATCGCCTGCAGCAGCGGGCTGCCGGCGACCAGCGCCTGCAACTCCTGCCAGCGTCCGTCGTCGTCGGCCGCCCAGCTGTGGATGGCCGACCCCAGCCCGTACCAGGCCGGCAGGTGCACCCGGCACTGCGTCCAGGCGAACACCCACGGGATCGCGCGCAGGTCCTCGATGCCGCGACCGGCCTGACGGCGGGCGGGCCGCGACGCGATGTTGAGCTCACCGATCGCGTCCAGCGGGGTGGCCTCGTGCAGGTAGTCGACGAGTTCGGGGGTGTCGTGCACCAGCTCGCGGTAGGCGGCGCGCGCCAGTGCCGCGAGCTCGTCGAGCACGGCGTCGGTGTGCTCGTCGGTCGTCGGGGGACGGTCGGGCGCGGCGGTGAACAGCACCGCGTGCAGCACCTGCTCGAGGTGCCGGTGCGCCAGTACGGGATCGCGGTAGCGCGCCGCGATCACCTCGCCCTGCTCGGTCAGCTTCAGGCGTCCCCGCACGGCTTCGGGTGGTTGGGCCCGGATGGCCGCGTTCGCCGGACCGCCGCCACGGCCGATGCTGCCGCCCCGGCCGTGGAACACGGTGAGCTTCACCCCGTGCGCGTCGGCCACGCGCACCAGGTCCCGCTGCGCGCGGTGCAGCTGCCAGGTGGCCGCCAGGTAGCCGGCGTCCTTGTTCGAGTCGGAGTAACCGATCATGATCTGCTGGTGGTCACCCCGGTCGCGCAGGTGCTCGCGGTAGGGCGGGCAGGTCAGCAGCTCCTCGAGCACCTGTGGCGCACGCACGAGGTCGTCGACCGTCTCGAACAGCGGGACGACGTCGAGGCCGCCGTCGCAGCGGGCGTCGCGGGCCATCACGAGCACGGCGAGCACGTCGGAGACCTGCTCGGTCATCGAGATGATGTAGGTGTCGATCGCCTCCCGCCCGAGGCGCTGGTGGGCGCGGCGGATGACTCGAAAGACCTCCAGGGTCTCGTTGGTCTCCTCGTCGAAGTCGAGCACCGCCGGGGCCAGGGGCCGCTCGGCCTGGAGTTCCCGGGTGAGCAGCGCCACCCGGTCGGCCTCGTCCAGCGTCCCGTAGGCGTCGGCCTCGTCGTAGCGGCCGAAGACCGCGGCCAGCGCAGCGACGTGCCGACGGGTGTGCTGACGGATGTCGAGGGTCACGAGATGGAAGCCGAAGACCTCGGCCTGGATCTGCAGCGATCGCAGTCGCCCGTCGGCGATGACCCCGGCGCCGGCCGAACGCAGGCTGTCGCGCAGCAGCTCGAGGTCGGCCACCAGCTCGGCCGCGTCCGCGTAGGCACGCGGATCGACCTCACGGTGCCGCCAAGGACGCCGGGCCAGCTGCTCGGTCACCAGCAGCACCTGGTAGACGAGTGCCAGGAACTGGCGGTGGGGCTGCGAGGGGTACTTGCGTTCGATGTCCGCGGCCTCGTCAGGAAGGAGCTCGCGCAACTCCCGCAGGCGCTGGTCCAGCGCCGCGGACGCACCGCGCCGTTCGCTGACCGACAGGTGGGCGTGCAGGCGGTCGATGCTGCGTCGCAACAGCTTCAGCGAGAGCAACTGGTGCTCGCGCAAGGTCTGCTCGGTCACGTCGGGCGTGACGTTTGGGTTGCCGTCGCGGTCGCCGCCGATCCAGGACCCGAGCCGGAAGAACCCGTCGACGGACACCTCGTGACCGGGATAGACCGCGTCGAAGGCGTCGCGCAGGTCACGGTGCAGGCGTGGGACGAGGTCGAACAGGACCGACTCGGTCCAGTACAGCCCGTTGCGGACCTCCTCGATGACCGACGGCGGGCGGACCCGGGTCTCGTCGGTCAGCCACAGCGAGGCGATCTCCTCGGCGAGGTAGCGCTCGAGATGGGCATGGCGTTCCGGCGGGAGCGGGTCGGCGTCGAGCTCGCGCAGTCCGCCGGCGATCCGGCCGAGCTTGGTCAGGGTGGTCCGGCGCTTGGACTCGGTGGGGTGGGCGGTGAGCACCGGACGGACGTGGACCTCGGCGACGGCCGCAGCGGCCTGTTCGGCGGTCAGTCCCCAGTCGGCCAGGGTGCGCACCGCCGCCAACAGCGTCTCGCTGTGCGGGGTGCCGGCCTTCCCGGCGGCGACCCGGTCGACGGTGAGCTGGCGCACCATCGCCTGGTCCTCGGTGAGGTTGATCAGCCGGAACCAGGCCGCGAACGCACTGACGACGACGATCGCGTCCTCGACGGAGATGTCGGTGAGCAGCCGGGTCAGCTCCGGGCCGGCGTCGGCGTCGCCGCGGCGGCCAGCGATCGACAGGGCACGGACCTGCTCGACGAGGTCGAGACGGTCGTCCCCCTCGATGGTGGCGATGGTGCGACCGAGCAGGTCGCCGAGCAGTCGCACCTGGGCGCTGGTGGCCTCGCGGTCCATGATCCTCCGAACGTCGGGAGCTCGTAGCGGGCGGGAGCGGGACTGCCGAGGCTAGTGATCACGGCGCGTCCGTCGGGACCGCCCGCCCCGCCGACGGGGGCACCGCCCGTCGGCGCGCGTCCACCGGTGCGCGGCGCTCACGTCTCGGTGCCCAGTGGTCCCTCGCCTGGAGGACACAGCCGGACCTCGTCCCCGACGTGGACGGTGCCCGGCGTCAGCACCCGTGCCGTGACGCCGCCGTGACCGCGCACGGCCTGGTAGCCGCCCGGGCCGAGCTCCTCCTCCATCCGGGAGCACGGATGGCACGGCCCGGTGGTCTCGAAGTCGACCTCGCCGATGGTGAAGCGACGACGACCGAGCGCGGCGAGGTTGATCCCGGCCACCAGCAGGTTGCGTCGCAGTCGTGCCGGGTCGATCCGGTCGGCCCCGACCAGGGCCGCCACGACCGGCAGGTGCTCGGCCTGCAGCAGCGTCACCTGCCGCTTGCTGCGCAGGTCGGGACGCGGGCGGGTCGCCCGACGGTCACCGAGCAGCCCGCGTCCGGGTACGGCCTCGGCGGCCTGGGGCGTGACCATCGGACCTCGGCGTTCGGTGCGCAGGCCGATCCAGGCCAGCCGGCCGGGTTGCGGCACGGTCGCGAGCAGGGAACGGACGTCCATGGTCGGCAGCGTAGGCTGGCCGGAGCGGCACGACGACGGGTGTGGCCTTGCTGACGCTCTACTTCGACTATCCCTCCGCGGCCAGCGTCGTGGCGGTGCTGCGGTTGCAGCGTCTGGCCGACGACGGCCTGCCGGTCGTCTTCGAAGGGTTCGACACGCTGGGACTCGACACGTCCCTGCCGGTGACGCTGGACCAGTACGAGGACCTCGAGCGCAACGGCGCCCGCGCGGCCGAGCTCGGGATGCCCCTGCGGCGTCCGTCCCGGCGGCCGCCGACGATCGGTGCCCACCTCGTCGGTGCGCTCGCCACCGAGACGGGACTCGGCGCCTCGTGGCGCACCACGTGTCTGCGCGCCTACTGGACCGAGGACGCCGATCTGAGCGAGGCCGAGGTGCTGTCGGCACTCGGGGAACGGGCGGGGCTCGACCCGGACGCCTGTCGGACCGCGCTCGAGGACCGCAGGGCCCGCCTCCGGCTGCGTCAACGGATGGTGGCGCTGCGCGGCCGGGGGATCGGTGGCGTACCGGTGCTCGAGGTCGCCGGCGGGACGTTGCTGTCACCGGACGTGCCGGACGCCGATCTGCGGGCGCTCGCCGGGAGTTGACGCGCCGACCCGCCTGGGGACAGTGCGCGGGAGACGTCACCGGTGCCTCCTACGCTGGTCACCGGCCGGCGACCGGCCGTGCGCCCGTCGTCGGTGGAGCGCCGTCGGTGGAGCGCCGACGGTGGAGCGCCGGGGGAGGAGCGTCGATGGGTGACGAGCTCGTGCTGGACCATCCGGCCAGGCGTCGACTGGCCGAGGACCTGCTGGGCTGGGGACAGCCGCGGCCGCCCGACGACCCCCAGTTGGTCGCCGAGTTGCGTGCGACGCTCGAGGACGGACTCGGGACCTTCGGCGACGCACTGGCCCGGACGGCGGCGCAGCGGCGCGGACGGCTGCTGGTCACCAAGTCGGCACTGGACCGGCTCGCCTGTGACGGCTGGCAGCTCGAGCCCAAGCCCTACGAGCACGCGTGGGCCAACGTGCGTGGCACCCTGACGCACCTCGCGGTGGAGCGGGACTTCGCCGAGGAACGTGGCGACGACGCGGCGGCCGTCGTCTCCCGGGTGTGGCACGCCGAGGCCACCCGGCGTCCGGGCGACCCGGCGTCGCTGTCACGCTGGCTCAACGAGCGCTCCACCGCCGATGCCGCACAGCTGTGCGAGGAAGTGGCCGGGCTGCTCTCCGGCTTCCGGGAGGTGTGGCCGCCCCTGCCGCGGCGTGCCGTGCGTGCGCGGGTCGAGCGACCGGTCGAGGTGTCGTTGGGCGACGGCTCGGTCGTGCTGCGCGGGGTGCCCGACCTGGTGTTGGTCAGTCCGCGTACCGATGATCGCGCCCGCACGCTGGTCGTCGACCTCAAGACGGGCCGTCCCCGCCCGGAACACGATCGTCACGAACTGCGCTTCTACGCCCTGCTCGTGGCCCTCGCGACGGGCCGACTGCCGTTCCGGTGGGCCACCTACTACGTCACCGAGGGGCGTGCCGAGGTGGAGTCGCTGCGCGCCGACACCCTGCACGTGACGGTGCGTCGCGTGCTCGACGGCGTCCGCCAACTGGTGCGCGTCACCGGAGCGGCGGAGGCGGACCTGCGGCTGCAGGGTGGTTCCTGGTGCCGGTTCTGCCGTCGGGAGGACCGGTGCGACACCGCCGCGGAGGCCCGGCGGCTGCACCTGCTGTCACACCCGTCCGGCAGCTTGTGACCATGACCGACCTGCGCCACACCGCCGCCGCCTCGGCACCGTCCATCGGTGCCGCCCTGCGGGCGTTCCGGACCCCGGTGCGCGGGCACGCCTTCGCCGCGCGCCCGCCGGAGGCAGCACCGCTGCAGCCCGGACGCCGTCTCGCCCTCCGGCGGGAACCGGACAACCCGGTCGATCCGCTCGCGGTCGCGGTCTGGACGTCGCCCGCCGACGGCGAGGCCGCGACGGCCTGGCGGGTCGGCTACCTCGACCGTCAGGTCGCGGCGCGCCTCACCCCGCGCCTCGACGCGGGCCTGCGCGTCGAGGCCCGGCTCGACGGCTGGATCGCCGAGCCCCAGGGCCGGTGGCGCCGCCCGGTCGTGCTGCTGCGGCCGGGTACGGCCGCGACACCGCCGCTCGAGGCACCGAGCCGGCCTCGCTCCGTGCGTGCGCTGCCGGCGGACCGTCCCGGGTTGTGGGGGCGGCCCCCCGGCGTGCGCATCCGTCCCGTGAACTGAGTGGTCGGTACCGGTCCCACGCGCAAGCACGCAACGGGACCCGACCGCCTGCTCCGTGGTGATGCTTGCGACGACCGACGTTCCCGCACCTAGCCTGTCCACGACCGCGCCAGCGTGGCCGGCTGCCCGCGCCGACCACCGTCGATGGGAAGGGCATGTCGACCGACTTCGCCGCGCTCGACGCCCGCTCACCGCTGCCACCGGACGAGCTGCCCCGCCAGTGGGTGCTCCGCCGCGACGGCGGCCCGCTTCCCGAGGGCTGGCAGCACCGCATGCACCACGGTTGGCACCTCGCGGCTCATCCGGACGCGCACGTGTGCGAACTGACGGGTGTCGACGGGAACCGGCTGGGTTGGCTCCTCGAGCCGCAGGTTCGACTCGGCGGCGAACGCGACGGCGTGGTCGGCGAGTCGCTCGTGCTCGATCTGACCGCGGCGTGCGGACCCGAGGAGATCGAGCGCGCGTTGTACGGCCGTGACCGACGCGGTCACACCGACGGTGACGGCGTCGAGGGCACCTGGGTCGCCGTCGTCGTGGCCGGCGCCGGCCCCAACGCGCTGCGCCGGGTGTACGTGGGCGCGATGCACTCGATCGTCTTCAGCGCCGAGGCCCGCGTGGTCGCCACGACCGCCAACCTCGTCCCGGATCTCCGACGCGACGAGGCACTCAGCCACGCCTTCGACCCGCTTGCCACGAATGCCTCCTACACGTTCGGCCTGACGGCGCACCGCGGCGTGCGTCGACTGTTGCCGAACCACTACCTCGATCTCGACGATTTCGAGGCCCGCCGGCACTGGCCCGTCGCCGCGCTCCCGCCGCTCGACGACGGGAGGGCTGCGGCGATGGCCGTGGTGGAACACGGACGGCGTCTGGTCCGGGCGCTGGCGACGGCGCACCGGGAGTACCGGGTGTTCCTCTCGGCGGGTCGGGACAGTCGGGCCGTGCTGGCACTGCTGCGACCGTTCGTCGCCGAAGGTGTCGTCGACGTCCGGCTGTCGACCACGACCAGCGACGACCTCGGCCGTCGGACCGACCTCCAGGCGGCACGGCGGCTCGCCCGCATGACGGGCCTTGCCCACGACGTCGACCGCCGGCAGGCCCACGACGCCTCCGACGTCGAGGTGCAGCGCATGTTCCTGCGCATCGGTGAGGCGAAGGCCGGTCCCGTCCTGTCCACGCCGGCCCTCGTCGCCGGCGAACAACGCGACACCGGGCGGTTCAAGCTCGCGGGCATGGCGGGCGAGACCGCACGGGGCTTCTACTGGGGGCCGCCGGACCGGCACGGGGTGCGCACGCCGCCGCCGCGGGTCGACGCCGATCTCCTGCTCGAACGCACCGAGTCGCCGCGTACCCCGACGACGCTGACGGCCGCCGACGCGTGGCTGCAGGGACTGCCCGCCGGCCTGCGTGACCGTCCGGCCGACGTGCTCGATCTCGCCTACGTCGAGCAACGGCTCGGTTGCTGGGAAGCGCCGTCGAGGTACCTGTGGCCCGGCCGACCGCTGGTCAGCAGCCCGATGGCGGCCTGCCGCAACCTCGAGTTGATGCTGCGGCTCCCGATCGACCACCGTGCCCGGGGGCGGCTGCAACACGACATGGTCGCGTTCGCCTGGCCGGAGTTGCTGCGGGTGCCGTTCAACCGGCCCACCGGGTGGCTGGCCCTGCCTGGTCGTGCGCGCCGGTTGGCTCGGGCGCCGCGTGCCGTGCGTCGGCGGGTGTCGGAGCGGCGCGAGGCACGGCGCTGAGCAGGCCGGGGCGACTCAGCAGGCCCCGCGCTCGACGATGCGGTTCTGCGGGGAGTACACCGTCCGGATCGTCTGCTGGTCGCTGCCGCCACCGATCCGTTCGACGGTCCGTACCACCTCGACGGTGAAGCCCTCGTTCTGTCCCTGGATCTCCCGCTCCTGGCCACAGGCCAGGTCGTCGACGGTGCGGGTCTGCGTCTCGGGGGCGACCCGGTCGGTGGGGCTGCCGTGTTGCGCACGGACCGTCTCGGCCACCGGCTGTCCGTAGAGCGTCACGGTGATCGCTCCGGAGGTGTAGGAGGTGCGCACCACGATGGCCCCGTCGGTGTCGTTGGTGAAGCGCACGTCGAGCGTCGGGTACGACAGCGTCGCTTCCCGCCCCATCGGGTAGCGCGAGATGTAGAACGAGTGCGCCTGCCACTGGTCGAGCTGCACACCGGCGAAGAAGGCCGCGTTGAAGGTGGTGGTGCCGAACTGCGACACCCCGCCCCCGCAGGTGTCGACCAGCTCTCCCTGGACGATGGTCCCGGCCTCGACGTAGCCGCGTTCACAACGTCGCTCGCCGGAGAGCTCGTTGATGGAGAACTGCTCGTCGGGCAGCACCAACGTGTCGTCGACCACGTCGGCCAGCCGCTGGATGTTCTGCACCCGGGGTTGCCCGCCGGTGTAGTAGGTGGTGAACGTCCCGATCACGTGGGTCGGTCGCAGCTCCTCGGCGCGCGCCGTGTCCAGGTCCGGGTCGACGACCTCGACCTCGAGCTCGGCCTCGCGCACGTTGTCGGCGAACAACTGCTCGAGCTGGTCGGCGGCAGCCTCGGGGTCGAACCGGCTGCCGGGCTGACCGCCCGCGACGTCGACCGAGACCTCGACGGGGGAGAAGCTGGTGGATCCTTGCGGGTCGAAGCGACTGGGCGGTGCGCGATCGGTGACGAAGCTCGCGTCCTGGGGCGGGGTGTCGAAGCGGTCGACGGTGTCGCCGAGTACCTCCTCGAGCCGTTGCGGTGTCACCTCGATGGCCAGCGTGGACGGCGCGCCGTCGTCGCCGTCCGGCTGGGGCGTGACCTCGATCAGACGGGCGATCGTGCCCGGCTCGAGGGTCAGCTGCTCACCGGCCGCCTCCAGGATCAGTGGCGCCGCCACGGCGCCCTCGACCTGGGTCGCCACCTGCTCGAGGTCCTCGTCGGCCACCGGTTGGGGCGTGGTGTCCACCGGCAGGTCGAGCTCGTCGGGTCCGGCCTCGAGCATCGCCTCGGTCAGCACGGTGGTCAGCTCGTCGCGCCGCACGCTCGCCCGTCCCTGCGCCGGTTCGACGCTGACCTCGAGGGTGTCGGGGTCGGCGACCACGTCGCCCGGGAACTCCTCCCGGTCCACTTCGGTGGCGATCTCGTCGACCCGGGCGGCCAGGGCCTGCTCGTCATGGCGCTCCCGCAGCGGGTACTCGCGTTCGGTCCACAGGCTGCGGACCCGTTCGAGCGCGTCACCGGGCAGCCCGTCGCGGCCACGGCTCGCCGCGGCCGCGACCGTCGCCGCAACGTCGACCTCGAAGCCGACGTCGGCCGGTGCGACGACGAACTGCCGGTCCTCGAACGCGAGCGTCACGGTGTCGCGACGTCGCTGTTCCACCACGTCCTGGAGCTCGCCGGTGGCCTCCTCGGGCGCGAGCCCGCCGAGCTCGACGCCTGCCACGGTGGTGTTGGGCAGGATCTCGCCGCCCTGCGCGAGCCACAACCCGCCCAGGACGAGCAGCACGAGACCCACGACGGCACCGACCACGGCACCGACGACCACGGGCAGGTTGCGTTCAGCCATGACGTCTCGAGGGCCCGGAAGCAGCGACAGCAGCGACGGCTCCGCACGACCGGAACCGGCCCGCGAGCGTACCGCCGGCGACGACCCGGTCGACGACCGTGACCCGCCGGACGGTGCCCGCGCGCCGTCCCCAGGTGGTGGTCGAAGGTGCATCCGCCGAGGTCGTGGGCTAGCTTGTCTGGCCGTCCGCCGCGCCGGCCGTCGACGGGACGCCCCCATCCCGAGGCCAGCTCCGGCGGGCAGGCGCGTGCGTGCACGCACCGGTACGGCGCCGCCGATCCCGGAGGAACAGTTGCGGTCTCGATTCCTGCGCGTGGTGGCCCTGGCGACGGCGGTCGCCCTGGGCACGGTCGTGCCCACCGCCGGTGCCCAACAGGCCGAACAGCGCCAACTCGAGGAGGCGCATGCGCGGCTCGATGCCCTGGGGCGCGAGATCCGCCAGGCCGAGCACCGTGCCGACGACGCCGAGGCCGAGCTCGCCGACGCCGACGAACGCCTGGCCGAGGTCGAGGCGGTGGTCAACGAGGTCGCCGCCGCGGTCGAACGGCAGCGCGGCGCCGTGCGGGAGGCCGAGGAGCGCCTGGAGCGCGTCGAGGCCGAGGCCGCCGAGGTGGCCGACGCGTTCGCGGACCGGGCGGCACGCATGTTCAAGGAGGGCCCGAGCGTGCCGTTCCAGCTGCTGTTGGACGCCGACGGCGCGCAGGAGGCGATGACGCGTACCTCCTACCTCCGGGTCATCACGCAGGCCGACCGGGTCACCATCGAGAGCCTCGAGGCGGCACAGACCGCCGTGGAGGCCGAGCGGGAGCGGTTCCAGGCCGAACAGGACCGGCTCGAGGCCATGCTCGCCGAGCAGCAGGAACTGCTGGACGAGGTCGAGCAGTTGCGCCGAAGTCGCGCCCTGGCCGCCGCCGCTGCCCGCGACGAGCTCGCGCGGCTCGAGTCGGAGCACGACGACCTCGAGCAGGACGCGGCCGCGCTCGAGGTCCTGATCCGCGAGCAGCAGGAGCTCGCCCGGCGGCAGGCCGAGGCCGACGAGCGCCGCCGTGCCGAGGCCGCGGCCAGCCGCGCCGCCGACCGGTCCACGGCCAGCCGGAGCAGCACGAGCGGTGGCGAGCGCCGCCGCGCCGCGGACGGCACCTCCGCAGCCGGCAACACGACGGCCGGTTCGGCAGGAGGCGCGGCACGCGGCTCGGCACCGTCGTCGTCGGGCTTCGCCTGGCCGCTGTGCGCCCCGGTCACCTCCGAGTTCGGCCCGCGCTGGGGGCGGCTGCACGCCGGGATCGACCAGGGCGCCCGGACCGGCAGCCCGATCGGTGCGGCCAAGGCCGGCACCGTCATCTTCGCCGGATGGCAGGGCGGGTACGGCAACCTCGTGCTCATCGATCACCACGACGGTGTCGTCACCGCCTATGCCCACCAGAGCTCGATGACGGTCGGTCGCGGTCAGTCGGTGTCGCAGGGACAGACCATCGGCTACGTCGGCAACACCGGCAACTCGACCGGCCCCCACCTGCACTTCGAGACCCGCGTCAACGGCTCGGCGGTCAACCCGCGCCAGTACCTCTCCGGTGGTCCCTGCTGACCGGCTCGGGCGGGCGGCCCGGACCGTCCGGACTGTGCTCGGCGTCGGCCAGCGCGTACGCTTCGCCGCATGCGGGGAGAGCACGAGCGGTACGAGGAGTTGGCGGTCGGGCACGTGCTCGGCGGTCTCGACGCGGGCGACGCCGCCGACTTCCGCAGCCACCTGCTCGGTTGCCGGGACTGCCGGCTGCGGGTGGCGGAGTTGCGCGACCTGGCCGCCGACCTCGCCGCCGCCGAACGTGAGGAGCGTGCGCGCGCCAAGGTGCGGACCGAGGTCGTGCGGCGTGACGACGTCGAGGATCCGGAACCGGCCGCGGCGACGTCCCGGATCGGTATCCGGCACGTGACGGTCGCGACCATCGCGGTGTTGTTGCTCGCGGGCGCGATGGGGTTCTGGAACCTGCACCTGCGCACGGCCGCGGCGGCCTATGCGCAGGCGGCCACCTACCGGGGTGAGACGTTGCGCCTGCTCGCCGGCGGGGTGTCCGTGCCCGTCGACGTGGCCGAGGACGTCACCGCACTGGTGATCGTCGACGGCGAACGCGTGGCGTTCACCGTGCGGGACCTGCCGTCGCTCGCGGAGGGGGAGCGGCTCGAGGTGTGGCTGATCGACGGCGACGAGGTCGTGCGGGCCGGCCCGCCGGTCACGGAAGCCGACCTCGACGACGGGGCGCTGGCCGGTCACGTGGACGACGCCGATGCGGCCACCCTCGTGGTCTCGCGGGAGACCGGGCCCTACGTGGGCCGTCCCGCAGGCCCGGAACTCGTGCGGGCACGGTTGCTGGCCCCGGCCTGACCGGAGCCGCGGCGGCGACCGGTCAGGTGCGGTCCTCGGGGTCCTCGTCGAAGTAGTCCAGGCGGTCGACGGGGACCACCACCGCGGACAGCACGTTCATCAGGTGGGCGACGATGCGCTTGAGATAGCGGAACATCAGCGCCCGGGCGACCGCACCGGGGGACTGGTCCTCGCCACGCACCAACGCCGAGACCCGGTCGTCGCAGTCGTCGAGCAGTTGGTCGCCCCGCATCAGCACGTCCCGGGCGCGTTCGGTGTCGCGGGCACCGAACACGTCGCCGGCGTCGGAGACCAGCCGGGACACCTCGAAGCGCAGCTCGTTGAGCTCGTCGATGTCTCCGGCGGTGTCGAGCCGGGCGCCGTCGGCCGCCAGGTCGTAGAGGTTCTTGGCGTAGTCGCCGATGCGCTCGACGTCCTTGACGATCGACATGTAGATCAGGATCGCCGGCGTGTCGATTCCCCCGTGGACGCTGGCATGGACGACCAGTTCCCGGCGGATCTCCCGCTCCGCCTCGTTGACGCGGTGGTCGGTCGCGCGCAACTCGGCGCCGACGCTGTGCGGCGCTGCGCCGCCGAGCAGCGCCGACATCGCGAGGTCGAACGCGTGACGGTCGTCGGCGAACATCCGCTGCAGCGTGGCCTCGATCCGGTCGAGCCGGTCGGTGCCGTCGTCACGCAGGAAGCCGAACGGCATGGGAACCCCCTTGGGTCTGGACGGGCGAGGTCACTACGGGATCAGGAAGACGCCCAACAGTGGTACGACGAGGAACAGGCCCAGGACGTAGCCGAACACGACCGAGCGGCGGCGTACGGCCAGGTCGGCGAGCCGCTCGGCGAGTCGCACCGGCACGAGCCTCAGCTTGGGCACCGGGTAGACGACCGCGAGTGCGAGCAGGTTGAACAGCGTGTGCACGAGCGCGATCGTGAGGCCCTCGGGCCGAAGGACGGCCAGCGATGCGAGCAGCGCGGTGATGGTCGTCCCGACGTTCGCGCCCAGCGTGATCGGATAGGCGTTGGGCAGGGTGAGGATCCCGGCGGCCACCAACGGCACCAGGATCGAGGTGGTGATCGTGGAGGACTGCACGGCGACCGTGACCGCGATGCCCACCAGGATGCCCATGGCGCCACCACCACGGCCGACGAGCCGGTTCATGGCCCGCTCGACGCCGCCGGCCACCAGCTCGCGCATGTTCCGCGTGATGAGCCCGAGCGCGAGGAAGATGAGCGCGAGCCCGAGCGTGAGGTAGATCACGCCGGCGAAACGGCCACCCAGCGGATCACCGTCGAAGAGCCCCTCGACCAGCTCCACCGGGAACTTGACCGCGGTACGGATCGGACTGGTGCCGACCTCGGCCACCTCGGTCCCGCGCAGGCGCACGGTGAGCCACTCGGCCGTCTCGGCGAGGAACCCGGTGGCGAGCTCGATCGGCAGCAGCACCGCCACCGCGAGCACGTTGAAGAAGTCGTGCATCGTCGCCCCGGCGAAGCCGCGGCGGAACTCGTCGGAGCGACGGATGTTGCCCAGCGACGCCAGCGTGTTCGTGACCGTCGTGCCGATGTTGGCACCCATGATCATCGGCACCGCGAGCGGCACGGACAGCGTGCCGGCCCCCACCAGGCCCACGATGGTCGAGGTCGACACCGACGACGACTGCACCAGGACGGTGAACAGGATCCCGGCGAACAGCCCGGAGACCGGGTTGGCCACGTTGGTGAGCAGGCCCTCCTGGAAGCCGTCGCCGAGCGCGGCGATCCCCGATTCGAGCAGGCCGACACCCGCCAGGAACGCGTACAGCAGCGCGACGACCAGCAGCGCGCGCAAGGGCGTCGGCAGGTCCCGACGTGCCGCGGCGCGCGACGACGACTCGGCCACGACCAGGTGCCTCGCGTTCGCTGGGTACAGGGCGGGCGGAGCCTATCGGCCGAGGAACGGGCGGGGGACGCCCGGCGTCCCGGCCGCCGGGCCACGTGAGTCGTGCCGGGGAGGTCGGTGACACGCGCGCACAGGCAGGCGAAGAGGGGCGCGCCGTTCGGCGCGCCCCTCTCCTGCTGGTGGAACCTCTGGCACCGCTTCCGCAGGCTGGACGACCAGCCCCGGAAACGTCAGGCGGGACGAGTTCCCGACCGGCGCTCAAGTGGCGGTGCATCGGTTGGATTCCGCCGGACGAACCAGCGACGACCTAGCGGCCGTGCACCTCCAGGGTCCCGTAAGAACTACTGCTATCCAAACGGACCACCTCCTTCCTCTGGTGCGGACAGCGTGCCATACGCGTCAAGTCACCGCGCGTGGTGCCGCCTGCCGGCCGATGGAAGGGCGGCGGCCTACCATGCTCGCATGACTTCACCACCCCGCATCCTGCTGGTCGAGGACGACACGACCCTGCGCGAGTCCGTTGCCGTGGCCCTCCGCGGCGAGGGCTACGAGGTGGTCGCTGCGGCCGACGGCGCGCAGGGAACCGACCAGGTCGACGCCTTCCGGCCGGATCTCGCCATCCTCGACGTGCGCCTCCCCGGCGGGCCCGACGGGTTGGAGCTGGCACGGACCATCCGCGCCCGCGGGGACGCGCCGATCATCTTCGTCACCGCACTCGGCGACGAGGGGGACCGGCTCGCCGGCTTCGAGGCGGGGGGTGACGACTACGTCACCAAGCCGTTCTCGACCCCCGAGCTACTGGCACGCGTGCAGGCGTTGCTGCGGCGTGCGGGTCGGCTGGAGTCACAGGCCTGGCAGATCGACGACCTCGTCGTCGACGAGGCGGCACGCACCGCGGTGCGCGACGGTGTCCCGGTCGAGCTGACGCGGACCGAGTTCGACCTGCTGATCACGCTGGGGCGCAACATCGGCACGGTCGTGTCCAAGAGCCGGCTGCTGGCGCTGGTATGGGGCTTCGAGAGCTACGACGAGAACCTCGTCGAGGTCCACATCAGCGCACTGCGTCGCAAGCTCGAGGCACAGGGGACCCGGCTGATCCACACCGTCCGCGGTGTCGGTTACGTCCTGCGCGGCTGATGCTGCTGCGCTCGCTGCGGCACCGGCTGGTGCTGTTCACGCTCACCATCGTCGCCATCGTGATCCTCGCCAGCGACATCGCGATGTCCCTGACGTTGCGCGAGGAGTTGCAGGGTTCGATGGCCCGGGCACTGGCTGCCCGGGTGGCCCTGGTGGAGGAGCTCGACGGGATCCCCGGGTCCGAACTGCACGAGGTGCTGCTGCGGCGTTCGGTCCCCGCGGTGATCGACACGCCGCAGGGGGAGCGACTGGTGTCCCGCCCGGAGGTCGTCGCGGATCCGGGCATGAGCGAGGTGGTCGAGCTCGAGGACGGTTCGCGGGTCGAGGTCCTCGTCCGTGCCACCGGTGGGGACGGGGCCCTCCAGCGGGTCCGGTTCGCGATCCTCGCGGGCTCGCTCGTGGCCGTGCTCACCGCGCTGGTGCTGCTCGGGGTGTTCGCGCACCGGGTGCTGCGGCCGCTCGACGACATGGTGGAGACGGCCCGGGCCATCACCCGCGGGCGCACCGGCGCGCGCCTGGGACCCGGTGACCCGCGTACGGAGATCGGTCGGCTCGCCAGCGCGTTCGACGAGATGCTCGACGCCCAGGAACGCGCGTTGCAGACCGCCCGCGAGGCGGAAGTGCGCAGTCGACGGTTCCTCGCGGACGCCGCCCACCAGCTGCGGACCCCGGTCGCCGGGCTGCGGGCGGCCAGCGAGGCCCTGCTGCACAGCCCGTCGCCGGCGGAGCAGGACACCCTGGTCGGCAACCTGGCCCGCGAGTCGGCGCGTACCGGCCGGCTGCTCGACGCGCTGCTACGCATGGCCCACCTCGACCGCGGGGAGGACCCGCCCCGGCTGGACACGGACCTGGTGCCGCTGCTCAGTGAGGAGATCGAGCGGCAGCGGGGTCTGGCGCCCTCGCTCGCGATCGACCTCCACGCGCCGGACACCCTCGTGGTACCGCTGGACGCCAACGGGCTGCGTGAGTCCGTGGCGAACCTGCTCGACAACGCCCGCCGACACGCCCGCGCCACGATCGAGGTCGAACTGCGACCGTCGCCGGACGGTGCGCGGCTGCGCATCCGCGACGACGGTCCCGGGTTGGAGCCCGGGACCGAGGAGGCGGTGTTCGACCGGTTCGTGTCGCTCGACGACCGGGGCGGCTCGGGACTCGGGCTGGCGATCGCCCGTGCGTACGCGCGGGCGCACGACGGTGATGTCGTCTGGCGGGACGGGGCCTTCGAGCTGACCGTGCGCGCGCCGGCGTGACCCCGGTTGGCCTCCGGGCGTCCGCGGCGGTACGTTGCGCGCCGCCCAGGGGCACGTAGCTCAGTGGGAGAGCGCTGCCTTCACACGGCAGAGGTCGGAGGTTCGATACCTCCCGTGCCCACCCGGACGACGACACCCCGCCGGCCTGCGAGACGCAGGAACCGGCGGGGTGTTCGCGTTCGACCTGTCGGCGGGCGGTGAGCCGTGACGTCCGGCACCGCCCGCGCCGGTCTCCTCAGCCGTAGCGGTCGACCAGTTCGTCCTTGGTGAGCGCCTCGGCGTCGTCGCGCTCGTGGCCCTGGTGGACGGCGAAGTCGACCCAGTCGGACTTGCGGTCGTTGCGGTTGGGACGACCGGCGTAGCGTTCGATCAGCTCGGCCTTGGTCAGGCGTTGTGCCTCGTCGCGGTCGAGCCCGCGGGCGACGGCGTGGTCGACCCACTCGCCCTTCAGGTCGTCGAGGCGGGGCGGCACCTCGGGGTTCCGGCGCTGGCTGCCGGAGCCGTCCGTGTCTCGCTCGCCGCCGTCGGTCACGGCGCGGGCGTCGTCCTCGTCCCCGTAGCGGTCGATCAGTTCGTCCTTGGTGCGCGCCTCGGCGTCGTCGCGCTCGTGGCCCTGGTGGACGGCGAAGTCGACCCAGTCGCTCTTGAGGTCGCTGCGGTTGGGACGACCGCCGAAACGGTCGACGAGTTCGGCCTTGGTCAGGCGTTCGGCCTCGTCGCGTTCCATGCCCCGGGCAACGGCGTGGTCGACCCAGTCGGGCTTGAGATCGGTGAGCCGGGGCGGCCGATCCGGGTCGGCGGACGTGCTGGCGGTGGTGCCGGCCGTCGAGTCGTCGAACCGGTCGATCAACTCGTCCTTGGTCAGCGACTCCGCGTCTTCGCGGTCGAGCCCGTGCCGGATGGCGTAGGCGACCCAGTCGGCCTTGAGGTCGCCGCGGTTGGGGCGCTCGCCGGCGTCGCGCACGTCGTCGACGTCGCCGTCCTGGTCCTGTGCCTCGTCGGCGACCGGGGTCTCGGCCACCGGCGTCTCGTCGGCGACAGGCGTCTCGTGGGCGACGGGCGTCTCGTGGGCGACGGGTGTCTCGTGGGCGACGGGCGTCTCGTCGGCGACCGGCGTCGTCAGCCTGTCGGGCACGTTCCCGCCGTGCGAGGCCTCGTCCCCACGGGTGTCGTCCCCACGGGGTCGCGGCAGATCGGTGCCGTCGCGCTCCCCGGCGTCGCGGTCCTCGACGTCGCGGTCCCGCGCTCGCTCGTCGCGGTCGCGCTCTCCGCGCTCGAGGGCCGCCCGGGCCGAGCCGAGCAGGCCGCCGATCTCTGCGGCAGGTCGGGGCGTGTGCGTCTGCGTGGCGGCAACGTCCCCGCCGGCGCCCGGTCCCGCGGTGCGTGCGGCGGTTCCCAGCTCGATCGTTCGCGCGCCCTCGGGTGCCCCGGTGCCGTACCCGGTGTCCGACGGCCGGGTCGGCGGCGAGGCCAGGGCCGCGGGAGCGGCGGGTCGCTCCCGGATGGCCGCGCGGAGCGTGCCGAAGACCGCTCCGGCGGCGACGACGATGACGCCCGTGGCAACGGGATGCTCGCGGACGGCATCGGCAACCGGACGCAGGGGACCGTCGTCGCTGGACGGCCCGTCCGGCGTGCCCATGGTCTGCACGCGCAGGTCGTGCAGTCGTCGTCGCATGCCGGCAACGGCGCGACGCCGTACTTCACTCGGCTGCGCACGGGTGCGCAGTTCCTCGACGGTCGCGCCGAGATCGGCACGGGTCTCGTCGATGTCCTCTCGGAGACCGCCGTCGGGCGGGGATGCGGTGGACGATGTGGACATGGAAGCTCCCGGTGTCTTTGCGTTTCCTCAGACTGCATCGCAGCGATCGCGCCGGTGGACCCGGACGATGTGGACGCACGCTGGCATCTGGCCCATTCGCTCCGGTCGGTCACCTGGCCGGGTGACCGGGTCATCTGCCCGGACGCACGAGGCCGGTCGCAGCTCCCGGCGTGCTTGGGCCCGACAGCGCGCACGCTGGAGCACGGTCAGTCACCGTCACCGTCACCGTCACCGTCACCGTCACCGTCACCGTCACCGTCACCGTCACCGTCACCGTCACCGTCACCGTCACCGTCACCGTCACCGTCACCGTCGCCGTTGCCGTCGGGGTCGCCGGTGCCGTCAGGGTCTCCATCGCCGTCGGTCTCGCTGCCGGCGTCACCGTCGGTCTCACTGCCGGTGGCGTCGTTGACCTCGCCGTCACTGTCGCCGTCGGGGTCGTCGCTGTCGGCCTGGTTGGCGTTGCCTTCGTCTCCGCCGTCTCCGCCGTCGCCGCCGCCGTCTCCGTCTCCGTCGCCGTCTCCGTCGCCGCCGCCGTCTCCGTCTCCGTCGCCGTTACCGTCGGGTTCCGGCTCCGGCTCCGGCTCCGGCTCCGGCTCGGGCTCCGGCTCGGGCTCCGGCTCCGGCTCGGGCTCCGGCTCCGGCTCCGGCTCGGGCTCCGGCTCCGGCTCGGGCTCCGGTTCGGGCGCGGGTGCGGGCTCCGGTTCGGGTTCCGGTTCGGGTGCGGGCTCCGGCTCCGGCTCCGGAGCCGGTTCGGGTGCGGGTGCGGGTGCGGGTGGTGGCGGGAGGTTGTCCTCCTCGACCGGTTCCCACTCGTCGAGCAGGGAAGGATCCGGCGTCGGGAAGTCCTCGACCTCGAAGGGCTCGGTGTAGGCGGCCATGTAGTCCGACCACATCGTCGCCGGGAGCGAGCCTCCCGTCACACCCGGCATGGGGGAGTTGTCCTCGTTGCCGACCCACACCACGGTCGCGTGCCGCGGGGTGTACCCGGCGAACCAGGCGTCGACGTTGCGGTTGGTGGTGCCGGTCTTCCCGGCGACGGGGCGATCGATGGCGGCGGCCGTTCCCGTGCCGCGGGTCACGACGTCGCGCAGCACGTCGGTGACCACGGCGACGGCGTTGCCGTCGAGCACCTCCTCGGTGTCCGGCTCGTGCTCGTAGAGGACCTCGCCCTCGTGGGTCTCGATGCGCTCGACGGTGTACGGCGAGGTGCGCACGCCCTGCGCGGCCAGGGTCGCGTAGGCCCCCGCGAGCCGCAGGGGACTCGAGCCGACGCTGCCCAGGGTCAAACTCGGATACGCCGGGAGGTCCTCACGGAGCCCGAGTTGCTCGGCACGCTGGGCGACCGACTCGTGGCCGAGTTCCTCGCTCAGGCGGACGTAGGCGGTGTTGATCGACTCGACGGTCGCCTGCCGCAGGTCCACCTCGCCGTGGCCGCGGCCGCTGTAGTTGCCCACCGTGGCGTCGTCCTGACCGGGCTGCTCGACGACCAGCTCCTCGGGTGCGTCGATGACGGTGCGGTCGGGGTCGTAGCCGCGCGCGACCAGCTCGGCCAGCGTGAAGGTCTTGAACGCGGAGCCGATCTGGCGCTCGCCACGCAGTGCCACGTTGAACTGCTGGGTCGCGTAGTCCCGCCCACCGAGCAGCGCCCGCACGGCACCGGTGGCGGCCTCGACCGTCACGACCGCGCCGGTGTGCCCGGTGTCCTCGAGGTGCTGGGCGACGGTCTCGTGCGCGAGCCGTTGCGCGCGTCGGTCCAGCGTGGTGTGCACGACCAGTCCGGACCCGAGGTCCCGGCCCTCGCCCAGGAGTCGGGGGATCGCGTCGCGCACGGCGTCGAGGTAGTAGGCCTCGGGGCCGTAGGCGAACAGGGGAGCCGTGCGCAACTCGGGCAGGTCCGTACCCAGGTGCCGGTCGGCCTCGTCCGCCGTCAGCGCGCCCGTGGCGACCATGCCGTCGAGGACGAAGTCGCGTCGCGCGGCCGCTCCGGACGGGTTGTCCGCCGGATCGAAGGCCGTCGGCGCGGCGATCATCCCGGCCAGCACCGCCGCCTGCTCCACGTCGAGTTCGGTGGCGGGGACGTCGAAGTAGGTCTGGGCGGCGGCCTCGACGCCGTAGGCGGTGCGACCGAAGGGCACCGCGTTCAGGTACATCTCGAGGATGGCGTCCTTGTCGAGCTCGCGTTCGAGGCGGGTGGCGACGGCCACCTCGCGGAACTTGCCGGCATAGCTGTCGTCGATCTCGGCGACCGCCATCGCCACGTACTGCTGGGTGATGGTGGAGCCACCCTGCGCGCGCTCACCTCGCGTCACGTTGGTCCACAACGCGCGGACGATGCCGCGCGTGGAGAAGCCCTGGTGTTCGTAGAACCCGCGGTCCTCGGCGGCGAGCACGGCCTGGGGCACGTGGGCGGGCAGCTCCTCGAGATCGACGTTGGCCCGCACGGCGGCAGGTTCGAGCGTCTGGACGATCGCACCGTCGCGGTCGAGCACGACGGTGGGGTCCGGGATCGCCAGCTCGTCGGCGGCCGGGATGACCGTCGTCGCGTGGACGCGCCAGAACGCCACCCCGACGAGGGCAGCGGCGAGGAGTCCGAGCCCGGCCACGACGGCGACCGTGAGCAGGAGACGGCGCCGCCAGGCGCCCCGACCGGGCGCTCGGGGCGGCGCCTCGGGCTCCGCGGACACGTTCGGACCTCCGCCGACGACGAACGTAGGTCGGCAGGGTCCGGGCTCCGCGGTCCCCTCGGCCCGCCGTGCCCCGGTCGAAGGGGCGTCGGATCGTGCCCGACCCGTGGCCCGACGTCCGTCAGCCGAGGCGGCGGCGCAACCAGCCGCCGAACGCGGCTCCTGACGCGGCCATCACCACGACCAGGCCGCGCGTGCGGTCCGTGCGCCCTCCGAGGAGGGTCGCGGCACCGTCGGCGAGGTCGGCGACGATGCCCGCCTCCACCCAACGGCGCAGATCGGTGTGGTCGTCGCCGATGGCGGCCAGCATGCCGACACCGAGCGCGACGTCGCGCGCGCCCAGGGCCCGGACCGCGGTCGCCGCGCCGTTGCTCCCGGCGTCGTCGCCGATCCAGCCGCGGGCGGCACGCTCCGGTGCGAGGAAGAGGGCGAGGCCCAGCCCGATGCGCGTGGCGGCGAGACAGCGGGCGGCGAAGTGGACGTCCACGAGCGGCTCCTGCGGGAAACGACGATCGGCGGGAGGCACCCTAGGAGCCGTCGCCAGCGGGCGCGCCCGATGTCGCCGGCGGGCGCGCCCGCGGTGCCGGACGGGTGAGCTGCCGCCGGCCGTGCGCGACACGGTCGGCGAGTACGCTTCGCTCGAGCCAGAGGAGACCCGTAGTGACCTCGACCATCACCGTGCGCCACGGCGACGCGACCACCGAACTCGATGCCGGCGCGACCGCCATCCAGGCCCTCAAGGCCCTCGAGGCCGTCCGCGGCCAGATCGTCGCCGCCCGCGTCACGGTCGGCTCCCGACCGCCCCAGCCGTGGGACCTCGACCGCGAGGTGCCCGACGGTGCCGAGTTGGAGGGCATCCTCGCCGACTCGGAGGAAGGTCGGGCGATCCTGCGGCACTCGACCGCCCACGTGATGGCGCAGGCCGTCACCGACCTGTTCCCGAACGCCAAGTGGGCGATCGGCCCGCCGATCGAGAACGGCTTCTACTACGACTTCGACGTCGAGCGGCCGTTCACGCCGGAGGACCTCGACAAGATCGAGGCGCGGATGGCCGAGCTGCTCCAGGAGAAGCAGCGCTTCGTGCGCGAGGAGGTCGCCCGGGAGGACGCCCTCGAGGAGTTCGCCGAGCAGCCCTACAAGACCGAGATCATCGAGCTCGTCGGCGACGGCACGATCACCACCCCGGTCGAGGCCCCCGACGCGCCGGAGATCGGCGAGGGCGGCGAACCGACCTTCACCGTCTACCGCAACGTGCGACCGGACGAGTCGGTGGCCTGGTCCGACCTGTGCCGTGGTCCCCACGTGCCCTCGACCGACCGCATCCCGGCCTTCAAGCTGCTGCGTTCGGCCGGTGCCTACTGGCGGGGGCGTGAGGACCAGCCGATGCTGCAGCGCATCTACGGCACCGCCTGGGAGTCGAAGAAGGCCCTGACCAAGCACCTGCAACTGCTCGAGGAGGCCAGGAAGCGCGACCACCGCAAGCTCGGCCGTGAGCTCGAGCTGGTGCACTTCCCGGACGAGCTCGGGCCGGGCCTGTCGATCTTCCTGCCCCACGGTGCCATCGTGCGCAAGCAGATGGAGGACTGGATCCGCGACGAGACCCTGCGTCGCGGCTACCAGCCGGTCTACACGCCCCACATCGCCAAGGAGGACCTCTGGCGGATCTCGGGGCACCTGGAGAACTACGGCGAGCTGATGTACCCGGGCATGGAGCTCGACGACGCCGGCGGGGCGGCGTACCGGCTCAAGCCGATGAACTGCCCGTTCCACATCCTGGCGTTCACGTCGCGGACCCGTTCCTACCGTGAGCTGCCGGTGCGGATCTCGGAGCTCGGCACCGTGTACCGCTACGAACGCTCCGGCGTGGTCAACGGGATGCTGCGGGCCCGCGGCTTCACCCAGGACGACAGCCACATCTTCTGCCGACCCGACCAGGTCGTCGACGAGGTGGCCGCCTGCGTCGAGTTCGCCCGGGACCTCTATCGTGCCTTCGGGCTCGGCGAGCCGTCGCGGGTCGCGATCTCCACCCGCCCGGAGAAGTCCATCGCCGGCCACGACGACTCGTGGGAGGCCGCTGAGCAGGCACTCATCGAGGCGGTGAAGCAGACCGGGCTCGACTACGAGATCGACCCCGGCGAGGGGGCGTTCTACGGACCCAAGATCGACATCCACGCCCGTGATGCGATCGGCCGGGAATGGCAGCTGACCACCGTGCAGGTCGACTTCAACCTGCCGGAGCGCTTCGACATCACCTACGTCGGTGACGACGGTGCCAAGCACCGGCCCTACATGGTGCACCGGGCCCTGTTCGGGTCGATCGAGCGGTTCTTCAGCGTCATGGTCGAGTCGTTCAACGGCGCGTTCCCGACCTGGCTCGCGCCCGTGCAGGCCACGGTCGTTCCCATCGCCGACGAGTTCGACGGTTACGCGGGCGAGGTCGCCGACGCCCTGCGGGCCCGCGACCTGCGGGTGGAGGTCGACCTCACCGACGACACGCTGGGCGCCAAGATCCGTCGGGCACAGACCTCGAAGGTGCCCTACGCGTTGGTGGTCGGTGGTGCCGAGCGCGAGGCGCGGACGGTCGCCGTGCGGCCCTACCGGGGCGAGCAGCGCAAGGACGTGGCGCTCGACGCCTTCGTGGACGAGATCACGGCCGAGGTGGCCGAGCGGCGCGCCGAGGCGGCCGCCGGATGAGCGGCGGGCGCGTGCGATCCCTCGACGACGCGGTCGGCTACCACGACCTCGCCGCCTGGTACGACGCGCTCTACGACGCCCGCGGCAAGGACTACCGCGCCGAGGCGCAGGCCCTGCTCGGCGTCGCACGCGAGGACGGGCGTGAGGTGGGCAGCCTGCTCGACGTCGCCTGCGGCACCGGCCGGCACCTGGCGGTCTTCGCCGACGAGGTCGGGGAGCTGGCAGGCCTCGACGGCTCGCCCGAGATGCTGGCGGTCGCCGCCAGCCGCCTCACCCGCGAGGTCCCGCTGGTCGAGGGCGACCTGCGTGCCTTCGACCTCGCACGCACCTTCGATGTCGTGACGTGTCTGTTCTCCTCCATCGGTCACGTCGCCGACGCCGACGAGCTGGACGCCGCGGTGGTGGCGATGGCGCGCCACGTCGCCCCCGGGGGCAGCCTGCTGGTGGAACCGTGGCTGACGCCCGAACGGGTCCGCGACGAGGGCGTGCGCGACCTGGTGACGGCCGAGAACGCCGACGGCGTGGTCGCGAGGGCGGCCAGCTCCCACCGCGACGGGGACGTCCTGGTCCTGCAGTTCGCGTGGGCGGTCGCGACCGCCGGTGGGGTCGCCACCGCGGAGGAGACCCATCGGATGCCGCTGTTCACGGCCGAGCGCTATGTCGCGGCGGTGGAGCGGGCCGGACTGGTCGGGGAGTGGCGCGACGAGGTGGCGGGGCTCGGCATGGGGCGTGGCCTGCTCGTCGGCCGGCGCGGGACCTCGTAGGGCCGGTCGGTCCGCGAAGTCGGGACCGACGGCAGCACCGCCACGGTGCTGACGGTCCGACACTGGGAACAGCCTCCCCACCGCAGAGGACCGCCCAGATGTCGACGCCCGTCCCCACCCCCTCCGCCTGGCACGGCTTCGTCGGCCGGGCCTGGCGGCAGTCCATCGACGTCGCCGCGTTCGTACGCGACAACGTCACGCCCTACACGGGCGACGCGGCGTTCCTCGCCGGCCCGACCGAGCGCACCACCCGGCTGTGGAAGGAGTTGGCCGAACTGCTCCTCGAGGAACGCGAACGCGGCGGGGTGCTCGACGTCGACACGGCCACGCCGGCCGGCATCACCGCGCACGAGCCCGGCTACGTCGACCGCGACCTCGAACTCGTCGTCGGGTTGCAGACCGACGCGCCGCTCAAGCGGGCGATCATGCCCTACGGCGGCCTGCGGATGGTCGAGCAGGGGTGCGAGGCGTACGGCTTCCGGCTCGACCCGGACGTCGCCGAGTTCTTCCGCCGTCACCGCAAGACCCACAACGACGGGGTGTTCGACGCCTACACCCAGCGGGTGCTGGCCGCTCGTCGTGCCCACCTGGTCACCGGCCTGCCCGACGCCTACGGCCGCGGACGGATCATCGGTGACTACCGGCGGGTGGCGCTCTACGGCGTCGACCGGCTGATCGAGGCCAAGCGCACCGACAAGCTCGCGCTCGACCGGCGCCCGTCCACCGAGGCGGTCATCCGCCTGCGTGAGGAGGTCGCGGAGCAGATCCGGGCGCTCGACGAGCTGGTCGCGATGGCCGCCGGCTACGGCTGTGACGTCCGTCGACCGGCCGAGACCGCCCACGAGGGCGTGCAGTGGCTCTACCTGGCCTACCTCGCCGCGGTGAAGGAGCAGAACGGCGCCGCGATGTCGCTCGGGCGCACCTCCACGTTCCTCGACGTCTTCCTGCAGCGCGACCTCGCGGCCGGGCGGATCGACGAACAGCAGGCGCAGGAACTGGTCGACGACCTGGTCATGAAGCTGCGGATCGTGCGTTTCCTGCGGACCCCGGCCTACGACGAGCTGTTCTCCGGCGACCCGACCTGGGTCACCGAGTCGCTCGGCGGGATCGCGACGGACGGGCGCCCGCTGGTGACCCGCACGAGTTTCCGCTACCTGCAGACGCTCTACAACCTCGGCCCGGCACCCGAGCCGAACCTCACCGTGCTGTGGTCGCCGGACCTGCCGGTCGGCTTCCGTCGGTTCTGCGCTCAGGTGTCGATCGACACCAGCTCGATCCAGTACGAGTCCGACGAGCTGCTGCGTCCCCGTTTCGGTGACGACACCGCGATCGCCTGCTGCGTCTCGGCCGCGCCGGTCGGCAAGCAGATGCAGTTCTTCGGTGCCCGCGTGAACCTCGCCAAGGCGCTGCTGTACGCCGTCAACGGCGGTCGCGACGAGCTGACCGGCGAGCAGGTCACGCCGCCCAGCGCACCGATCACGTCCGACGTGCTCACGTACGGCGAGGTGATGGCCGCCTTCGACCCGATGCTGGACTGGCTGGCCGAGACCTACGTCGAGGCGCTCAACATCATCCACTACATGCACGACAAGTACGCCTACGAGCGGCTCGAGATGGCGCTGCACGACACCGACGTCGTGCGGACCATGGCGTGCGGCATCGCCGGGCTGTCGGTCGTGGCCGACGCGCTGTCGGCGATCCGCTTCGCGCGCGTCGAGGTGGTCCGCGACGAGAGCGGCCTGGCCGTCGACTACCGCGTCCACGGCGAGTACCCCGCCTTCGGCAACGACGACGACCGGGTCGACGCGATCGCCAGCGACCTCGTCGCCCGGTTCATGGCCAAGCTGCGGGCGCAGCCGACCTATCGCGACGCGACCCCGACCCAGTCGGTGCTCACCATCACCTCCAACGTCGTCTACGGCAAGGCCACCGGGAACACGCCCGACGGCCGACGCGCCGGGGAACCGTTCGCCCCGGGCGCCAACCCGATGAACGGCCGCGACCGGCACGGCGTGGTCCCCGCGGCGCTGTCGCTGGCGAAGCTGCCCTTCGCGCACGCCGAGGACGGTCTGTCCTGGACCGCGTCGCTGACGCCGGGGAGCCTCGGACGCAGCCGGGAGGAGCGCATCGACTCACTGGTCGGGATCCTCGACGGGTACGTCGACGCCGGTGGCTTCCACATGAACGTCAACGTCCTCGACCGCGACACGCTGCTCGACGCGATGGACCACCCGGAGCGCTACCCGCAGCTGACGGTGCGGGTCTCGGGCTACGCGGTCAACTTCGTCCGGCTGACCCGTGAGCAGCAGCTCGACGTGGTCCATCGCACCTTCCACGACCGATGAGCGCCGCCCTGGCGCTCGCGGCGGCGCCGGACACCGTGTCCGGCGCCGTCCACTCCTGGGACGTCTCGACCAACGTCGACGGCCCCGGGACGCGGTTCGTGGCCTTCCTGGCCGGCTGCCCGCTGCGCTGTCTCTACTGCCACAACCCCGACACGTGGTCCCGGCGGTCGGGAACGCCCACCACCGCCGAGGACCTGCTCGCCCGCATCGACCGCTACCGCCGGTTCATCGACGTGGCAGGAGGCGGCGTGACCCTCTCGGGTGGGGAGCCGCTGCTGCAGCCTGCCTTCGTCGAGGCGGTCCTTCGCGGCTGCCGGGAACGGGGGCTGCACACCGCGCTCGACACCGCCGGCTCGGTCGGCCACCTCGCGTCCGACGCGTTGCTCGACCAGGTCGACCTGGTGTTGCTCGACATCAAGTCGTGGGGTTCGCCGTCCTACGCCGAGCTGACCGGTGGGCGGCTCGCGCCGACGCTCGCGTTCGCCCGCCGGCTGGCCGCCCGCGGGCAGCGCACCTGGCTGCGGTTCGTGGTCGTCCCGGGGCACACCGACCGTGACGACGTCGTCGAGGGAGTGGCCGGGTTCGCCGCGTCGCTCGGCTGCGTGGAACGCGTCGACGTCCTGCCGATGCATCGGCTGGCCACCGCCAAGTACGAGGCGCTCGGCCTCGACGACCCGATGGCGGACGTCGAACCGCCGTCCCCCGAGACCGTCGCGCACGTCCGTGAGATCTTCACGTCCCACGGTTTGCACGCCGTCTGACCACGGCGCGAACCTCGGCAGCAGTGTCAGCCGAGCCGGTGGACCTGCGCCAGGGCCGCCGCGGCGGTGGCGACCGCGCCACGCAGGTCGCCCGCGGGTGCCGGGTCCGGACCGTCCGGCGTCGGGGGACGGTCCTCGTCGCGACGACCGGTGTCGTAGCCGGCCCGCTCGTTCGCCGCGACCTCCACGGCGCGGTGCCGGCGACGCCCGCCGCGGACGGTTCGCGCCACCCGCCCGGACGACGTCACGGGACCGGTCGACCCGTGGCGAGCGACGGGCCTGGCGGCGGCAGCGGAAGAGGCGAACATGGCTCGAACCGAAGTTCGGGTCAGCGTGGGGGCAAGGACCACGGGATGCATCGCTGTGGATGGTGCGGACGACGTTCCACAGCCCCGCACACCGCGCGGGAGCCGCGGTCTGCCGTATCCCGGCTGCACCTGCGGCCACCGGGGCCGACAAGGCGTCTGTGTGCCGTAGCCTGGCGGCGCCCGGGGGGACCAATGGTGAGCAGATCGAAGCGGGGTGACGGAGCCGGCCGTCATCGCAGCCGGGAAGCCCGCGGTCGGAAGCGCTCCCTGTTCCCGCCGGAGCCCCCTTACCCGGAAGCGGAACGTCGACCCTCGATCCCTCCAGGTGCCAGCTGGACGGAGCACTACGAGGCCGCGGTCGAAGCCGAACAGCGGTTCCTCGAGCAGTTGCCGGATCGCCGGATGCAACGTTTCCGGGCATCGGTCCCGCTGATCGGTCTCGGGTTCGGGCTCCTCCTCATGCTTCTCGGGCTCTTCCTCGGATGAGCGCGCGAGTGCGAGGCGCGAGGGCGGTGGTGCCACCGACGCGCTGCGTCCTCGCCGAACGTCGGGCGGCCCCGAGGTGCATCGTGACGGCGACCGGCGCCTGCCGGCTGCCCGGACGCGGAACGGAACGACGGCCACGACCACGTACGCTCATGGCCTCACGCATCCGCCGACACGCGACGCTGGAGCCGACACGCCCGTGGACGAGTTCACCGACTCGGTCGGCCAGGTCGGCCGCGACGCCCGCCACGACCAGCCGGGGCTCGGCGCCGACGACCTGCAGCGGCTGTGGGCACCGTGGCGCTTCGGCTACGTCGCCGGTGCGGAGCCCATCGAGGGTTGCCCCTTCTGCGTCATCCCCGAGCGCGGCAGCGAACGCGACCGCGAGAGCCTGATCCTGCACCGCGGCCGCCACTGCTTCGTGATCTTCAACGCCTATCCGTACAACCCCGGACACCTGATGGTGGTGCCCTACCAGCACCTCGCCGACCTCGAGGACCTCGAGGAGGAGGCGGCGATCGAGCTGTGGTCCCTGGCCCGTCGCGCCGTGCGGGTGCTCAAGGAGCAGGTCAACGCGCAGGGCGTGAACCTCGGGATGAACCTCGGCGCCGCCGGCGGCGCCGGCATCGCCCAGCACCTGCACCTGCACGCCGTCCCGCGCTGGGCCGGCGACACCAACTTCATCTCGGTCGTCGGTGCCGCGCGGGTCCTGCCACGCGCCCTCGAGGAGATGTGGGACGAGCTCGCCCCCGGCTTCGACCGCGACCCCGACGACCACGGGGAACGGCCGTGAGTCGCCCACTGGACCCCACCGGCACCGACGGTGACGTGGTCGACCTCGGCGGCTGCTCGGGGTGTTCGCTGGGCTGCGCCGTCGCCTGTTCCGACGGGCGCGAGGACACGGCGGCGGACGCACGCCGGACGTTGATCGCCTCCGGCGTCGCCGTCGTGCTGCTGTCGGTCGTACCCGGCCTGGTCGCCGGTGCCGCGATCGTGACCGCCCTGGCCGTCGCCGCCGCGGTGTGCGGGGCGGCGACCGGACTCGCGGCCGGCGTGGCCGTCCGCCGCGGGCGTCCGACGGGCGATGCCGCGGCGCGCCTGGCCTACCGGGCCCTACCGGCCGGGACCGGACTGATGGTGCTCAGCTGGCTGGGAGCCGTCGTGTCCCGGCTCGTGCGCTGAGCGGTCCCGGCACCTCGAACCGTCGCGGTCTACGCTCCGCCGCGCCGACCCGCCCCCGTTCCAGGACGTCTCCTCGATGGTCTCCCGCATCGGCATCCTGACCGGCGGTGGCGACTGCCCCGGCCTCAACGCCGCGATCCGTGCCGTCGTCCGTCGCGCCGACCAGGCCAACGTGATGACCTTCGGGTTCGCCGCCGGTTGGCGAGGCGTGCTCGACGCATCGGTCGAGCAGCTGACGCTGTCGTCCACCCGTGGGTTGCTGCACCGCGGGGGCACCATCCTGGGCACCTCGCGCGTCGACCCGTACCGCGAACCCGACGGGGTCGCCCGCATCGCGCAGGCGCTGGACGTGCATCGCCTCGACGGCCTGGTGGTCATCGGGGGCGAGGGCACGCTGTCGGCCGCGACCCGCCTCGCGGACGAGGGCATCCCGATCGTGGGCATCCCCAAGACGATCGACAACGACGTCGCCGCGACGGAGTTGACCATCGGCTTCCTGACCGCCGTGCGCACCGCCACGGAGGCCGTCGACCGCCTGCACTCCACGGCGGAGTCGCACAACCGCGTGATGGTGCTCGAGGTGATGGGCCGCCACGCGGGATGGATCGCCACCTATGCGGGCATGGCCGGGGGCGCCGACGCCATCCTCGTGCCCGAGGTCCCGTTCGACATGGAGGCCGTCGGCCGGCACCTGCGGCACCGGGCCGGGTCGGGACGCGACTTCTCGATCGTGGTCGTGGCCGAGGGGGCGCTGCCGCGTGAGGGCACCATGGAGGTCCCCGAACCGCCCAAGGACGAGTTCGGACGTCCGCGGCTGGGCGGCATCGGCCACGCCATCGCGCACGAGATCGAGCACCGCACGGGCTTCCCGGCGCGGGTCACGATCCTCGGTCACGTCCAGCGCGGTGGTTCGCCAACCCCGATGGACCGGGTGCTGGCCACCCGGATGGGGGTGGAGGCCGCCGAGCTCGCGATGGCGGGGACGTGGGGCCGCATGACCGCCTTCGAACACCACGAGGTGGTGCCGGTCGCGCTCGCCGACGCCACGGCGGAGCTCAAGACCGTGCCCGCCTCCCTGTACCGCGTCGCGGAGACCTTCTTTGGCTGACCGACCCGACCTGTCCGTCCTGCGCGACCTCGCGGTCGACACCGCCCGGGCCGCCGGAGACACGTTGCGCCGCTTCGCCGACCGGCACGCCGCCGGTGACGACCTCGGCTTCGGTACCAAGTCGACGATCACCGACCCGGTGTCGGAGGCCGACCGCGCCGCCGAGCGCCTCATCGCCGAGCGGCTCACGGCGGCCCGGCCCGACGACGGGCTGCTGGGGGAGGAGGGGCAGGCCGAACGCCGCGGCACCAGCGGGCTGCGCTGGGTGGTCGACCCGCTCGACGGCACCGTCAACTTCCTGTACGGCCTTCCGGCCTGGTGCGTCTCCGTGGCCTGCGAGGACGACGCCGGCTCGCTGGTCGGCGTCGTGCACGACCCGAACCGGGACGAGACGTTCGTGGCCGTGCGCGGCGGTGGCGCCACGTGCAACGGTCGGCCGACCGAGGTCGGCTCGGCCGGGACGCTCGAGCGCACCCTGGTCGCCACCGGCTACGCCTACGCCGTCACCACCCGACGGGACTGGGCGGCCGACGTGGCCGACCTGCTGGGCCACGTGCGGGACGTGCGACGTGGTGGTGCCGCTGCCCTGGACCTGGCCTGGACCGCCGCCGGACGCTTCGACGCCTACCTCGAGTTCGGTCTCTCGCCGTGGGACTGGGCCGCCGGACGGTTGCTGGTCACCGAGTCCGGCGGCACCGTCACCACGCCGGAACGGGTCCTGGGAGGGGAGCGGCGCACCGGGGTCCTGGCCGGCGGCGCCACCGCCTGCGACGCCCTGGGGGCCTGGCTGGCCGAACGACCCCCGCACCGACCTGCCGAGGACACGCCGTGATCGACCTGCGCTCCGACACCGTCACCCGCCCGACCGAGGCCGTGCGCCGGGCGATGGCCGCCGCCGAGGTCGGTGACGACGTCTACCGCGAGGACCCCGAGGTCGAGGCCCTGCAGGAGGAGGTCGCCGACCGCTTCGGGCGCGACGCCGCGCTGTTCGTCCCCTCGGGGGTGATGGGCACGCTGGTGCTGCTGCGCGCCCTCGTCGAGCCCGGCGCCGAGGTGGTGTGCGAGTCCGACGCGCACGTGGTCGCCTACGAGGCCGGCGCCGGGGCCCTGCACGCCGGGGTGCAGTTCCGCACCATCGACGGCGAGCGCGGCCGACTCGACGTCGACCTGGTCCGCCCGCGCCTGCGGCCGCCGACGTTCCCGTACACGGCCGTCGGTGCCATCAGCGTCGAGGAGACGACCAACCGCGGCGGTGGGGCGATCCACGGGCTCGAGCGGCTGCGGGCGCTGCGTGCGCTGGCCGACGAGCGCGGCGTCCCGCTGCACGGTGACGGCGCCCGGCTGTTCAACGCCATCGTGGCGGCGGGGACCGACCCGCGCGAGTACGGCGAGGTGTTCACCGCGTTCAGCTTCTGCCTGTCCAAGGGGTTGGGTGCGCCGGTCGGCTCGCTCGTGGTCGGTGACGCGGACGTCATCGACGCCGCGCGCGCGTGGCGGCGGCGCTTCGGTGGGGCGATGCGCCAGGTCGGCGTGCTCGCCGCGGCGGGACGTCACGTGCTGGCCCATCACGTCGAGCGACTGGCCGACGACCACGCCAACGCCCGCACGATCGCCGCCACGCTCGCCGACGCGGTGCCCGGCAGCTGCGACCCCGACGAGGTCGAGACCAACATCGTGTACGTCGACACGGCGTCGCGGCCGGCGGCCGAGGTCCTGGCACGACTGCGCGACGCAGGCGTGCTGGCCGGTGCGATGGGGGAGCACCTCGTGCGGCTGGTGACGCATCTCGACGTCAGCGCCGACGACGCCGAGCGTGCAGCGGTGCTCCTGGCCACGGTGTTGACGGACAAGTGACCGGTCGGACCCGGTGGGCGTACCGGCCGCCCTCGGGAAGTGGGGAGACTCGCGCCAGCCGCCATCTCCCGCCGACCGGTGGCTGACAGGAGCAACTGCATGGTCCTCGGACCCCTGCGCCAGGCCGCGTCACTCACGTGGTCGGTCGCCACCATGCCGGCCCGCATCGCCGGTGAGGCCTTCGCGCCGGAGACCGGCGGAGCGGTCGAGCCGACGGGGGCGGACGATCGTGCCGGGGACACGGTGCCGGTCGGCGGGAACGGGAACGGGGCCGGGCCCGCGTCCGACGCTGCTCCGGCGAGCACCACGAACGGCGACGAACAGCGGCACGTCGACCCCGGGTCGCTGTTCGATGTCGACCCCGGGTCGCTGTTCGACGTCGACCTCGGGTCGCTGTTCGATGTCGACCTCGGGTCGCTGTTCGATGTCGACCTCGGGTCGCTGTTCGACGTCGACCTGCCGGCGTGGTTCGACGAGCACACCGCGATGCCCGACCTGCATCTCGACGAGATGCGCGGCTTCTTCGAGGACGGCGCGGAGTGGGTCGGCGATGCCGTCGGCGAAGGCGTCGAGCTCGTCGGTGACGCGTTCGGCATGCACCGACGGGTGTGGGAGGACGAGGACCACGACCACGCCCAGATCGAGGTCCACGGGCTGTGCGACCCCTCCGCCGTCGGCTACCGACGGCGGCTGGCCACCGCGCTCTCGCGGCTCGACGACGTCCGGTGGGCGGAGGTCAACGCCATCACCGGCCGGGTCGCCGTCGCCTTCGACGGGGGACAGCCGACCCTGCAGACCCTGGTCGACCTGATCGAGTCGGTCGAGGACGCCCACGGCGTCCGGCGCGGCCCGACCACGTCGGCCGCCTGGGACACCAGCGACCGTGCCGAGCACCCCTCCGACGACGAGCCGGTGCACCGCGTGCTGGCCATCATGGCCGGGGACGCGCTGGCCGTCGGCTGGTCGCTGGCGGCCCGCCTGGCACGCGTCCGCCGTCTGCCGGTGGAGATCGGCGGGCTGGTCGCGGTCGTCGACAACAACCCGTGGCTGCGTCTGCAGGCCGAACGGGTGCTCGGGCGACGCGTGACCGCGCTGGTCCTGCCGCTGGGCTCCGCGGTCGCCAGCGGGCTCTCGCAGGGTTCGCTCGGGGCGCTGCTCGACCTCGCACACCAGGCGACCGTGCTCGGCGAGGTCCGTGCGCGGCGACACGTCTGGCACCAGCGCGAGCCCGAGTTCTACGCCATCCACAGTGACGAGCCGATCGAGCCGCCCGACCTCGAGCCGCGGCCGGTCCGCCTGCCCGACGGGCCCGTCGAGCTGGCCGGTCGCCGGCTCGGCCAGCTCTCCATGGCCGGTTTCGGCGGCACCCTGCTGGCCACGCGCGATCCGCGTCGGGCGGCCGACGCGTTCCTCGTCGCGACGCCCAAGGCGGCGCGTCTGGGACGCGAGGGGTTCGCCGCGCACCTGGGACGCACCCTGGCCTACCGCGGCATCGTGCCGCTCGACGCCTCGGCGCTGCGTCGCCTCGACCGGGTCGACACGGTCGTGCTGGACGCCGACGTGGTGCGCCGTCCGCGGTGGGAGGTCCGGGGGGCGTGCACGCCGTCCGGCGAGGGCGTGCCGCTCGAGCTGCGTGACCGCGCCGAGCGGCTGCTCGACGCCGACGACGTCGAAGCCGACCGCCGGCGATCCGGCTGGCGACTCGCGCCGCTGGCGGCCGTGGAGGCCGACGCCGACGTGCACGTCCCGCGAGGTACGAAGGCCCGCGGTCGGGAGATCACGGCGCGCGGCGGTCGGGTGTTGGGACTGGTCTCCGACGGCCAGGTCGTGGCCGTCGTCGACGTGGTCGACCAGCTCGACGCGGGTCTCGACGCCGTCGTCGACGCCGTGCGTGCCGCCGGTCACCGGCTGTACGTCGCCGGCCGTGCCGGTCGCGTGGCGGACCGCATCGACGCCGACGGGACCCTGCCGGGCGGTCGGGCGCTCGGTGAGGCGGTGCGGGAGTTGCAGGCCGACGGCGCCGTCGTGCTGGTGATCGGCCGCCAGGGCCACCGCGGCCTGGCCGCCGCTGACGTCGGCGTCGGGGTCGTCTCCGACACCGGACGCCCGTCATGGGGCGCCGACCTCATCCTCGGTCGCGAGCTCGCCGATGCCGCCACGTTGGTGCAGGCGACGACGGTCGCCCGGGAGGTCTCGCAGCGCTCGGCGCGCTTCGCCGTGGGTGGTTCGGCGCTCGGGGCGCTGGTCGCCGGCACCGGTCCGCGGGAGGCGGCCGGGTCGCGCGGTCTGGCGATGGTCAACGGGGCGGCCGCGGCCGCGCTGGCCGCCGGCACCTGGGCGGCGGTGCGTCTGGCACACCGTCCCCGGCCCTACGTGCCCGACCGGGTCCGGTGGCACACGCTGACGGCCGATCGTGCGCTGGAACTGCTCGACAGCGACGCCGAGCAGGGCCTGAGCGTCCAGGAGGCACGGCAGCGCCGCACGGTGTCCGCGGCGGGCGGCGCCGAGGTCTCGCCGGGTGAGCCCTTCCTCGCCGAGCTCGCCAATCCGCTCAACCCGATCCTCGGCGTGGGCGCCGGGCTGTCGGCGACGACCGGCTCGATGACCGACGCCGGTCTGGTCGTCGGCCTCATCGGGATCAACAGTCTCGTGGGTGGGCTGCAGCGCCTGCGGGCCGACCGCACGGTGCGCGGCCTGCTGGAACGCGACGTCGAGGAGGTCACGGTCGTCCGCGACGGCCGCGAGCACCGGGTGCGCGAGGACCGCCTGGTACGCGGCGACGTGATCGTGCTGCACGCCGGCGACGCCGTCCCCGCCGACGCCCGCGTGCTCGCCGGCGACGGCTGCGAGGTCGACGAGTCGAGCCTGACCGGCGAGTCGCTGCCCGTGGTGAAGTCGGCCGAACCCTGCCCGGAAGCGGCCATCGGCGACCGGGCCTGCATGCTCTACGAGGACACCACGATCTCGAGCGGCACCGTCCGCGCCGTCGTGGTCGCGACCGGCGAGCACACCGAGGTGGCCCGCAGCCTGGCGCTGGCCGGTCCGCCGCCGCCGACCGGGGTGGAGCTGCGGCTCGAGGAGCTGACCAAGCGGCTGCTGCCGGCGGCGTTGGCGACCGCGGCGGGAACGGCCGGCGTCGGGCTGCTGCGCCGGTGGCCGCTGCGCGACGTCGCCTCGACGGCGACCAGCCTCGCGATCGCCTCGGTCCCCGAGGGGTTGCCGTTCGTGGCGACCGCCGGCCAGTTGGCGGGGGCACGGCGATTGGCCGCCAACAACGCGGTGGTCCGCAACCCCCGCACCGTGGAGGCGCTGGGGCGCATCGACACGCTGTGCGTCGACAAGACCGGCACGCTGACGGAAGGTCGCGTGCGGTTCACCGGGGTGTCCGACGGACGGCGCACGGTCCACCGCCGGGAGACCGACGACCCGTTGCTGCACCGGATCCTGGCCGCGGGACTGCGCGCCAGCGCGTCGCGCGATGCCGAGGGCAACGGTGTCGACGAGACCGACGAGGCTCTGCACGTGGCCGCCGACCGGCTCGGGGTCACCCCGGCCGACGGGCGTCCGGGGTGGCAGGTCGTGGCCGACCTGCCGTTCGACTCCAGCCGCGGCGTGCACGCCGTGCTGGGACGGGAGCGTCGCCAGCACTACCTCGTCGTCAAGGGGGCGCCGGAGGTCGTGCTCGAGGCCTGCACCACCTGGCGCAACGAGGGCGGCGAGGACGTCGCACTCGACGACGACGCCCGCACCGAGGTGCTCGCCTCGGTCGACGCGCTGGCCGGACGGGGCCACCGGTTGCTCGCCGTGGCCGAGCGTGAGGCGTCCTCGCGACCGGAACTGGAGGAGGAGCGGCTCGAGCGGCTGCGGCTGATCGGCCTCATCGCGCTCGCCGACCCGGTCCGCGAGACCGCGGCCCAGGCCGTGCAGGGCATCGCCGAAGCCGGGGTGCGCACGATCATGGTGACCGGCGACCATCCGGAGACCGCCCTGCACATCGCGGCCGAGCTCGGGCTGCCGGGCGAGCGGGCGCTGACGGGCGCGGATCTCGACGAACTCGACGACGAGGCGCTCGCCGCCGCGCTCGACGAGGTCGCGGTCGTCGCGCGCGTGACCCCGGCCCACAAGCTGCGGGTCGTGCAGACGCTGCAGGGCAACGGGCACGTGGTGGCCATGACCGGTGACGGGGCCAACGACGCGGCGGCGATCCGGCTCGCGGAGGTCGGTGTCGCGCTGGGCGAGCGTTCGTCGCCGGCGGCGCGCGACGCCGCCGACATCGTGGTCACCGACGACCGCATCGAGACGCTGATCGACGCGATCGCCGAGGGCCGCGCCCTGTGGGGCTCCGTGCGCGAGGCGTTGGCGGTGCTGGTGGGTGGCAACCTCGGCGAGATCGGGTTCACGTCGATCGCGTCGCTGTTCAGCCGGTCGGCCCCGCTGGACCCGCGCCAGTTCCTGCTGGTCAACCTGTTCACGGACCTCGCGCCGGCGGTCGCGATCGCGGTGCGTCCACCGGAGGACGTCTCGACGGAGACGTTGCTGAAGGAGGGCCCCGAGGCGTCGCTGGGCAGTGCGCTGCGGCGCGACGTCGCGATCCGCGGCACGGCGACGGCGCTGGGCGCGAGTGCGGCCTGGGCCGCGGCCAAGACGACCGGTACCGCACGCCGCGCCAGCACGGTCGGACTGGTCGCCCTGGTCGGTACCCAGCTGGGGCAGACCGTGGCCGCCGGTGGGTGGAAGCGTCCGACGACGTTGCTGACGGGGCTCGGATCGGCCGCCGGGCTGGCCGCCGTCGTGCAGACGCCCGGCGTCAGTCAGTTCTTCGGCTGCCGGCCCCTCGGGCCGTTGGGTTGGGCCCAGGCCACCACGGCCGCCGCGGTCGCCACCGCCGGGTCGCAGCTCGCGTCGCGGGTGGTGGAACGCTCGACGCCGGGCGACGGGTCCGCCGTGGGCGTCGGGAGCGGCGGCGACGCGGACGGTGACGCGTGATGGCCCCACTCCCCGCCGACCGACCGCTCGAGCTGTTGGTGACCGGTGCCAGCGGGTTCGTCGGCGGCGCACTCGTCCCGGCGCTGCTGGCCGGCGGCCACCGGGTCCGCTGCCTGGTTCGCGAGCCGGACCGCCTGCGGGCGCCGTGGCGCGACCGCGTCGAGGTCCTGCAGGGCCGCGCCGAGGACCGACAGGCCGTCTGGCGGGCCGGGGACGGCTGCGACGCGGCGTTCTACCTCGTGCACGGGATGGAGGGCCGACTGCGCGGCCTGGTCGACCGCGAGCGGCGCACGGCGGCCGCCTTCGCCGAAGGCGCCTCGGCCGCCGGCATGCGCCGTATCGTCTACCTCGGTGGCATCGTCGACGAGTCCCGCCTGGCCTTCGTGTCCGACCACCTCTACGCGCGCCACCAGGCTGGCGTGGAACTGCGCGAGGGTCCGGTGCCGGTCACCGAGCTGCGGGCGGGCATCGTGCTCGGCGCCGGGAGCACGTCGTTCGACCTGCTGGTCGCGGCCGCCACCGCCCCGTTCGCTCTCGACACGCCCTGGAACCGCTCACGCGTGCAACCGATCGCCGTCAGCGACCTGCTGACGGTCCTGGGGCGCGTCCTCACCGATCCACGGGCGGCCGGGGAGGTGCTCGAGGTCGGCGGACCCGACACCTTGAGCTACGCGTCGCTGGTGGAGCTCGTCCGCGAGGAACTCGGGCGGCGACCGGCCCGGCGGCTGCGTGTGCCCTACCTGCCGCCGGAGGCCACGGCCCTGGGCGCCGCGGCGCGCGCCGGCACGGACCCGGTCCTGACGTTGGCGCTGCTGCAGTCGGTCGAGGAGGACGCGGTCGTCCGCGACCCGCGGGGTCGGCGTCGGTACGGCGAACTGTTGGGCACCCCGGTGCGCGCGGCGGTCCGGGCGGCGCTCGCCGCGCGCTGAGCGTCGTCGGTCCGTGGGCACCGGCGCTCCGGCGGGCCGTGCCCGTTCAGCCCCGCGCGTCCGGGAGCGCCCGCTCGCGCAGGGCATCGACGAGCTGGTCGAGCCCGCGACGGGGTCGCTCGTGCCAGTCGACCGACTGCCACGACTCCCAGGCGTAGCCGGCGGTCACCGCGGCCGGTTCGTCACCGACGACCACCTGCATCCCGAGCCGTTCCACCGTTCCGGTCGTCGGCTCGCCGTCGGCGTCGGGGACGAGGAACTGCCGCGACGAGGGGTCCGCGAAGCCGAGCATCCCCCAGGGCAGGGCGAGTTCGACGACGCCGGGACCGGCGTGCCAGGTGGCGTGGGCGTCGAACGCCGTCGCCGTCGGATCGGTCGTGCCGCGCACCAGCGGGTTGACCTCGTGCCACTCGGCGGGTGCCCGGGCACCGGTCGCGGGCAGGTGCATCGGACGGTTCACCAGCTGACGGACCGGCACCCACGCACCGGAGCCCGGCCGCAGGTCGGCAGGATCGGCCGGCGGGTAGCCGGCGAGGCCCCCGAGGCGGCGGGTGTCGAGGTCGAGCGAGGCGCGCGCCAGCAGCCTCGCCTCGCCGTCGGCCAGCGTGAGCAGCACGTCGGCGTCCGCGACCGTCGTCGACGTCGAGGGCAGCGGGCCGCCCCCTTCGCCGGGCACCGCGTCGAAGGCGATGGTGACGCCACGCCCGTCCTCCCAGGGGGAGCCCTCGAGCAGCACGCGCAGGTACAGCCGCTCGGCGTCGTGGATGGCCCGGACCTCGGCGACCGGCCCCGTTCCCTCGTGGATCGCCTGCGTGGTGGTCGGTGCGAACGCCCGACCGGTGCCGTCGATGGTGACGACCCGGCCGTCGGCGCCGGGTTCGACCGCCAACAGCCCGAAGTACGACTCGTTGGTGAGCGCGTTGTGCCACATCGCCCGCCGGTCGGCCGGCAGCTCGCGGTCGGCGGTGTTCCAGGTGTGCTTGAACCACTCGTCGGCCCAGGCGAACAGGAAGGTTCCCGACCATCCGCTGCGGTCCACGACGTCGACCAGGTCGGTCAGGTGCGCCATCGCCTCCGGCTCGGTGTGTCCGCCCTGGTCGCGGCCGAGTGGGCCGGCGTGGGCGCTGCCGATCGAACTCGGGACCCCGGTCTCGAGCACCACCACCGGCTGGGAGGCGTGGTGCTCGCGCAGGGCGGCCAGGTATCCCGCATACGGGTCCACCTCGCCGTCGAGTTCGAAGGTGGCGTACTCGTAGCGCTGGAAGTCGGGGTAGTAGGGGTAGGCGTGGAAGCTCGCGTAGCGGCCGCCGGGCCAGGCGTCGGTGGTGACCACGTGCTCGGCGTCGATGCCGACGAGGTCCTCCTCGGGCAAGGGTTCGCCCGGGTGGACCAGCGGGTCGGTGGTGGGCCAGTTCGTGAACGTCAGTGGCATCGTGCGGCCGCGCGCCGCCTCCTGGCCGGCCAGGAGGTCCAACATCCGGGCCAGCCACGTCTCGGTCGGCGACGCGTCGGCGGTGGAGCGGACGTAGGTGCCCGCATGGGCCGGACGTCCGGCATTGTGGCGGTCGGACGCGAGGGTGGCGGCGGGGTCCAACTCGACGCCCAGCGCCCAGGACACCAGCCAGGGCGAGACGTCGGCGCGGTAGGTGCCCGACGCGAATCCCGGCCGGGGCGGCAGCGTCGCCTGCCCGTGGACCACCGCGACGGCGGCGGACACGTCCGCCTCCATCCGCTGGACCACCTCGTCCGACCACAGGTCGCGCGAGGACAGGAACTCCTCCTCGGGGATCCACACCCCGTGCACCAGGTAGAGCGGCCGGTCCGGGTTCGCCTCGTTGAAGGCGAGCAGTTCCTCGTAGAAGTGCGGCGGCAGGATGGTGTAGACGCGCACCGCGTGGACACCGGTACGGGCGATCAGCTCGAACCAGCGGACCCACGTCGGCCGGTCGACGGCCAGCTCGCCGGGGGCGTGACCCGGCACGGTCGCGCCGACGTTGACGCCGGTCAGGTAGTCGACCTCTCCGGAGGCGGTGCGCAGCACCAGGCGCTCGGGACCGTCCTGGTGGGCGATCCGGGTCAGCCCGTCGACCACCTCGGGATCGGGGGCCAAGGAACCCGGTGGCGTCCAGGACGGCAGGGCCGCCCACGGGTCGACGGCGGCGGCCGCGGCGGCCGCCGGTGCGACCTCGGGGCCGTCCTGGGCGCCGCAGCCGGTGAGGAGCGCACACGCGGCGAGCAGTGCGGCGAGCGGGCGACGGTGCACGGCGGTTCCCACGGCAGGGCACGTGCCCGGGCGACACGCGTCGCCGGTCCGCGTCGGCCGACGACCGGCCGACTACAGCGGTCGGCCGGTCGTCGTCGGCGGGCTCACGCCGAGGCGGAGCGCCCCCAGGCGCCGCTGCGGTGGTCGACGTTGGGCGCGGCGACCTCGCGTCCCATGGCGCCGGCGAACCGGGTCACCGACTCGCGCAGCGGGAGGATGTCGTCGCGCACCAGCGCCTGCGGCCCGTCGCACAGGGCGAGCTCCGGGCGCGGGTGGACGTCGACGATGATCCCGTCCGCACCCGCAGCGATCGCCGCACGGGTGAGCGGCAGCACCAGGTCCCGCTTGCCACCGGAGTGCGACGGGTCGACCACCACGGGCAGGTGGGTGAGCGACTGGGCGACGGGCACGGCCGAGACGTCGAGCGTGTTGCGGGTCATCGGCTCGTAGGTGCGGATACCCCGTTCGCACAGCACCACCTGCAGGTTGCCGGTGTGGGCGATGTACTCGGCCGCCATGATCCACTCGTCGATGGTGGCGGTCAGGCCCCGCTTGAGCAGTACCGGCTTGCCGGCCATCCCGACTTCCTTGAGCAACTGGAAGTTCTGCATGTTGCGGGCGCCGACCTGGAGCATGTCCGCCTTGGCCGCGACCGTCTCCACGTCGGCGGGGGTCACGACCTCCGTGACGAACGGCAGACCGATGTCGCGCGAGACCCCGTGCAGGATGTCGAGACCGGCCTCGCCGAGTCCCTGGAAGGCGTAGGGCGACGTGCGTGGCTTGTAGGCGCCGCCCCGCAGGATCGACGCGCCGGCCTCCTTGGCCATTCGGCAGGCGGCGTCGGTCTGGTCCTCGGTCTCCACCGCACAGGGACCGGCGATCAACGTGACCGTGTCCCGACCGATGGGGGTGTCCCCGACCCAGACGGTCGACGGACGCGGATGGGTCTCGACGCTGACGAGCTTGTAGGGCTTGCTGACGCGGATGACGTCCTCCACGCCCGGGAAGGCGTGCAGTGGCAGCTCGGTGAACTGCGTCAGGTCGCCGACGAGTCCGATGATCGTCTGGTGCTTGCCGCGGGAGACGAACGCGTCGCCCCCGAGCTCGTCGATCGCCTTGACGACCTTGTCGACGTCGGTGTCGCTCGCGCCGGAGCGCATGACCACGACCATCGTGGTGTCCTCTCTGGTCACTGACCCGCTCCCCGGTCGCTGGATCCACCTCCGAAAACGTCTGAGCCCCGGAGGCGGCGTCCCCGGGGCTTCGAGTCTTGGTGCGGTGGTGGTGCTAGTGGCCGACCGCAGCACGCCCGATCCCGGGCCCGGGAAACACCCGGCCCTGGAACCAGAACAGATACGTCGTGTGCGGCATGGACGGGAGCGTAGCAGCGCCTCGGTGAGGTGGGTGCTCGGTCCACGCACCCGCACGCCGGCGTGCGCGGCGAGTCGCTGCCGCCGCGCCTAGGCTGTCGATCAGTGGGTGCGCGCCCACCCGTCCGGAGGCCCGGCGCGCCCGTTCCCTCTGCCCGCGGCTCTGCGAGATCCCGTGACCAGCGACGCCGGTGAGGCCACCGACCGCGTGGCGTGCCAGCACTGCGGCACGCTGGCCGGCGCCGGTGCACGGTTCTGTCGCGCGTGCGGCGTGGCGTTGGCCGACGCCACGGCCGAGCACACCGCCTCCGGGGACACCGGCGTGCTCGACGGCGGCCGTGACGCCGACGGCGGGCGACGGGGCCACACCCGCGGGAGCGGGTCGTCCCCGGACCGCTCGGGACGGCGCGCTCGTCGCCGCAGCACCGAGGAGCAGACCACCGGGGAACTCGACCGTGCCGCCCGGCCCGGCATCGCGATCGGGGTCGACGGTGACGGCGCGGCGCTGCGGCCGTGCCCCAGCTGCGGCGGGCCCAACAGCGTCCAGCGGGAGCTGTGCGGCCGCTGCGGTGCCGACCTGGACTCCGGCGCGTCGTTGCCACGTGCCGACGCGGGGCGCGCGACCTCCGGCCGTCCCGGTGAGGAGGACGAGGTCCGCCGCTCCCGTCTGGGCCCGCTGTTGGCCCTGCTCGGCGTGGTCGGTGCGGCGGTCGCTGGCGTCGCGGTGGCTGGCGCCGGGCCCTTCGGACCGCCGGGAACGACCGTCCCGGCGGTCGAGTTCGACCCGCTGGGCTACCCGGGCGAACCGGTGCGGCTGCCGGTTGCCGAGATCGCGACCCTGACCACCCTGCCGCCGCAGGGCAACGAGGTCTACACGGCCGCGCAGATGGTCGACGACGACCCGACCACGGCCTGGAACTCCGACGGCGCCGCCGCCGACACCGAGCACGGCGTCGGTGAGCGGATCGAACTCGTCCTGGAGCAACCCGGCTGGGTCGACCGGTTGGTGCTGCGCAACGGCGACCAGCGCGACGCCGATGCCTACGCGGCCAACGCCCGGATCCAGCGGGCACAGCTGACGCTGGACGGTGACGCGGTGGTGATCGTCAACCTGCTCGACGAGGGCCTGGCCGCGCAGGCCGTCGAGTTCGACGAGCCGGTCCTGACCTCGGCCGTCAGCATCGAGGTCCTCGACACGTTCCCGGGCGACACGCATCCCGACCTGGCCGTGTCCGACCTCGAGCTGCAGGGCTGGCTCGCTCGCGGCGGGGACGTGGAGGTGGCGCGGGAGCGCGCGTCGTCCGCGCCGGCCATCGGTGGGTCCGACCGCTGACGCACCGCCGCGTCACGCGGGGCCGGTGGCCGTCACTCGTCGTAGGCGTACAGGATCACCGTCTCGCCGGGTAGCAGGTCGCTCGCGGGGCCGGGGTCCTGCTCGAACACGCGGTTGGGTCGCAGCCAGGACCCGAAGCCACCCCGTCGGTCGACCTCGACGCTCAGGCCGAGTTCCTCGAGGACGATCGTGGCCTCGTCGACCAGCATGTTGCGCACGTCGGGGACCTCGACCGGTGCCGGGCCCAGGGACACCACGACGTCCACCGTGTCCCCGCGGTGAGCGGTCGTGTCGAGTGGGTCCTGCTGCACGACGGTGCCGGGTGCCGAGACGTCGTGGACGCGCCCGGTGATCGCCATGCCGAGCTCGGCGCCGTCGAGTTCGGCCGCGGCGGCACCCTCGTCGAGCCCACGCACGTCCGGGACGTCGATCGGCTCCGGACCGAGGCTCACGGTCAGGGTGACGGCGCTGGTCTCGTCGAGGACCTCGGCAGCCGCCGGATCGGTCCGCACGACGAGCCCGGCGGCGACCTGCTCGTCGTGGGCCTCGGTGGTCTGTGGACGCAGGCCCGCGTCGGCGAGGCGTTGCTCGGCGAGTTCGCGGGTGTCACCCACCACGTCGGGGACGGTGACCTGGCGGGGACCACCGGACAGCACGAGCGTGATGGTGGCGCCCCGGCGGGCGTCACCGTCCCGGTCCTGATCGAGCACGTGGTCGGCGGGCACCTCCAGGTCGTTGGGTCGGTCCTGGGCGACACGCACGTCGAAGCCGGCCTGTTCAAGGTCGGCGACGGCCGCGCCGTGGGCCTCACCGACCACGACGGGGATCGGGGTCACCGGGGCCAGTACCCGGTCCCACACCAGGTAGCCACCCGCGGCGGAGGCGGCCAGCAGCGCCAGCACCACCAGCAGGACGAGCCAGCCCCGGCTGCGCCCCCCCGGGCCGTCGTCGACACCCTGGTCGACGTCGTCCGCGGATTCGTCGCCGACGTCGTCGAGGTGGGTCCGGGTGGACGCCGCGACGTCGACGTCGCGATCGTCGATCCGTCGTGTCCCGGTCGATCCGGGCGGCGCCGGCGGCCCCGGTCGGCCGCTGACGACGGTGGTCGGATCGCCGGGCGCGAGTGCGACGGTGCTGCCCCGCGCTGCCGGGCGGGACGGGACCACGGTGTCGCCCAGCAGCCCGTCGAGTGCCAGCGGTTCCATGCCACCCGGGACGGCGAGCGCGAGCTCCCGGGCGAACACCGTTGCGTCCTCGGGGCGCTCGTCGGGCTCGTGTGCCGTCGCGGCCACCACCAGTCCGTCGAGCTCCGGCGGGATGCCCGGTACGAGCGTGGACGGTGGCGGCACCCGCTGGGAGGTGTGCGCGACCGCGGTCGCGAACGGCGAGTCACCCTCGTGTGGCGGTCGCCCGGTCAGGCACTCGAACAGCACGACCCCGAGGGCGTAGACGTCGGCGCGCGGATCCAGTGGCCGACCACGGACCGCCTCGGGGGAGAGATAGTGCGGCGAGCCGACCAGCACGTCCGCCCCGAAGGTGGAGGTCGCGCTCGCAGCCGCGCGCGCGAGTCCGAAGTCGGTGACGTGGACCTGGCCGTCCCCGCTCAGCAGGAGGTTCTCCGGCTTCACGTCGCGGTGGACCAGACCGGCGCGGTGGGCCGAGCCGAGCCCGGCGGCGGCGGGGGCGAGCACCCCCAGCGCCTGCGACGGCGAGAGCCGACCCCGGCGGCGCAGCACCTCCCGCAGGGACGGTCCCTCGATCAATTGCAGCACCAGGTAGGCGCCATCGTCGGTCTCGCCCCAGTCGTGGACGGCGACGACGTTGGGATGCGCCAGTGCGGCGGCGGACCGGGCCTCCCGGCGGAAGCGGTCGAGGAAGGCCGGGTCGGTGGCGAGATGGGCGTGCAGCAGCTTGACCGCGACCTCGCGCTCCAGCACCTCGTCGACGGCCCGGTGCACCGTCGCCATCCCGCCTCGTCCGAGCTCCCCGCGCAGCAGATAGCGCCCACCGACACGGGTGGGACCGGCATCACGGGACGAGTGCGACGTCGACACGGCCACGATGGTAGGGCAGCACGTCCGGTGCGCCCCGTCAGCCCTGCTGCATCCGGTCGACCCGGTCGCGCAGGGTCGCGTACAACGTGCGCAACTCGTCGGTCTCGCCCTGCGCCTGGTCGAGCCGCCCCTGCAGGTCCGCGAGCGTCGCGCGCAGGTCGGATGCCGCGGTGGCCGCGTCCTCGGCCACGGTCTCGCGCGCTCGGACCTCGCGCTCGAGCCGTTCGTCGAGTGCGGCGATCGACTCGGCCAGCGAGCGCAACGACGCGTCGGTCCGCTCGAGCCGTTCGTCCGCCGAGCGGTCGCCCCGCAGACCGTCGAGCTGGGACTCGAGCGCCTCGACGCGTGCCGACAGCGCCGTCTCGGTCTCGCTGCGGGCGGCCAGCTCCGCACGCAGCTCGGCGACCGCGTCGTCCTGCCCGGCGTCGCCGGGCGGCGAGCAGCCGCCGACGACGAGCAGCAGGGCGACGAGTGGGACGGGCCAGCGGCGCAGGGACATGCCGAGCAGCCTAAGCCGTCGTCCCCGGCGATCCGAGTAGCGTGCACCGCACCGGCGAGGAGCGACGCATGTCGGGCAACGGTGGGGCACCCGGGACCTTCGACGACGAGCTCGAGGCGCTCGGCTTCCGCACGCAGGGGTTCTCACGACGCGGTGGCCGGATGTGGACGCTGCCGTTCAACCGGCACCTGACCTTCATGCTGCACGACTACCACGACGCGATCGTGCTCACCTGGTCGTTCTCGCTGGGGGAGTACCTGCTCGAACGTGGCTGGCAGGTCAGCACCACCGACACGTCCGCGACCGAGCTGTACCCGCAGCACGATGTCCGGCTGCCCCTGGACGTCGAGGCGCTGCACGGGGAGATCACCCGCGTGCTCACGACGTTGCGACTCGACCTCGGGGACCCGACGCTCTGACGGTCTGTAGCCGATTACCTCGGTCACAGCGGGTTCCCCTTGACCGCCGGTAGCGGTGGTTTGGTTCCCGTGGGATCCGCACCGGTGTCAGATGCGGCCCTTCCGACTTCGTCGCTTCCGGTTTCGCACCGCCCGCGAGGGTGGTGCCAGAGCCGGATGCTCCATCGGCGCGTCCCCGCTACCTGCGGGTGAGGACCCGTGCGTGGATCAGGCGGCCGCTACGAGCGGCAGCGTCTCCTCCTGGTTCTCGACTAGGGCGGTCCAGCGTGCGAGGTTGACCGCGGCGTTCTCGTCGCGGTCATGGCGGTGCCCACACTGCTCGTCCGCGCACCAGAAGACCGGCTCGCGAGCCATCTGCTCGTTCTTGGTCCCGCACGCCGAGCACGTCTTCGAGCTGGCGTACCGCACCACCGGCGTGTCCATTGGCATAGCGGGCGTTGTGCCTACCTGGGGTCGGCATCTGCTCTCGCGTCTGGGTCTCGGTCTCGGACGGTGCTGCTACGGCCCCTCGTTGAACGGCGCCGCGTCGTCGCTGAACGCGAAGTGTTCGGCGATGAGCCACACGTTGGTATCGCGCCCGTCGTAGCGTTCCTCTGCAAAGAGGGGGAACCCCGTGGCCAGGTGAGCAATCCCTCGTGCGGCGTTGGCGTCGTCTGGGGCGCAGAGGTCGAGCGGGCCGTCACATCCAGCCACGTTCGGGGTTGCGTAGGCCTCGACCTCATCCTGTGTGAGCCCGAGCGAGGCGATCAAGTCTTGCCCTCCGGGCATCTGGTCGAGGGGAACTACGACACGCTGGACGAGGCCGACCGCGGTTCGCCATTCGGGGTGCAGTTCTGCTGAGACTCCTCGCCATTGGGTGCGGTCGTCGACCCAGGTGTCGGAAGTGTCGAAACCTGGACCTCCCGGAGAGGACCATTGACCTGACGGGAGGGGACCGTCGTCGGTCACGTTCGACTCGATGGTCCATGCTGCCCAGGAGGTGCCACGGAACCGCCTGCGCAGTTCGGTCTCGGGGGTGGCATTCGGGAACGTGTAGATCAGTTCGACCGGCCAGTGCTCGGCTGCCGTGCCAGCGTCAGGGGCACGCTCTGCGGTGGTGTGGTCGAGCTCGGCGGGATAGTTCGTGACGGACACTCCGGTCAGGTCTTGCATCGGCAGCCGCCCGGGATCGGGGAGGCGTTCGCGGTCTACGGCGATCAGCATCCGGTAGGGCACCTGGTGGCCAGAGCAGTTCTCGTGGGGGTTGTCTTCGATGACACCGTCTGCAGCAGCGACCCCTCGCCTGACCTCGAGCCAACTGCCGTCACCTTCGACATCGGCTGCCCACCCGGGGCAATCGGACCATTGCCGCGAGGACCACACAGCGAGCGCGTGGGTGTCGAAATCGACATCCTCCAACGTGGCGTAGATGCCGGGGTCTGTCGGGGTACCTGCGACGTTCGCGAGCCCTGCTGGGGTGTTGTCCTGCCAGGCGCGTTCGGCCGTCTGACGATCGAACGCGATCTCGAGGACGGAGACGACCGTTGCCGGCTGCAACTCCTCTCGCCAGCCATCGACCTTCATCAACGGCATGGCCGCCGACGAGGTTGCTGCTCCTGCGGTCGGGGCGGCGCCGGCACCAGGTGTCTCGCGGAAGGCGAGGGTCAGTCCGCCGGCCCTGAGTACGAGACGTCCGTCACGTAGCTCCCACGCCGGACCGGACCGGAAGAACTCATCAACCCACCGGTCCTGTGCGTCCTGTTCGTCGCTCGTGCAGAGCATCAGAGTCGTGTGGCCGAAACCGCCGAACTCGAAGCGGCCGTTGGTGAGGTAGAGCTGAGAATGGCTGCGGTTGCAGCCCGCTTGCCAGGTCGCGAACCCGTCTGCGTCTGGATCCACCAGCTGTCCGCCGTCGGCGTCGCGCACGGGTGGTTCGCGTTGGAGGGTCAGCTCGATGCTGGTTCCATCCACCAGGTCGCGAGGTGTGCCGTTCTCGATCACCTCGCTTGAGACGTAGGTCCGGTTCCAGAGCTGCTCAGCATCGGATCGCTCGCCGGTGGGCAGCTCGCTGGGTCGCTCGGCGATCTCAAGCTCCTGGTCGATCCCGACGACCGACGGCACGAGCAGGACCGCCGCCACGAGGACCGCGACACCACCGAGCCCCGCTGCGAGCCGGCCCGCAAGCACCTGCCGCCGGGCACGGTGCACCAGCGCTCCCGTATCGAGTGGCCGGGTCGGTTGCGGTGCCGTGTCGCGCAGCAGCTCCTCGAGATCACTGACCATCGGAGATCTCCTCTGTTGTCACCGAGCTCGGTCGCAGCTGCGAGCGCAACCGCTCCACCGCCCGATGCGTCCTCGCCCGTACCGCACCTGGGGTCGTGCCAAGCACGTCTGCCGCCTGCTCTGCCGACAGATCCAGGAGGTAGCGCAAGATCACGGCCTCCCGTTGCTCGACAGAGAGTTCGCGAAGCGCGGAGCGGACCCACAACTGATCCTCCACCGGGTCGGGATCGACGACCGTTCCCGAGGGACCGTGCCGTTCACGGGCGCGCCGCTGGGCTCGTCGACGACGCCAGGCGCTGTTGGCCAGGTTCACCGCCACGCGGTAGGTCCACCCTTCCGGCGACTCCAACGTCGACACGTGCGACCAGCGGCGGCACGCCCGTAACAGTGCCTCCTGGACCAGCTCTTCGGCCACGTGCACGTCACCGCAGTAGTGCGCCATCGCGCCGACCAGCCGTGGCCAGGCAGCCGCGCAGAAGCGCTCTTGCGCTTCAAGCGCCTCACCCACCACGCGCCTCCGGTCCAGTCAGGGAGTGTCCCTCAACGAGTACACGCACGAGCGACCTCGCGCGTTACGCACCTCCGCACAAGACGCCTCCGTCACAGCACGGCGACCACGAAAGCCCTACCGAGTGCGGGCGTTTCCGCACGGTCCTACACCACCGCCCTCGCATCTCCGGGCGCTACAGACCGTCGCGGTCACAACTGCTGACACCTCACGCGCTATGACCGAGGATGGACGTACTCGTGCAGCCGCTGAGGTGACATCTTTAGCGCCGTCGAAACGAACTCAGCAGCGTCCTGCCGTCGGTGGACCCCCGGCAACGCCGTGGCGTGGAGTCGGACGACGGCGCCACTGTGCAACTGGACCTCCAGCATCGGAACGATGGAACCCGAGGCTGGCCAGTACCACGGCAGGCTGTCGGCCCTGCCGATCCGATCGACGTCTCGTCTCGCGATACGCCGCGTTGACCACAGGTTGCGCACCTCGATTTCGCCGTCCTGGCGTGACAAGGCAATCCTCCAGGTGGCCGCGACCCAAGTCAGGGCGACGGCCAAGGCAACCACGACACCAGCCTCAGGGGCGCCGGCTGCCACCAGCGGCATCGCACCACCGCTCCGAACAAGACGGGTAGCGGGAACGTCTGAGCCAGCATGACGAGGCGGCTCGCGAACGGCGCGAAGGTGGTACCTACGGCTCCGGAAGCCATCACCGCTCCTGCCGTTCCCGCGTCGGTACCAACTCCCGGCACCGTACCGCCACCGGTCACAGGTGAACGCTCCGACGCGTGCACAACCACCGCATCGACCGTCGGCAACCGGGCGTTACTTCTCGACGAGCAGCAGGCGCGAGCGCCGTTGGTCAGAGCGTGTGCTCGCTCGACTTCGGCCACTGCCAGGACCATCGGATCGAGCGCTGCCGGGCGAGCGAGAAGGCCTCGTCCTCCGACCGGGCCTCGCTGAACGGCGGGGCGGGGCACCAGCCGCAGACGTCGATGCAGCCGACTGCGTGCTCGAACTCGAGCCATGCCGCACGGCGCTCGCAGATCTCGCAGGTTCCGTGGGGGATGCCATCGGTCCACCAGCCGATCTCCCAGCGCTCGTCCAAAGCAGCCGAGAGCTTGGCCAGTTCGCACTCCCACCACCGGGGCATCCACATGGTGGCCTTCACCACGGCGGGACGGTAGAGCACGTCATCAAACAGCTCGCAGGTTCGTCCGAGGCCGTGAACGACCAGACGCCTCGCCGCGCGACCTGCTCCAGAACGCATGGATCCCCCTCAACGATGCAACTGGCGCGGGTAGGTCATCATCCACCACCGGCGTGTCCATTGGCATAGCGGGCGTTTGTTACTGAAGGTCTAGGACGGTCTCGAGGGCGAGGTCGACACCCCACTGTTCCTCGGGCGAGAGGTGGCCGCGCTGGTCGCCGAGCCTGCTCACGTCGATAGCACCCATCTGCTCCACCAGCACGCGCGTTATGGTTCCGTCGATTTCGATCTCGGGGCGGAACGAAGCCCCTCGTGCGGCAGTCGAGGTCGGCGCAATCAGCACCGTCGACAACCGCATCAGGGCATCCGATTGCACGATCACGCCGTAGCGGACGCCAGATTGCTCGTGCCCTTGGCGACGTCCCAGGCGAAGCCGGAAGACGTCACCGCGCCGCACGGAGATCCTCCATCATCGCCGCCACCTCGGCTGCTTCCATCCGGTCGGCCTCATCCGAGGCGAGCTCGGCCACCTCGTCGATGAGGCGCTGCCGGTCGCGTAGCCGTAAGGCGGCGGCGACCAGGCCACGTCGGACCGCCTCAGAGCGGGAAAGGCCGGTGGCCTCGAGTTCGGCAAGGGCACGTTGTGCCTCGTCGTCGAGTCGTACGGAGATGAGATCACTCATGCCGGTACTGTATCACGGAACGTCGGACAGTAGCGAGGCCGCCCCTGGCACCTCAATCTCGAGTAGGCGACACGGGCGTGGTGATGCGGATCGTGAACGCCGGCTCTGCGTTGCTCCTGACGATGGGGGGCTGGGTCCAGCCCGTTCCAGAGTCCACGTAGGATCGGGGCGGGGGTGACCATGCGACGAGTCGAGCTTCGGGGGTCGTTGGTCGACCGGGTCACGCAGCGGTGGGTCATCGCGACCGGGCGAAGGGTCGACCTGGTCGGCGGGCAGGGGTGGCTCGACGGTCCCGTTGGCGACCCCGGAGGCATCGGTGACCGGTGGGTCGAGGCGCACGCGGCACGTCACCGGGCGGACGTGGTGGAGGGACCGGAGCAAGGACTGTTGCCGAGGTTCGCAGCGCTGACCCCGTCGCTCGACGTCGCCGCCGTGTCGCCGCATATCGCGGCCTTCTACGAGACAACGGCCGCGTGGTCGGTCGATGTGTCGTCGCGGTGGGCGCGCTGGGCCGAGCCGGGCGGGAGGCTCATCAACGCGGTGTTCGCGCGCCGGCTGCGACAGCTGAGTCTCCCACTCGATCCTCTGGACGTGGCCCAGGGGATGGACAGCCGTGTCGCGGCGATCGTCGCCCCCGACGGCGACCACCTCGGCACGGTCTGGCAGCGCACCCTGCGGGCGACCGGCGCGACGGTGTTCGGCGGCTTCTACGGCGCGTGCACGCTGCCCGGCGCTGCCGGCCCATCGGTGCGCGTGGTCTTCCCGCTGCCCAACGGCAGCTTGACGGTGTTCCTGCGTCCCGAGGCGACGCCCGACAGTGGCCTCGTGCTGAGCTCAAAACGAGGCCGCTTCGGCGAAGACGGCGCCTACCTGGTGGTGCGGCCCGGGGCGGCCGACCAGGGGTGGGCGCGCCGGGTCCCGCTGCACGAGCGGTTCGCGCTGTCCGCCGGACGCGACGGCTCCGTGCGATGCGACCACCGGCTAGACCTCGGACCGCTCGAACTCCTGCGGCTCCGCTACCGCCTTCGACGCCACCCCACGGGGGACTGAACGATGGCCTTCAGCTTCCACCTGCTCGAGACCTCAACCCTGACCGCAGTCCGGCTGCTGCTGCAACGATGGTCGCGGACGCAGCCAGTTGGTCTCCACCGTGCCGAGCCGATGGCCGCGATGGAGCTCGGCACGCCGATCGTCTCGACGCGACGGTTCCGTCCGGGTCGGGTCGCGCTGTTCGCGGCGTGGGAGTCGTTCGACGACCTCGACGCGTGGCTCGCCGAGGACGCCGTGGGTCGACGCTGGGCGAAGGGCTGGCACGTGCGGCTCGAGTTCCTCCGACGTTGGGGCCACGTCGCCGCGTTCGACGGTCTCCTGGCACAGGCCGGCGATCACGACCCATCGGAACCCGTCGTAGCGGTGACCCTCGCCCGGCTCAAGCTGCCGCAGGTCCCACGGTTCATCCGCTGGGGACGCCCGGTCGAGGCCCAGGTGCGAGACGATCCGGGACAGGTGCTCGCCCTCGCCGCAGGAGCACCACCGCGGACGGTGTCAACCTTCACCGTGTGGCGCAGTGCGCAAGCCATGACCGACATGGTCGCGGGACGGTCCGACGCCCCCGGCGCCCACCGACACATCGAGGCGATGCAGGAGCGCCGCCGTGTGGACTTCCACCGCGAGTTCACCACCCTGCGCTTCCGCTGCCTGGAGGAGCACGGGTCGTGGCAAGGCCGCACCGGCATCGTCCCCACGCGACCGAGCCCGCCTGGTTCATGAGCGCGGGTACGCCGGAAGTGCTCCACGACGCGGGTGGAGCCGTGAAGATCATCCGTCCTCCGACGCCCCCGTGTGGACATGAACCGCCGGTATGGACCGTGCGGATGCGGGCGTTAGGCGGAGTTCGCCAGGTGATCTTGCTTCTCGATCTGGGAGACCCGCGACGGCGTCACGCCGAGGAGTTGCGCGACATCGCGCACGGTCAGCCCCGCCGCCCGGAGTTCGGCGACCGCGGCAGGGGTCCGGCGGCGCGCTCGGTCGCTCAGCTCGGCCAGGGCACGACGCAACTCAAGCGCCTCGAGCGTGTCGTCGGACACGTCGACGCGACGGAGGTCCGGGGAGATGTCGACCTCGAACGCATCACCGTCGATGTCGAGGACCAGCGCGATGGCCTCGCGGATCGCGGCATCCGCCTGGTCGAGCCGGCGTGACTGCGAGGCGACCTCGCGGCCCTCGACGTCGTACGCCACGAGCGACCACCAGTCGCCGTCACGGGTTGCGGTGACGCGGTAGGTGCTCACCTCCACCACTCCTCTCCGAGCTTGGCTGCCGCCTGCCGCATGATCGATCGGGCGGTGCCTTCGGCGATCTCGCGGTGGTTCGGGATCGGGATGCGTAGGCCGTCGAGTGAGAAGACCTCGTGACCGCCGGCGTTGCGCAACGACGCGAACTCAAGACCCGCGTCGTTGGCCGCGTCGCGGAGCTGTCTGATGAGGTCACGTCGCTTCATGAGCGTAAGTGTAGAAGCTGAACGAAGTCAAGTGCAGGCGATGAACTTACCTGTGCACAACCGCCGTGATGACCCGCTCGAGGTGTGACTTCTTCTCAACGCAATCACACCGGGGGACACGGCAGTCCCGCGCCGTTGCCCCTCAGGCGGCGAAGGCGAGTTGGCGTGAGCGCAGCCGTCCGGCGAGCAGCCCGATGCAAGCGACCTGCAGCCACGCGGTCGCACCCGCCTGCGACCCTTCGAAGCAGCGCGACAGCCGTCGCCACGCACCGAGCCGGGCGAAGCAGTCCTCCACACGCCACATCGGTTTGATCGGCTTGAACCCCTCCGGCGGGCGTTCGTCCCAGCCGCGCACCTCGAACATCACCCCTGTGTGCTTGCGACGTGATGGCCAGCAGCGCGGTAGCCGCGATCGGCCAAACCCAGCCCCACACGCGGGAGATGCGGGAGCGCATCGTCGAGCAACAGCTTGCCCGCCCGGCTGTCGTGCGGCCGGGCGGAGTCGGCGCGGGCCGCGACCGGCAGTCCAAATGTGTCCACCACGATGCTGCGCTTGGTGCCGCGGGTCCGGCCGCCAGCGCCGCCCTTCTCGTGGAATCCCGGACCGGCACGCCACCCGCGGGTGGTCTGTGCGTCGATGATGACCACGCTCGGCTGCGGATCGCGACCTTCCGCCTCGCGGACGGCGGCGTCGAGGCGGCGCATCGCCTCATCCCACACGCCCTTGTCACGCCACCGTCGCCACTGCGACCACACCGCCGACCAGGACCCGTACCGGTCAGGCCGCTCGCGCCACTGCGCGCCGGTCCGGGCCAGCCACAGGATCGCCTCGACGATCTGGCGGCGGGGCACGGATGCGCGGGGTCCGCGACGGACGGGCGGGTCGAACAGGTCGGAGACCAGTTCCCACGCTTCGTCGGTCAGTTCGTAGGCAGCCATGCCGAGCTACGTCGACCGGCCGCCTCGAACTCGAGAGGTAATCGGCTACAGGGCGTGAGTCGGGTCGAGCTCGGGGCGCGTACGGCGGGGGCCACCGGGCCGGTGACCGCGGTGGGGACCGTTCAGGGGGATCGTCGGGCTGTCACAACCGTTCGTGCAGGCACGGCCGGGGCCGGGGTGGGAGCCGGTGCCGACCATGGCCGTCGAAAGCGTTTCGTACCCAACCGTAAGGAGCCACCACATGGCCAGCATCGACGGTGCCCGCGTCGCCTTCCTCGTCGCCACCGAGGGCGTCGAACAGGTCGAGCTCACCCAGCCCTGGGCGGACATCCAGCGGGCCGGTGGTTCGCCGGTCCTGGTCTCGACCGGCGACGGGCCGGTCCAGGGATTCGACCACCTCGACAAGGCGGACACGTTCGACGTCGACGAACTCGTCGGCGACGTCTCCGTGGACGACTTCGACGCCCTGGTGCTGCCCGGCGGCGTCGCCAACCCGGACCAGCTGCGCATGCACGAGCAGGCCGTCGGGTTCGTGCGGGACTTCGTCGCGTCCGGCAAGCCGGTGGCGGCCATCTGCCACGCCCCCTGGTCGCTGGTCGAGGCCGACTGCGTCGGGGGTCGCACGCTGACCTCCTGGCCGAGCCTGCAGACCGACATCCGCAACGCCGGTGGCACCTGGGTCGACGAGGAGGTCGTCGTCGACGACAACGGCCCCGGCCCGCTCGTCACCAGCCGCAAGCCTGACGACCTCGAGGCCTTCGACCGGGAGACCATCGCGCTGATCGAGAAGGCCCGCGGCTGACGGTCGCGTCCGCTCGTCGACGGGGACCGTGCCACGGCGTGGTCCCCGTCGCCGTCGCGCGGGCGTGCCGGGCCGCGGCGGGCCGTCTGCGATGCAACCGCGGGTCGACGGCCTGTGCCGGTATCCTCCGCCGACCCGTCGACGAGGCGTCCGTGTGACCGCAACCGATCCCCGACCGGTGCCCCCCGGTGCCCATCGGACGCCGGTGGACGCCGCGCCGATCGTCGACTGGTCCCGCACCGCCCGACGCCTGCGCCGGCAGCTGACCGTCATCGCCGGCCTCGTGGTGGGTGCGTGGCTGGTCCTCGGACTGTCACGGAGCGCACTCGAGGTCGCACTGCTCGCCGAGCTCGCGGGTCTCGGGATCCTGCTGGCGTTCGTGGCCGAGGTCGTCGTGGTCGGCGGCTCGGCCGTCCGGGGCCTGTTGGCCGCCGGTGAACGCGGTGACCGCCTCGCCGCCGCCGACGTGTCGATCCTGCCGCCGCAGGTGCGTCGGCGAGGTCGCCGCTGACCGGTGGGGCGAGGTCGCCGCTGACCGGTGGGGCGAGGTCGCCGCTGATCGGTGGGACGGGGCCTCGGCCGACCGGCCGAGCCGGAAGGGCCTCCGACTCCTAGGGTCGTCCACGTCGTCGTGGACAGGAGTTCGTCGTGGGCGAGAACGTCGCACGCAAGGTGATCGCGGACCACCTCGTCGAGGGCGAGATGACGCCCGGCACCCCCATCGGGCTGCGCATCGACCAGACGCTGACGCAGGACGCCACCGGCACGCTGGTGATGCTGGAACTCGAGGCCATGGGACTCGACCGCGTCCGCACCGAGGTCTCGGTCCAGTACGTCGACCACAACCTCATCCAGGAGGACCACAAGAACCCGGACGACCACCTGTTCCTGCGCTCCGCCGCCGCGCGCTTCGGGCTGTGGTACTCCAAGCCGGGCAACGGCATCAGCCACCCGGTGCACCAGGAACGGTTCGGGCGGCCCGGCGCCACGATGGCCGGATCCGACTCGCACACCCCGGCTGCCGGCGCACTCGGCATGCTCGCGATCGGCTCCGGTGGCCTCGACGTCGCGATGGCGATGGCCGGCGAGCCGCTGCGGCTGCGCATGCCCCGGATCTGGGGCATCGAGCTGGTCGGGGAGCTGCCCGACTGGGTCTCCGCCAAGGACGTGATCCTCGAGCTGCTGCGCCGGCACGGCGTCGACGGCGGCAGTGGGCGCATCCTCGAGTACCACGGTGAGGGGCTCGCCGGTCTGTCGTCGATGGATCGGCACGTGATCTGCAACATGGGCGCCGAGCTGGGCGCGACCACCTCGATCTTCCCCGCCGACGACGAGGTGCGGCGGTTCCTGCGCTCGCAGGGGCGCGAGGACGACTTCACCGAACTCGTCGCCGATGCCGACGCCAGCTACGACGACACCGAGCGCATCGACCTGTCGGAGCTGGTCCCGCTGATCGCCCGGCCGAGCTCGCCCGGGGACGTCGTGCCGGTCAGCGAGGTCGCCGGCGCCCCCATCGCCCAGGCCTACCTCGGTTCGTCGGCCAACCCCGGCTACCGCGACTTCGCCGTCGCCGCCGAGATCGTGGCGGCCGTCGGCGAGCCGGTCAGCGACCAGGTCTCGTTCGACGTCAACCCGTCCAGCCGGCAGATCCTGGGCAACCTCATCCGGGACGGGCACCTGCTCTCGCTCGTCACCGCCGGTGCCCGGATCCACCAGGCCGGCTGCAACGGCTGCATCGGTATGGGACAGGCGCCCGCCACCGAGGAGATCTCGCTGCGCACGACACCGCGCAACTTCCCCGGCCGGTCGGGTACGCGAGAGGACAAGGTCTTTCTCTGCTCACCCGAGACCGCGACCGCCAGCGCCATCACCGGGGTCATCACCGACCCCCGTGACCTCGCCGAGACCCATGGCATCACCTATCCGCGCGTGGCCGAGCCGACCGAGCTGCTGATCGACACGGGCAACCTGGTCGCACCGTTGCCGCCCGACGAGGGGGGCCACGTGGCGCTGCGCAAGGGGCCCAACATCGCGACGTTGCCCGACGTCGACCCGCTGCCCGACGACCTCGAGCTGCCGGTCGTGCTCAAGATGGGCGACGACGTCTCCACCGACGAGATCCTCCGGGCCGGCGCCGAGGTGCTGCCCTACCGGTCCAACATCCCCGAGATCGCCCGGTTCGCGTTCGACCGCATCGACGAGACCTATCACGACCGGGCCATGGAGTGGCGCGACGGGGACGGCCACGCCGTCGTCGGTGGCCGCAACTACGGCCAGGGCAGCTCCCGCGAGCATGCCGCACTCGCTCCCCGCCACCTCGGTCTGCGCGTGGCGCTGGTCAAGGAGTTCGCCCGCATCCACGCCCAGAACCTGGCCAACTTCGGCGTGGTCCCGCTGCGTTTCGTCGACGAGGACGACTGGAACGCGATCGAACAGGACGACGTCCTGCGCTTCACCGGGCTCCGTGACGCCCTGCGGGCCGGTGCGGCTGTCGAGGTGGTCAACGTCACCCGCGGTACGACGCTGCAGGCCCGCCACGAGCTCTCGCCCACCCAGGTCGAGCGCGTGCTGTCGGGCGGCGTGATCCGCTTCATGAAGCAGCGCCTCGACAACGCCGAGGTCGACGCCGCCGACCGGCCGGTCTGATTCGGCTGCCGCGGCTTGCTCGTGGGCGTGGTGGGGGAGCGGGCGGGGGCGTGAGCCGGACTGGTCAGCCGCGGCGGGCGGTTCCTGCCGTGTGGCGGAGGGGGTGCGCTGCTCAGTCCTCGACGAGGTCGTCGGCGGGGGTGCCCTCGGCGCGGGGCGGGATCGCCGGCAGTGCGTCCAGCTCCGCCTCGAGCTCGGCGACGTCGAGGACGTTGTCCCAGCGGGCGGCGATCCGACCGTCCTCGCCCACGAGGAAGGTCCACGGCTCGTTGCCGCCGGTCTCGGTCTGGATCCACTCGGCGGCTGCCGCGTTGAGGCGCTGCTCGTCGAAGTCCTCCCACACCTCGACCATCACGAAGTCGGCACGCTCGGCGTAGCGGTCGGCCAGGTCCTCGATGGTCTCCACGAGCGGGCCGCAGAACCGGCTGACGCAGTAGACCGGGGTGGAGAAGATCGCGACGACCGGCCGTCCCTGCTCGACGGCCTCGGCGATGGTGGTCCGGTGCAGCTGTGGGGAGGGGACCTCGCCGTCCTCGATCGCCCGTGAGTCGAGGGACTCGGGCTCGGCGGTGCCGGCCTCGACGTCGGCCAGCGTCAGGTTCTCGATGGCCGGTGCCTCGTCGCCGACCGCGGGGACCCCGGGCTCCTCGTGGACCTCGAACGTCGCCTGGCCCTCGTGCACGGAGCCGTCGGCCAACTGCGCGGTCACCCGCAGGCCCCAGTACCCCGGCTGGTCCAGGTCCACCTCGGCGGCGTACACACCGGTGCCGTCCTGGGCCGACATCACGGTCGGCTGTGCGGCGTCGCCCTCCGGCTCGGCGCCCGGCACCGGCAGGAACGCGGCCGTGGCGCGCTGGGTCAGCTCCGTCTCGCCACCGGCCGCGTCCCCGAGGTGGCCGAGGTCGAACGTGACCTCACCGAACCCGAGCAGTTGCCGCTCCTGGGTGTACAGGCCAGCCAGCAGCCGCTGCGACTCGCCGACCGCGAGGTCGAAGCTGGCGACGGCGACGGCCAGCTGCAGGTCGTCACCGTCGGCGGCGGTCGCGTCCGGCTCGGCCTCGGCTGGCGCGCCCGCAGGGTCGTCCTCGGTGTCGCCGGTGTCGCCGGTGTCGCCGGCCCCGCCGTTGCAGGCGGCGACGAGCGCGGCGGTCAGCAGTGCGGCGACGAGGGAGCGGCCGCGTCGTCGGCGACCTGCCGTCGACACCGGCGCGGACGGGAGCGGAGCGGAGAAGGTCTGCATGGCGGGCAGTGTACGACGGCACGGGGGTGGCATCGCACGCACGCCGGGCGTCGTCGGCGGGACCCGGGGCGATGTGGCAGCCTGGGCGGGTGCGTCGCTGGCTGTGTCTGCTCCTGATCCTGTTCGCCTGCACCTCGCAGGTGGACACCGGCGTGCCGGCGGGCAGCGACGACGTCGCCACCGGGGATCTGTCGCCACTGCGCATCGCCAGTGGCCCCGAACTCGAGACCCGCGTGCTGGCACACACCGTCCAGCGGCTGCTGGAGCTGGCGGGACAGCCGACCCGGATCGTGGTGTTCGGCGACGGTCGGGACGCGCGGCAGGCGATGGAACTCGGGGACGTCGACGTGCAGGCCGGCTACACCGGCGAGACGTGGCTCGAGACCCTGGGCCGCGCCGACCCGCCGGGGGACCCGCGCGCGAGCTTCGTGGCGGTGCGCGACCACGACGAGCCCGAGGACCTGGTCTGGCTGCGGCCGCGGTTCGGGGACGGCAGCCTCGACCAGCCGCCCGCGAACGCCACGTTCGCCTTCGTGGTGCAGGGCGCGGCGGGACCGGGCGCCGACCTGCGCACGCTGTCGGACCTGGCCCGTCGTCTGTCCGAGCAGCCCGACGCGCTGGTGTGCGTCGACCGGGAGTTCGGCACCCGGGTCGACGGCCTGCGGGCGGTGCTCGAGGCGTACAGCGTCCGCAGCGACCGGGCGTTCCTGGCCGCTGATCCCGAGGAGGCGGTCCGGGGGGTCGCGGCGGGGGACTGCCTGGCGGGGTTGACGACCACGACCGACGGGGCGGCGTGGGGCGCGGGACTGCGGCCCCTGGTCGACGACCTGCGGGTGTTCCCGGCGTTCGTGCCGCTGCCGCAGATCCGGGCCGAGGTGATCGAGGAGCGACCGACCGTGCGGGTCGCACTGGGCCCGATGGCGGCCCAGCTGACCACGGCACTGCTCGGCAGCGCCAACGCCCGTGTCACGGCGGGTGAACCGGTCGAGCAGGTCGCCGACGAACTGGCCCGTGAACTGCTCGTGCTCGCCCGGCGCACGCTGCCCGAGGACGTCGAGGGCTGACGTCCTCGGCCCGCTCGGGGCGAGCGCGACGAGTCCGGTGCGCAGGGTCGCGCGCGGCGCGGGCGGCGGGGGTCGTTCGCTGGCGGGTGTCGCAGTCGACTCGTACGGTGCCGTCGTTCACTCGAACGTGTGTTCGATCCCTGGCCTGATCGTCGAGTCGCCGGGCCGGGTTCGAGCAGGCAACCACCCCCGGGGAGGCCGGGGGTGGCCGACAGACGACGACGGCGGACGAGCCATGACCAAGCGTTACCGCGAGACCCTCGAGGAGGTCGAACTCCCTTCCACGCAGACGACCGGCGACACCGCCCCCACCGGATTCACCTGGCGGGGCCACCGCTACCAGGTGCTGCAGGTGCTCGGGCACTGGCGCGAGGATCCGGGCTGGTGGCGCCGACCCGACGGCGAACCGGTCCAGATCGAGCAGACCGACCTGTGGCGGGTGGAGGCCAGGAACGGCAAGCCGACCCGCGGGGTGTACGAACTGGTCCGGCGCGGCGAGTCCTGGCGGCTCGACCGCGTCTGGGACTGATGGCGTCCCCCCGCCGCTGGTCCCCGCCCGGTGGGTCGGCCCCGGGGGGCCGAACGGAGCACGGGGCGTCGGTCGCCGACCACGAGGTCGACGTCCGGCGGGCGGCGGAGGCGGCCGAGGCGCTGTACCGGGCGGGCCGGTCCCGCCCGGCACCCCCCGGCACGCCGCCGTTCGCGCACCTCAGCGCCCGCACGTCCTACTCGCTGCGCGACGGGGCGATCCGCCCGCGTGAGCTGGCCGCGGCCGCGGCGGCCGCCGGGATGACGCACGTCGCGGTCACCGACCGTGACGGGCTGTACGGCGCCGTGCGTTTCGCCCAGGCCTGTGCGGCCGAGGGCGTCACGCCGGTGTTCGGCAGCGACCTCGCCCTCGTGCCGCGCGACGACCGCCCCGGTTGGGAGCGCACCCGGGGTGGTCGCGTCCGCGAGGACGGTGAGGCACGGCCCGGCCGTGGGGCGGGATGGCTCGAGGACGACGCCGCGCGGGTGACGTTGCTGGCCCGGACCCAGGACGGCTACGGCGAGCTGTGCCGCACGGTCAGCGCCGCCCACGCCGAGGTCCGCAGCGACCCCCACCTGCCGGCCGACGCGCTGGGCACGGCGGCCACCTCGGACGGGGTGGTCGCACTGCTCGGGGTCGACTCGCCGGTCGGGCGGCTGCTCGCCGCCGGCCGTGCCGACGCCGCCGAGGCCGAGCTGCGTCGCTGGTTGGAGGTGTTCGGCCGCGACGGCGTGGTGCTCGGCGTGCGCAACCACCGGGTCGCGCCCGGTGGCCGACGCTCGCTGGCCGGCGGCAGCGGAGGACACGACCTCGCCGAACCCGGCGACGACGCCCGGATCCGTCGCACCCTGGAGCTCGCCGAGCGGCTGCAGGTCCGCGCCGCCGCGGTCAACGACGTGCGCTACCTGACCACCGACGACGCCGCGGTCGCCGACGTGCTGCGCTGCGTGCGCCACCAGGTCCCGCTCGGCCGCCGTCACCTCGGCCGCACCACCGCCGAGGCATGGTTCACCACCGCCGCCGACCAGCACGAACGCTTCCGGGAACGTCCCGACCTGCTCGTCGCCGCGCACGAGCTCGCGACGTCGTGCGCGGTCGACCTCGGGATCGGCGGGCTGCAGGTCCCGCGCCTGTCGGGGCTCGCACCCGAGACCGCGGCGGGCGAGCTGCACCAGCGCTGCTGGTCCGGCGCCGCCGAGCGGTTCACCCGCATCACCCCGGCGGTGCGCGAACGGCTCGAGCACGAACTGGGGATGATCGACCAGCTCGGCCTGCACGACCTCTTCCTCGCGGTCGCCGCGATCGTCGCCGACGTCCGCGAGCTCGGGATCCTGGTCGCCTGCCGCGGGTCGGCCGCCGGCAGCCTGGTCTGCTACGTCCTGCGGATCAGCGACGTCGACCCGATCGCGAACGGTCTCGCGTTCGAACGCTTCCTCAACCCCTATCGCGACGAACTGCCCGACATCGACCTCGACGTCGAGTCCCACCGACGCGAGGACGTCTACGACCTGGTGATGGCCCGCTTCGGCGAGGACCGCACCGCGTGCGTGGCGATGGTGGAGACCTTCCAGGCCCGCATGGCCGTCCGCGAGGTCGGCAAGGTGCTCGGCCTGCCGCCCGAGGAGATCGACCTGATCGCCAAGGGCTTCCACCATGCCCGCGCCCGCGACGTGCGCACCGCCCTGGAGCAGCTGCCCGAGCTGCGGGGCAGCCGCCTCGACGCCGGGCAGCTCACCCGCCTGTTCGACCTCGTCGAGCGGATCGACGGCTTCCCGCGTCACCTGGCGATGCACCCGTGCGGGATCCTGCTCGGCGACCGCGACCTGACCACCCGCACGCCGCTGGAGCGCTCCGCCCACGGCTACTCGATGAGCCAGTTCGACAAGGACGACGTCGCCGCGCTGGGCCTGCTCAAGCTCGACGTGCTGGGGGTGAGGATGCTCTCGGCGATGTCGCACGCGCTGGGGCTGGTCAACGGGACGTTGCAGCGTTTCCCCCCATCGGCCACGGACGGCCCCGTTCCCGGGGTCCAGGCGTCGGCGCCCACCCGGGACGCCGACCCGTCGCTGCCAGGTCGCGACGCGCGCGGGCGGTTGTCGGTGGACGCGATCCCCGACGGCGACGAGGACACCTACGCGCTGATCCGCTCGACCCACTCGGTCGGGATCTTCCAGATCGAGTCGCCCGGCCAGCGCGAGCTGCTCGGCCGACTGCAACCCGACCGGTTCGGGGACCTGATCACTGAGATCTCGCTGTTCCGGCCCGGGCCGGTCAAGGCCGACATGGTCAGCCCGTACGTCTCGCGGCGGCACGGCGAGGAGGAGACCCGCTACCTGCACCCGTGCCTGGAACCGGTGCTGGCCGAGACCCACGGCGTGATCGTCTACCACGAGCAGGTCATGGGGGTGCTGGCGGCGTTGACCGGCTGCGACCTCGCCTACGCCGACCTGTTGCGGCGGCAGCTGTCCGACCCGCGCAGGGTCGGGTCGATCCGCGGCTGGGTGATCGCCCGGGCACGCGACCGGGGACTGACCCGCGAGCACGCCCAGCAGGTGTGGGACCAACTGGCGTCGTTCGCGTCGTTCGGGTTCTGCAAGGCCCACGCGGCGGCGTTCGCGGTGCCGACCTACCGCTCGGCGTTCCTGAAGGCACACGTGTTCCCGGAGTTCGCCGCCGGCCTGCTCACCCACGACCCGGGCATGTACCCACGCCGGATGATCCTCGACGAGTGCCGACTGTTCGGCATCGCGGTGCTGCCCGCGGACGTCAACCGCTCGATCGGGCCGTACACCGTCGAGGTGGTCGACCGCGGCCTGGCCGACCACCTGCTCGGGTTGACCGCGGCCGTGCGGGCGCGCCAGCGTGGCGAGGATCCGGCCCCGCACCTGCCCCCGGGTTGGACCTGGCCCTGCGAGGTGCCCGACGGGCGCGTGCCGCGACCCAGGGCCGGCGCACCCGCGACGGCGGTGCGGGTGGCCCGGCCGGTGCCGCCCACCGGGTTCGACAGCGGCGAGGCCGGCAACGGCTACCGCTATGCCGTGCGGATCGGGCTCCAGGACGTCAAGGGTGCCACCGACGCCGAGGTGGCCGCGCTGATCGACGGTCGGCCGTTCCCGACACTGGCCGACCTGCGCGAACGTGGCGGGCTGTCCCGGCCGACCGCGGAGGCGTTGGTCGACATCGGTGCGCTCGACCAGCTCGCCGGCGTCGGCCGCAAGGGCGGACCGGCCAACCGGCGGGCGCTGCGCCTCGCGGTCGAGGAGCTGTGGGGCACCGCGGGGCGCCGGCGCCGGGCACGTCCCGACGGGCGGCGCGTCGAGCAGACCGCCCTGGACCTGCACGCCGACCACACCCCGGAGCTGCCCGAGGACCGGGCGTCCGACCGCGTCCGCGCCGAGCTGGCCGTCTCCGGGATGGACGTGTCCCGGCACGTGCTCAGCTTCTACGAGCCGCTGCTGGAGGTGCTCGGGGTGGTGCGGGCCTGTGAGCTGGCGGACCTGCCGACCCAGACCACCGTACGGGTCGCGGGGGTGAAGGTGGCGGTGCAGTCACCCGCGCAGCGCTCCGGACAGCGGGTGCTGTTCCTGTCGCTCGACGACCGCACCGGCCAGACCCAGACCACCTACTTCGAGCGCAACCTCGACGACTGCGCGTGGACGGTGCTGCACGCCTGGCTGCTGGTGGCCGAGGGGCGGGTGTCCCGGCGGGGGCGGATGGGGGCGACGGTGACGGGCACGCGGGCCTGGGACCTGTCGCGGTTGTGGCGGGCCTGGCAGGAGGGGTGGCTGGACGCCGCCCTGGCCGAACGCGGCACCCCGGCCCCGCACGAGCGTGCGGTCGCCCGACCCGCCGGCCTCACCGCCGCCGAGTTCGGCCGCGGCAGCACATGACCCGCTGGAGCCGGCCCGCTACCGTCCCGCCACATGAGACACGTGGTGTGGGACTGGAACGGCACGCTGCTCGACGACCAGCTGCTGGTCGTCGAGGCGCTCAACGCGGTGCTCGCCGACCGGGGGCTGCCGCCGACCGACCTCGCGACCTACCAGCGGCTCTACACCCGGCCGGTGCGGACCTTCTACGAGCGGCTCTTCGGTCGGCCCATCGGGGCCGAGGAGTGGGAGCACCTCGACGAGGTCTACCACCACGGCTACGCGTCGGCGCTCGAGCGGGCCAGGCTGGCGATCGACGCCGAGGTCGCCCTCGACCGGGTCGCCGCGCTCGGCCGCTCGCAGTCGCTGCTGTCGATGTACCGCCACGACCAGTTGGTCCCACTGGTGCGGCGGCTCGGGATCGACGACCGGTTCGTCCGCGTGGACGGCCTGCGTGGCCCCGGTGGCGGACCGAAGGCGCCCCACCTCGAAGCGCACCTGGCCGTGGTCCTGCCCGCGACCGGGGCGGCACCCGACGAGGTCCTCGTGATCGGCGACGCGCTCGACGACGCCGCGGCGGCCGCCCACGTCGGCGCCGCGTGCGTGCTCTACGACGGCGGTTCCCACCCGCGCGCCCAGCTCGAGGCGGTGGGTGTCCCGGTCGTGGACACCCTCACCGACGCCCTCGCGGTGGCCGGACTCGACGCCTCCGCGGCCTGACCGACGCCTCCGCGGCCTGACCCGCGCGACCCGCCGACCGCGGTCCGACGTCACTCGGCCCCGGCGCGGGTGACGGCCAGCGTCCTCGCGCCCACGACCGCGTCGCCCGGCCGCGCCTCGGCGTCGGTGAACCGCAGGCCGAGCGGACCGGCCTGCGGGCCGGGGACCACCACGACGTCGAGCGGCGCGTCGGCCCAGCGCACGCGGATCCCGTCGTCGTCTCCCTCCACCTCGGCACCGAGCCGGCGCCAGACCTCACCCGCGGACCGGGGCGCCGGGTGCTGCAGCGTGGGACCGAGCAGGCGCGGCCCGTCCGGCGACGGAACCTCCGGGTCGACGCCGGCCAGCGCCGCCCACTCGTCGTCGCTGCGGCCGGCCCAGGCGACCTGCACGATCAACCCGCCGACCTGGGACGGCCGCAGGAATGCCTCGTGCCAGACCTCGCCCTCGGCGAACACGTCGATCACGTCGAGGCCCTCCTCGCGCAGCCGTTCCACCGCGGCCAGCAGCGCCGGCACCTTGAGCGTCACGTGATGGATCCGCGCGCCGAAACGGTCCAGGAACCGGGCCGCGAACCCGTCGGGTGCCACCGGTTCGAGCAGTTCGAGCTTGGCGCCGCCGGGGTAGCGCAGCTGCCGGGTCGCGAACCCGGCCTCGTCGGCGGCGAACCGGGGGCCGACCCAGCCGCCGCCGAGCCGGTCGCGCCAGTACGTCGCGGCGTCGTCGATGGCGGGCACGGCCACGGCGACGTGGTCGGAGACGCTGGCGATCGGCACACGGACCTCACGGGGGCGAGCGGAGTGTCGAGGTTAGTGATCGTTCACACGCGGGTGGTGGTCCACCGCTCGCACCGGCACCCCGGTACGCTCGCGGGCGAACACCCGTTCGGTCGCCCCGCCGGCGACCGCCCGCCCGAGGTCGCACGCGTGTCCGGAGTCGCCGAGCCGATCCTGCACGTGGACATGGACGCCTTCTTCGCCTCCGTCGAGCAGCGCGACGACCCGGCACTGCGCGGGCTCCCGGTGGTGGTGGGCGGTGCCGGCGGTCGCGGCGTGGTCGCCGCGGCCTCCTACGAGGCCCGCCGGTTCGGGGTCCGCAGCGCCATGCCGATGGTGCGCGCGCGTCGGCTGTGCCCGCACCTGGTGGTGGCACCCCACCGCTTCGAGGCCTACCGCGAGGCGTCCCGCCAGGTGATGGAGATCCTGCAGGGCTACACGCCGCTGGTCGAGCCGCTGTCGATCGACGAGGCGTTCCTCGACGTCTCGGGCGCGGTGCGGCTGTTCGGCCCACCCGTCGAGATCGCCCGCCGCATCCGCCTCGAGGTCCGCGAGCAGGTCGCACTGCCGTGCTCGATCGGGGTCGGGTCGACCAAGTCGGTCGCCAAGCTGCTCTCGGCGAAGGCGAAACCGGACGGACTGCTGCACTGGCCGGCCGACGAGGTGGGAGCGCGCCTGCGTCCGCTGCACGTCTCGGAGCTGTGGGGTGCCGGACCGAAGACGGTCGAGCGGCTCACCGCCTACGGCTTCCGCACCGTCGGGCAGCTCGCGGACGCCGACCTGCGGACCCTGCAGCGGGTGGTCGGGGAGGTCACCGGCAACCATCTGCACCATCTCGCGCACGGGCGCGACCCCCGCTCGGTGACCCCGACCAACCCGACCAAGTCCGTCTCGGCCGAACAGACCTACGACGAGGACATCGACGACCCCGACGTGCTGCGCCGGCAGCTGCTGCGACTGTGCGAGAAGGTGGGTCGCCGACTGCGTACGGCCGGCCTGGCGGGACGCACCATCACGTTGAAGGTGCGCTTCGCCTCGTTCGAGACGGTGACCCGCTCGTCGACCCTGCCGGCCCCCACCGACCGCACGCACGACCTGGTCACGGTCGCGACCGGACTGCTCGACGGGTTGCGCCTGGAGCGGGCACGGGTGCGGTTGCTCGGCGTGGGCGTGTCCAACGTCGGTGACGGTGACACGGCCCGGCAGCTGTCCCTGGACGCCCCCGCCGAGCTGTTCCCGCTCGAAGCCACCGGGGACGCGACCGGCTGGAGCGACCGTCGGTGGGAGGACGTCGACCGGGTGGCGGACACCGTCGCCGAACGCTTCGGCGGACTCGGCGTGTCCTTCGCTGCGCTGCTCGACGACGACGACGACGAGGCGAGACCGGGCCGCGACGGCCGGCACGACGACGGCTGATCCCCGGTCGGTCGGCCTCCGGGGCCTAGGCTCCCCGACCGGCGGCAGGTGTCGCCCGCGCGGCAGGAGGCGCAGCATGACCGACGTGGTCGGCTACGAGGTGCAGGACGCGGTGGCGCACGTCACCATCCGGCGGCCCGACAAGCGCAACGCGATGAGCCTCGAGGTGTTCGCCGGACTCGGCGCGTGCGCCCGGCGGGCCGGTCAGGACCCGGCCGTCGGTGCGGTCGTGGTGGCGGGGGAGGGCGGCACCTTCTCGGCCGGGATCGACCTCGCGGTGTTCGGTGAGCAGTTGCAGGGCGGCGTCGACCCCGGGTTCGTCGCCGAACTGCAGGCGGCGTTCACCGCGTTCGAGGAGCTCGACAAGCCGACGCTGGCCGCGATCGAGGGTCACTGCCTCGGTGCCGGTATCCAACTGGCGCTCGCCTGTCACCTGCGGGCCGTGGCCCCCGACGCGGCCCTGGCGGTCAAGGAGGCCGACTGGGGCCTGGTTCCCGATCTCGGCGGGTCGTGGCGGCTGCCCCGGCTGGTCGGGCTCGGTCGCGCCACCGAGCTGACCATGACCGCACGCACCGTCGGGGCGGACGAGGCGCTGGCCATGGGACTGGTGGAGCTGGCACTGGGCAGCGGCGACCCGCGGGCCGAGGCGCACGCCGTCGCCGCGAAGCTGGCCGCAGGTCCGGGGGCACTGCGGCGGGCACCGCGACTGCTGCGCGAGAACCTCGACCGGGGACGGGAATCGGCCCTGGCCGCCGAGGCCCGCACCCAGGTGGCCTGCGTCGAGGGGCACGACTTCCGCGAGGCCGTGAGCGCGCGGCTCGAGGGTCGCGCGCCGGCCTTCCGTGGGACCTGACCGGGGCGCGCGGACACGGGTGAGCGTCGGAGCCGGCGACCGGCCGGATCGGCGGGTCGGCGCGCTCGGTGGCCGACCGTGGACGGGGCGCGCATCGGCCACTCGGCGGGGTGCATCGTCGGGGGGTGCTGGATACGCTTCCCGCACTGTCGGCCACGTGGAACCCACATGCCGTTGTCCGAGCACGAGGAGCGGATCCTCGCCGAGATCGAGCGTCAGCTCGCGGCCGAGGATCCCCGGTTCGTCGCCCGCGCGCGACGAAATCGCACCGCCGCATCCCGAACACTGCGCCTGCGACTCGCGGTCGCGCTGGCGGTCCTGGGGGGTGCTCTCGCTGCTCGGGTTGACGTTCAGCATCGGTTTCGGTGTGGCGGGGATGGTGCTCCTGCTCGGCGCGATCCTGCTCGGCGCCACCGCGTTGCGCGAGCGTCCGGAGCAACCGACGCCGGCCGCCGTGCCGCCCGACGAGGTCAGCTGACCGGCGCGGCTCCGCCGCCGCGCCAGCCGACGACGCGGTCCGTCCCCGACGGACCGCGTTCGTGCGTCCGCCACCACCGGCGCCGAGGCATCACGGCCCCAGGCGGTCCCGCACGCTGCCCACGAGCGTGCGCGTGCGCGCCAGGCCCTGGTCCATCGGCACGCGCACCGGTGCGAGGAGCCGGTCACGGGTGTCCACCGAGGCGCGGACGCGGTCCTCGAGGTCCGCCGCCAGGGTCTCGGCCGCCGCAGCGTCCGCTTCGTCGACGGCACCGCCGAACGCCGCCTGCTGTGCCAGTCGGGCGAAGCTGGCGCCGTGGGTGGGATCGACACGCCCCTCGGCGGCCCATCGCGCGAGCACCTGCGGTGTGGTCTCCGCCGGCCGCCGCCCGATCCCGAACGCGGCCCCGGTGGCCAGCAGCCGTCGCTGGGCGGTGATCACGCGAGCGGCGGGGTCCGTGCCCGCGCTACGGGTGCGCGTCCGTTGCGAGCGCAGCGTCAGCAGGGCGACGGCGCCGAGCCCCAACCCCACCAGCGCCAGCGGCCAGCGGGCGCGCTGGTCGCCCTGCGTGCCGGCCTCCGGCGCCTGCGCCTGCGGGGGCGCCGCGTCCTGCTCGGGCAGCGGTGGCTGCTGCGTGGGCAGCTGCGGGTTGGACGAGGGCCCGTCGTCGTCGGTGTCGGCCTCCTCGCGCTCACGCGCCGCCCGCTCGCGTTCGTTCTCCAGCGGGGAGAGGTCGTCCTCGCGCGGGACCATCTGCGTGCTGTCGTCGCGGGGCGTCGGCTCGAAGGTGATCCAGCCGTACCCGGGGAAGAGCACCTCGACCCAGGCGTGGGCGTCGCGGGTGGAGACGGTGTACTCGTCGACGTCGCGCCCGAGTGCGGGATCGGCGGGGGCGGACACCCGGCCGGGCAGGAAGCCCACCGCGACGCGCGCCGGGATGCCCGTCTCGCGCAGCATCACCGCCATGGCGGTCGCGAAGTACTCGCAGTAGCCGACCTTGTCCTCCAGGACGAAGCGCTCGAGGGCCTGGTCGCCCCGCAGCGGGGGCACGTCGAGGTCGTAGGCGAATCCGCCCTCATCACCGATGAACCAGCGCTGGAGGGCGAGGGCGCGGTCGACGGTGCTCGTGGCGTCGGCGGCCGCGTAGACCTGCTCGGCCTGCTCACGCAGCCCGGGGTACGAGCGTGGCAGCCGCGTGAAGCGTTCGCGGGTCGCGGCGTCGGGTTCCGCGTCCAGCAGCTGCTCGTAGGCCGGCGTCGGCCGGGAGGCCTGCACGCGGTAGTTGACGCCCTCGCGCACGCCCACGCGCGGCTGGCCCGACAACTCGCCGTCCACGGTGTCCCACGTGGCCAGGAAGCCACCCTCGGTGGACCACACCATCTCGTTGCGTTGCGGACCGAGCACCTGCACCGGCTGATAGGGCACCGGGACGTAGATGTTCTCGAGGGCGAGCACCTCGACGTCGACGAACAGCGGCTCGCTGGCGGCCGCCTCCTGTTCGGGGGGAAGCACGTCCGAGGCCGCGTGCAGCGAGGCCGGGTCCGGACGGTAGGACCCCTGATCGCTCGGCCCGAGCCGCCAGGTGTGGCCGTCGAAGCTGTCGAGCCCGGCCAGCCGCAGGTAGGTGCGGCGTTCGCTGGAGACGCGCAGCACGTCGCGCTCGGTCGGCAGCTGCAGGCGCTCGGCGACGTCCACGATCGGCTGGTAGCCACGGGGGTCGTTGCCGCGACCGACGTCCACCCAGGCCGGCTCGCCGTAGCCGGGAAGCACGCCCGGTGCGAGGACCGCGACGGTGACGGCCAGGGCGCCGACGGCGAGGCCACCGGCCGGGGCGCGCGGCAGCCGTCGCGCCGGCCCGGGCAGCGTGTCGGGAGCCGAGAACAGCAGCAACAGCCCCGCCGCGGCCAGGAACGGCACGGCCGTGATCCAGGCCCGGGCGTCGTCGGAGCGGATCGCCAGCGGTACGGCCCACAGCACGAGCACCGGAACCATCCCGAGACCGCTGCGTCGCCACCGCACGACGACGTCGTGGGCGACGTGGGCGACGGTCCAGAAGCCGGTGGTGACCAGCAACAACAGACCCGGAAGCACGGGTGCGGGCGACGGTGTCTCGCGCACCTCGGTGCGGGCGACGGCGAACAGCTCCCGGACCCGGTGCCACTGCTCCGTCCCCGGCAGCAGCGGGGCGTCGGGCAGGTGCAGGACGGACGTGAGCACCGCAAGGCCAGCCACCGAGGCGGCCAGCGCCGCCCACCACGGCAGCCGTAGGGCCCGCAGCACGGCCGCCAGCACCAGGGCGAGCACGCCGGCCGCCATCGCCGGGCCGCGCCAGGACGGTTCGGCGAAGACCCGGTCGTAGGCCGGAACGGTGGCCAGCAGCAGCACCAACGTGGCCAGGGCGAGCAGCGCGTCGCGTCGCCTCATGCGCCGGCTCCCAGGCGGGGGCGGCGGAGCAGTTCCTGCCAGCGGTCGTCGAACCGGTCGCCGGCGGCGACCACGGTCACCCGCCAGCCGGCCGCCCGCAACGCGGCCGCGCTCGCGGCGACGGCGCGGGCGACCTCGACGTCGGGGCGTCCGGCATGACTGGCGGCGTCGACGAGGACCGCGATGCGGGTCGAGAACCCGCGGCCCGCCCGCACCAGCAGTCGGAGCTCGGCCGGCTCGGGCACCGTGGACACCACGACGAGCGTGCCGTCCCCGGCCGTGCCACGCGCGACCTGTTGCAGCAGGGCCGTGAGGTCGACCTCGTCGGGTTCCGCGTCGGCGAGGCGTTCCAGCCACTGCTGCCACGGCAGCACGAGCGGACCGGCCAGCAGCGGCCGGTCGACGAGAGCGACCTGTCGTCCACGTGCGGACACGTGGTAGGTGATGCTCGCGGCGGCCGAGACCGCCGTCTCGAAGCTCGACGAGGGGCCCTGTCCCCGGTGACGGGCGCGCCGGACGTCGAGGAGCAGCACCACCCGCGGATCCTGGGGCGACTCGGCCTGGCGCACCATCAGCTTGCCGCGGTGGGCGGTGCTGGCCCAGTGCACCGTCCGCAGGTCGTCGCCGCGCACGTACTCCCGCACGTTGGCGAGGTCCTCCCCGCTGGGTTGGGGGCGCGGGCGGCCCTCGCCTCCCGAGCTGGTGGCCCCGCCGATGGGCACACCGTCCGGCAGCCGCCACACCGGCGGGTAGACCGTCAGCGTCGCCGGATCCCCGATCACCCGACGTCGGGCGACCACACCGAACGGGTCGCGCAGGGAGACGGTGAGCGGGCCGACGTCGAAGCGTCCGCGCTGCAGCCCACGCACCGGATAACGCACGGTGGTCCGCGCGCCACCGCGCAACGGCCCGACGACCGTGGTCGTCTGCGAGCTGAGCGTCGCCGGTACCCGGTCGCGCAGCGCCAGCGTGGCGGTCGGCAGCCGGCTGGTGTTGGTCACGGTCAGCTCCACCTCGCCGGTCGCGTCGTGGAACAGCCGCCCCGGGCGCACGAGGCGCTCGACGCGCAGGCGGGTGGAGCCCAGCAGGAGGAACGACAGGGCGAGCACCAGCAGGGCGAACACGCCGACGGCGGCCATCTGCAGCTCCGGGATCCCGAAGGTGCGCGCGGCCACCCACAGCACGATCCCGGCGCCGGACAGGCCGAGACCCCGCTCGGTCAACGGGCCGAGGGTGGTGCGCACCGATCGCGGCGGCACGCCCGTCACTCCGTGGGCGCCGGGACGCCGTCGACGACGTCCAGCACGACGTGCAGCGGATCGTGGCCGGCGAGCTGCGCCTCCGGGCGCAGGATCAGCCGGTGCGGCAGGACGTGTGGCGCCAGCTCCTTGGCGTCGTCGGGCACGACGTAGTCTCGGCCCGCCACGGCCGCGGCTGCGCGGCAGGCACGCAGCAGGGCCAGCGAGGCGCGCGGCGAGGCCCCGAGCTCGACCTCCGGGTGGGCGCGCGTGGCCCGGCACAACGCCACGAGGTACCGGGCGACGGCGTCGTCGACGTGGACGTCGCGGATCGCGAGGATGGCGTCGGCGACCGCGGCCGCGTCGGCGACCGGGCGCAACTCGCGCACCCGGTCGACGCCGCCGTGGGTCCGTAGGATCTCGAGCTCGTCGTCCTGGTGCGGGTAGCCGATCGAGATCCGCATCAGGAACCGGTCGCGCTGCGCCTCGGGCAGCGGATAGGTGCCCTCGAGCTCGATCGGGTTCTGCGTGGCGATCACCATGAACGGTCGCGCCAGCTCGTGGGTGGTGCCGTCGATCGTGACCGTGCGCTCCTCCATCGACTCGAGCAGCGCGGACTGCGTCTTGGGTCCGGCACGGTTGATCTCGTCACCCAGCACCAGGTTGGCGAAGATCGGTCCCGGGCGGAACTCGAAGTCCCCGGTGTCGGGCGAGTAGACGGTCACGCCCGTGACGTCCGAGGGCAGCAGGTCCGGGGTGAACTGCACGCGTGCGACCGAGCAGTCGATCGAACGGGCCAGGGCCTTGGCCAGCATGGTCTTGCCGACGCCGGGCACGTCCTCGACCAGCAGGTGGCCCTCGGCGAGCAGGGTCACGAGGGCGAGACGCACCTCGCGCGGCTTGCCCCGGACCACGCCCGTGACGTTGCGCTCGATCGCCTCCAGCGTCGTGCCGACCGACGAGAGATCGGGTCGACGCCGCATGGTGCCGTCCGTCGTGCTCACAGCCGCCTCCCCGTCCCGCTCGTGCCTGCCCGTGCCCGCGACCGGCGGTCACGGCGGGACGGCGACGTGCCGCGACACGGACGCGTCCCGGCCCGGCGAGGACGGTGGTCGATGGTACCGACGCGGGCCGTCGCCTCGCGGCCGGGTGGCGTGGCCCACTACGGTGAGCGCTCCGCCCACCGCTCTTTGTCGAGCCCGAGGAGGACGGACGTGTCTGCTGACCCGGGCGTGCCCGCGCGCACGACGCGGGGCGAGCGCACCGCCGCCCGGCTGCGCGCGGCTGCGCGCGCCGTGTTCGCGGACCGCGGCTACGCCGCCGCCCGCGTGGAGGACGTCGTCGCCGAGGCCGGGGTGAGCCACGGCACGTTCTACACCTACTTCGAGAACAAGGCCGGTGCCCTCGACGCCCTCATCGACGAGACGGCCGGCCAGCTGCAGGCGGTGGTCGACGAGCCCTGGGAGGGCACGGACGTCCTGACCACGATCGCGGCCGTCATCGACCGCTTCGTCGACGTGTTCTCGCAACACGGCGACGTCGTCCGCACCTGGCTGGAGGCCAGTGCGCACGACCAGCACTTCCGCGACCGCCTCCGCGAGGTGCGCACCGGGTACGTCGAACGGGTGGCGCAGAACCTCGGTCCGGCGCTCGACAGCACGCCCCACGACCCGCAGGTGGCCGCGGCGGCGCTCGTGGCGATGGTCGAGGGGTACGCGACGCAGGGCATGACCAGCGACGACGAGGAGCAGCGCGCCTCGGTCGTGCGCACGCTGGCGTCGATCTGGTTCGGTGGACTGCTGCGGCTCATGGACCCGTCCACCTCGTAGGCACCGTCGGCAGCCGCGGTGGTGACCGGGCGGGCAGCGTCCGGACCGCCCCGGCCACCACTTCCCACCACCGCGCCCACGCCCGCCGTACCGGGGACGGACCGCCGGCGGTGACGCGCCGGTCCGGTCGGTCGCGCCCGCGTCCGCGCCGCAACGGCGGAGCTTGCCGCTTTTGGCGAGAACACGGAATTAGCCTGCGCTTTCGGGGGGAGGATCGTTGCCGATGTGGGAGGGGGTGTCGTAGAGTGGTGCGAAGTGGAGGGCGTTCCCGTCAGGGGGAGCACCCGGTACCCGACAGAGCAGGTCGCGGTTGTTCCTCGGAGAGCACCAGCACACGCTGGACGCCAAGGGGCGCGTGATCCTGCCTGCACGCTTCCGCGAGCGGCTGTCCGGTGGCCTGGTGTTCGCCCCCTCCCAGGACCGCTGCATCGACGTCTACCCCGCCACCGCGTTCGAACGCCGGGTCGAGGAACTCCGGGCGGTACCGCGCGAGGACCAGCGCGCGCGGGCCTACCTGCGCGTGTTCCTCGCCGGCGCCCATCAGGAGACCCCCGACGCCCAGGGGCGCGTGACCATCCCGCCGCGGCTGCGTGCCTACGCGGGGCTCGACAAGGACCTCACCGTCAACGGTGCGGACGAGAAGGTCGAGATCTGGGACCGCAGCACCTGGGAGCAGTACCGCGACGCCGCCGAGGAGGCCTTCGCCAACCTCGACGCCCCGTTCACCGTCTGACATGGCGAGCACCATGACCCTGCCCGAGCAGCACGGCGCCCCCGGTTCCTCCGGGCCGCCGCACGTCCCGGTCCTGCTGGACCGGGTCGTCGCGCTGTTCGCCGACGCACCCGAGGGGGTGTACCTGGACGGCACGCTCGGGGCGGCGGGACACGCGGCGGCCGTGCTCGAGGCCCGGGCGCGGCGCCACGGCCGTGCGTCCCTGGTCGGCCTCGACCGCGACCCGCACGCGCTGGCGCTGGCCGAGACCCGCCTGGCGCGCGTCGGTGACGCGGTGGAGACCACCCTGGTGCGCACCCGGTTCGACGCGCTCGGCGAGGTCCTCGACGGGCTCGGGATCGAGCGGGTCGCCGGGATCTTCCTCGACCTGGGCATCTCGTCGATGCACGTCGACGAGGCCGCCCGGGGGTTCAGCTACCGCCAGGACGGTCCGCTCGACATGCGCATGGACCCGGACCTGCCGCGCTCGGCGGCCGATCTGGTCAACCAGCTCGAGCCACGGGAGCTGGCCCGCATCCTGCGCCGGTTCGGGGACGAACGGTTCGCGGACCGCATCGCACGGGCCGTCGTGGCCGCACGACCGCTGACACGCACGACCGAGCTGGCCGAGGTCGTGCGCAACGCCATCCCGGCGGCTGCCCGCCGGACCGGTGGGCACCCGGCAACCCGCACCTTCCAGGCCCTGCGCATCGCCGTGAACGGCGAGCTCGAGGCCCTCGAGCAGGTCCTGCCGGCCGCCCTCGAGCGGCTCGCCACGGGCGGTGTCCTGGCGGTCCTGAGCTACCACTCCCTGGAGGACCGGCCGGTCAAGCGGGCGTTCGCCGCCGCGGCGACCGGCTGTGTCTGTCCGCCGAACCTGCCGGTGTGCGCCTGCGGCCGCACGCCACTGGTCGAGCACGTCATCCGCAAGCCCGAGCGGCCCGACGCCGACGAGGTCGCCGTCAACCCCCGTGCCACCGCGGCCCGCCTGCGTGCGGTCCGCCGCCTGGAGTCCCACCCGTGAGCGCCGTTCCCGTCCCGAAGAAGACGACCGCACCCCAGGACGCCTCCCGCCACCTCGAGGTGGTCGGCGCGTCGCGTCGGCGTCACACGTTGGCCTACGCGCTGGTCGTCATCGTCGTGCTCGGTGCCGCCGTGTTCGGCACCGTGACGCTCAACGCCCTCGCGGCCGCCGGTGCCGTCGAGGCCCGCGCGCTCGACGCCCGGGTGGCGGAGGCCGAGCGCTCCTACGCGCAGTTGGTCGCCGACGTGGCGGCCCTGGAGGACCCCGCGCGCATCCGCGAGGCGGCCCTCGAGCTCGGCCTGGTCCCGGGTGGTGCCGGCCGGCACGTGCAGTTGCAGCGCAACCTGCCGGCCGACGGTGCCGTCAACGAGCTGTACACGGGTGAGCGTGCTGCCGACCCGCTCAAGCCCGTCCTCTCCCTGGAGCGCTAGATGACCGAGCAGCCGCGTCGGCTCCGCGCCCTGGCCGCCTCCCGCGTCCAGCGGTCCGCGCGGGAGACCGGGACCCGCCGGATCCGCTGGATGCTGCTCATCTACGGGTTGCTGTTCGCGTTGACCTTCGGTCAACTGATCAACGTCCAGGTCGTGCAGGGCCCCGACTACGCCGATCGTGGCGTTCGTCAGCGGGCGCGGATCGTCGACCTGGCGGCGACGCGCGGGCGCATCTACGACCGTGAGGGGGACGTGCTCGCGACCAGCGTGCAGTCGGCCTCGGTGTACGTCGACCCGCGCGCCTACCGGCCGGGGGAGACCCCCGACGGACAGGTCGTCCCGGCGGCCGGGGACAGCCGCGAGGTCGCCGAGGCGCTCGCGCCGCTGCTCGACCTGCGGGCCGACGACGTGCGCGACCGCCTCGAGCGCGACGCCCACTTCGTCTACCTCGGCCGTCAGCTGGACTGGGAGGTCGGCGAGCGCATCCGCGAGCTGGAGCTGCCGGGCGTCGGCGTGCTCGCCGAGCCGCAGCGGGTCTACCCGGCCGGACCGCTGGCCGGGCAGATCGTCGGGTTCACCGGCATCGACGGCGAGGGACTGCAGGGGCTCGAGGAGCAGTACGACCAGGTCCTCAGGGGCCGATCGGGGGTACTGACCTTCGATCAGGCACCGGGCGGGCTCGGGATCACCTCGGGCACCCGCGAGCTCCAGCCGTCCGAGCCGGGGACCGATCTGGTCCTGACCCTCGACCGGGACGTGCAGTACGCCGCGGAGCAGGCGGCGGCCAACGCCGTGGAGGAGCACGACGCCGCCGCCGCCAGCGTGGTCGTGCTCGACGTCGACACCTTCGAGGTGCTCGGCATGGCCTCGAGCCCCGGCTTCGACCCCAACGACCGCGGCAACAGCGACCCCGAGACGTGGCGCAACCGCGCCGTCACCGACGTGTTCGAGCCTGGATCGGTGCAGAAGGCGCTGACCGTCGCGGCGGCGCTCGAGGAAGGGCTGGTGTCGGCGACGTCCGCGAGGCCCACGAGCCGCAGCGTGCAGGCCGGAGGCCGGACCTTCCGCGACCCGCACCCGTTTCCCGGGGCGCAGTGGACGCTCGGTGACATGGTCGAGCGCTCCAGCAACGTCGGCACCATCGAACTCGCCCAGCAGCTGGGCCCGGAGCGGCTGTACGACTACCTGCGGGAGTTCGGGTACGCGCAGCCGACCGGCGTGGGATTCCCGGGGGAGTCCAGCGGGCTGCTCATGCCGACCGAGAACTGGTGGGGGACCTCGCTGCCCACCATCTCCATCGGCCAGGGCGTGGCCGTGACGCTGATGCAGTTGGCCACCTCCTACGCCACGTTGGCCAACGACGGCGTGGCCAGGACCCCGCGCATCGTGCGCGGCACGGTCGGCGAGGACGGTCGTCTGACGCCGACGGCGTCGGGCGGCGAGCGACGCGTGGTCTCTCCCGACACCGCCGGGCAGGTCCGTTCGCTGCTCGAGCGCGCCGTGAGCGGCGAGCACGGCACGGGCGGACGGGCGGCCGTCGAGGGCTACAGCGTGGCCGGCAAGACCGGCACCGCCCGCAAGCCCAGCGTCGACGCGCGCGGCTACTCCGGCGAGTACGTCGCGACCTTCGTCGGGTTCGCACCGGTCGAGGACCCCGAGGTCGTGGTGGCCGTGATGGTCGACGAACCCGGACCGGTGTTCTACGGCGGCCTGGTCGCGGCTCCGGTCTTCAGCGAGGTCATGGCGGCCACGCTCGCCGCCCGGAGGGTCGCGCCCGACGGGGGGTCCCCGAGTCTGGACGTGGTGATGGACGAGGCCCGGCTCGTGGCCGCGGAGACGGCCGCGCTCGAGTCCGAGGCGCTGCCCGCCGACGACCCGGGTTCACCGCCGGTCGGCGACCCGGTGGGTGACTAGCACCGGGGGTCGCCGTGTCCACGCAGGCCCGGCTCGTCCGAGCGACCGTCCGGGGTGCGCTGGAGCGCACCCCCGCGGCGTTAGGCTCGGGCGGCACCGTGCCGTCCCGTCCGCCCGCCGCGAGGATCGCGCACGGCGGGCGGCCCCGAGCCACCACGAGCGCCCCTTGTGGCGCACCGGCGTCGGTTCCACCGACGTCTCACCGACATCCGACGGCCCGAGGAACTCGTCCGTGACGGCGTACCTGTCCGAAGTCGCTGCCGCCCTGCCCGGGGCGCGGCAGCGGGGCGACGACGTCGTGGTCGTCGACGCGACCCACGACAGCCGCCAGGTGGTGCAGGACGGCCTGTTCTGCGCGATCCGGGGGGCCACGGTGGACGGCCACGACCACGCCGCCCAGGCCGTGGCCGACGGGGCCCGCGCGCTGCTGGTCGATCACTGGCTCGACCTGCCCGTCGCCCAGGTGCTGGTGTCGGACGTGCGCGCGGCGGCCGGTCCGGCGGCGGCCGTCGTCCACGGCCGCCCGACCGACCAGTTGTGCGTGGTGGGCGTGACCGGCACCAACGGCAAGACCACCACGGCCTACCTGCTGGAGGCGGCGTTCGCGGCCCACGGGACGGGGGTCGGCGTCATCGGCACGGTCGAGACCCGGGTGCACGGTGAGGCCCAACCGGGCGTGCGCACCACACCGGAGGGCACCGACCTGCAGCGGCTGCTGCGGCACATGCGCGACCGCGGCGCCGACGCGGTCGCGATGGAGGTCTCCTCGCACGGTCTGGACCTGCACCGGGTCGACGGGACCCGCTTCGCGGTCGCCGCCTGGACCAACCTGACCCAGGACCACCTCGACTGGCACGGCACGATGGAGGCGTACTTCGCCGCCAAGGCCCGGTTGTTCACCTCCGCGTTCGCCGGACGGGGCGTCGTCCACCTCGATGGCCCGTGGGCCCGGCGGCTGCTCGAGGTCAGCGAGATCCCGGTCGTGACGGTCGGGCGCGACGAGGCCGCCGACGTGCGCATCGTCGACGAGGTCGCCGACGTGACCGGCTCGCGGGCCCGCCTGGTCGGGAGGGAGATCGACCTGCCGATCGCCACCCGCCTGCCCGGGCGCTTCAACACGACCAACGCCGCGCTGGCCGTGCTGAGCGCGATCGAGGCCGGCGTGCCCGCTGCGGTGGCGGCCGAGGGCGTCGCTGCCTGTCCGGGCGCCCCGGGTCGGCTCGAGCGGGTCGAGGCCGGGCAGCCCTTCACGGTGCTGGTCGACTACGCACACACCGCCGACGCCGTGGAACAGGCCCTGGAAACGGTGCGTGACCTGCTCGAGCCCGACCGTCGGGTCGTGGTCGTGTTGGGTGCCGGCGGCGACCGTGACCGCGCCAAGCGCGCTCCCATGGGCGCAGCCGCCGCGCGCGCCGACGTGGCCGTGCTGACCTCGGACAACCCACGGAGCGAGGACCCCGGGGCGATCCTCGCGGCGGTCGCCGACGGTGCCCGTGCCGCGGTCGCCGCCGGGGCACCAGCCAGCGTGCACACCGAACTCGACCGACGCCGAGCCATCGCGCTCGCGCTCGCGCTCGCGGCGCCCGGTGACGTCGTCGTGATCGCCGGCAAGGGACACGAGACCGGTCAGCAGTTCGCCGATCGGACCCTGCCGTTCGACGACCGGCTCGTCGCCCGCGAGCTGCTGGAGGGAAGCCAGGAATGATCCCGCTCGCACTGCAGGAGGTCGCCGCGGCCGTCGGGGGCGAGCTCGTCGGGGACGCCCGGACCGAGATCCGCACCGTCAGCACCGACTCGCGCACCGTGGCCGACGGGGCGTTGTTCGTCGCGCTGCCGGGGGAACGGGCCGACGGTCACGACCACGTCGCGGCCGCCGTCACCGCCGGCGCCGCCGCGGTGCTGGTGTCGCGACCGATGGACGCCGGCGTTCCCGAGGTCCGGGTCGCCGACACCTGGCTCGCCGTCCGCGCCCTGGCGGCGGACGTCCGACGCCGGGTCGACCCGGCGACGGTCGCCGTCACCGGGTCGGTCGGCAAGACCACCGTCAAGGACCTCACCGCGGCGGCGTTGGGATCGCAGCGCCGGACCGTCGCGGCCAGGGGTTCGTTCAACAACGAACTCGGCGTGCCGCTGACCCTGCTGGAGCTGACCGCGGACACGCAGGCGCTCGTCACCGAGATCGGCGCCCGGCATGTCGGCGACATCGCGACCCTGGCGCCGGTGGCGGCACCCGACGTGGCGGTCGTCACGGCCGTCGCCGGGGTCCATCTCGAGATCTTCGGCAGCATCGAACGGGTCGCCGTGGCCAAGCGTGAGCTGGTGGAGTCGCTGGGCCCGTCCGGTGTCGCCGTGCTCAACGTCGCCGACCCGCGGGTGGCGGCCATGGCCACGGCCGCACCCGCGGTGATCTCGGTGGCCCTCGACGACCCGCGTGCCGACGTCCACGCCCGCGACGTCGTCCTCGACCGCCACGCGCGGGCGAGCGCCACGGCGGTGACGCCCTGGGGGCGGGTGCCGTTGACGCTGCCGATCGCGGGGCGCCACCACGTCGGCAACGCGCTGCTGGCGCTGGCGGTCGCCGGTCACCTGGAGGTCGACCTCCACGCGGCCGCGGCCGCGCTGGCGGGCGCGCCGGTGAGCCGCTGGCGGGGCGAGGTCGTCGAAGCCGGCGACGTGGTGGTGGTCAACGACGCCTACAACGCCAATCCCACCTCCGTCGGTGCGGCGCTCGACACGCTCGTCGCCGTCGAGCGCACCGGTCGGACCCACGCGGTCCTCGGTGTCATGGCCGAGATCGGTGACGACCACCACCGCGAGCACGTCGCGGTCGGCGCGCGCTGTGCCGAACTCGGCGTCGACGAACTCGTCGTGGTCGGCGACCTGGCCGTCGGGATGGCGGAGGGGGCCCGAGCGGCCGGACTCGCGCACGTCGTCGAGGTGCCCGACGCCGACACGGCACTCGAGCACCTGCTCGCCAGCGTCGCCCCGGGTGACGTCGTGCTGGTCAAGGCGTCGCGGGTCGGCGGACTCGAACGCGTCGCCGACGGACTGGTCGAGGCACGGGGCGAGCGCGACACCGCGGGCACCCCCCGGGACGCACGGAACTCGGAGGCCCCACTGCCGTGATCGCCATCCTCATCTCCGGCACGGTCGCGCTGGTGGCCGCGCTGGCCGGCACGCCGCTGGTCATCACCTACTTCCGTGAGCGGGGGTTCGGGCAGTTCATCCGCGAGGAGGGTCCCGAGGCGCACCACGCCAAGGCCGGCACCCCCACCATGGGCGGCACGGCGATCGTGCTGGCCGCCGTGCTCGCCTTCCTGACCGCGCACCTGACCTCGGTCACCTTCACGCCGGTCGGCTGGCTGGTCGTGTTCGTGTTCGTCGGCATGGCGGCCGTCGGGTTCGCCGACGACTTCATCAAGTTGCGGATGCAGCGCAACCTCGGCCTGAACAAGACCGCCAAGTTCCTGGGCCAGGCGGTCATCGCCGCGGTGTTCGCCTTCGCCGGTCCGGCCCTGGCCGACCTGCCGACCAACATCTCGATCGTCGGCGCGCTCGAGATCCAGCTGCCCAACTGGGCCTTCTTCCTGTGGATCTTCCTGCTGCTCGCGGGCGCCTCCAACGCCGTCAACCTCACCGACGGCCTCGACGGCCTCGCCGCCGGGTCGGGTGCGCTGGTGTTCGGCGCCTACACGCTGATCGCGTTCTGGCAGTTCCGCAACCCGTTCGCCTACCCGATGGAGAGCGGTGAGGCGCTCGACGTGGCCATCATCGTCGCGGCCGTCATGGCCGCCTGCGCCGGGTTCCTGTGGCACAACGCGCCGCCGGCCCGCATCTTCATGGGCGACACCGGTTCGCTCGCGTTGGGTGGGTTGCTGGCCGCGGTGTCGGTGGTCACCAACACCCAGGTGCTGCTGGTGCTGCTCGGCGGCCTGTACGTCCTCGAGACGCTGTCGGTGATCATCCAGGTGGCGGTGTTCCGCAGCACCGGCAGGCGGGTGTTCCGCATGGCGCCGATGCACCACCACTTCGAGCTGCTCGGGTGGCAGGAGACCACCATCATCGTGCGGTTCTGGATCATCGCCGGGATCGGCGTCGCCCTGGGTCTGGGCACGTTCTACGCCGAGTACCTGTCGCGGTTCGGACCGCTCGGATGAGCGAGCTGTCTGCCCCCCGGCCCCTCGAGGGCGTCACCCGGGTGCTGGTCGTCGGGCTCGGGGCGTCCGGCGTCGCCGCCGCGGACGCGCTGCTCGACGCCGGGGTCGCGGTCACGATGGTCGACGACCGCGACGACCACCCGGCTGTCGCGGACCTGCGTGCCCGCGGCATCGAGGTCGCCACCGGCGTGGCGCCGGTCGAGCGCCTCGACGGCCACGACCTCGTGGTGCCCTCGCCCGGCGTGCCCGAGCATGCACCCGTCCTGCGGGCCGCGGCCGAGCGCGGCATCCCGGTGTGGTCGGAACCCGAGCTCGGGGCCCGCCGCCACCCCCGGCGGCTGCTCGCCGTGACCGGTACCAACGGCAAGACGTCGGTCACCGAGCTGCTCGCGGCCATGCTCGCCACCGGTGGGCTCGACGCGCGTCCCTGCGGCAACATCGGGACGCCGTTCACGACGGCGGCGGCCGCAGCGCCCGGGGATGCCGTGCTCGTCGCCGAGCTGTCGTCGTTCCAGCTCCGCTTCGTCGAACGTCTGCGACCCGAGGTCGGCGTGCTGCTCAACCTGGCGGCCGACCACCTCGACTGGCACCCGACGATGGCCGCCTACGGCGAGGCCAAGGCGCGCCTGTGGCACGCCCAGCAGCCCGGTGACTGGGCGGTCGTCAACGCCGCCGACGCGACGACCCGGTCGCTGGCCAGCCGATTCGCCCCGGCCGGTCGGGCCGCCTTCGACGGCACCGGCGCGGTCGTCGGCGTCGGCGTCGGCGTGGCCGGTCCGGCGCTCGTCGCCGCGACGCCGGCGTTCGAGGGACCGCTCGTGCGGCTCGACGAACTCGCGCTGGCGGCGCCCCACCACCGGGCCAACGTCGCCGCGGCCGCGACGGCCGCGCTGCTGGCCGGCGTCGATCCGGCCGCCGTGGCGGAGGCCGCCCGCCGCTTCCACCCCGGCCGTCACCGACTCGAGCTGGTGGCCGAGCGCGGCGGGGTGCGCTTCGTCGACGACTCGAAGGCCACCAACGTCCACGCCGCGGCGGCCGCGCTGCGCTCCGCCGAACGCATCGTGTGGATCGCGGGGGGACTGGCCAAGGGCGTCGACCTCGGCGCGCTCGGCGCGCACCTCGACGCGGTCCGTGCCGCGGTGCTGATCGGGACCGCGGCCGAGGAGTTGGCCGAGGTGTGCGCCGCCGCCGGTGTCCCCGCCAGGATCGCTGCCAGCATCGAGGACGCCGTCACGTCGGCCGCGGCGCTCGCCCGGCCGGGGGACACGGTGCTGCTCGCGCCGGCGTGCGCGTCGTTCGACCAGTTCTCGGGGTATGCACAACGTGGCGAGCGATTCGCCGCGGCCGTGCGAGCCTTGCCGCCCGCGACCGCAACGACCGGCGGAACAGGAGCGAGCCGATGAGCGTGCAGCAGACCCGGCCACGGAACCGCGGCGCACAGCGCGTCGACGGTGGCCGCCTCGCCCGGCTGCACGAGCGGTGGCGGCCCGGCGCGTGGAACGGTGACGCCACCGCCATCACGGTCGTCACGGCCGGACTGTTGCTCATCGGCCTGGTGATGACCTACTCGGCGAGCATCGTCGATGCCGCCGAGGCCGGGGACCCCTTCGGCGTGTTCCGCCGACAGCTGCTCTGGGCCGTCCTCGGCGTGCCCGCCTTCGCCCTGGTCGCCAACCTCGACCCGCGGGTGTGGCGTCGGCTCGCCTGGCCCCTGCTGGCGGTCTCGCTCGTGGGGCTCGTGCTGGTGCTGGTCCCCGGCGTGGGCATCACGCGCTTCGGCTCCACCCGATGGCTCGGATTCGGCCCGATGGTCGTGCAGCCCTCGGAGATCGCCAAGCTCGCGGCCCTGCTGTGGCTGGCCGACGTCCTGGAACGCAAACGTCCCAAGGACGGCTCGCTGCACACCCCGGCGCACCTCAACGTGCCGGCGTTGCCGCTGCTGGGCGTGCTCGGGACGCTGGTGCTGTTCCAGCCCGACCTCGGTACCACGATCCTGCTCGCGCTCATCATCGGCGCGGTGCTGTGGGTCGAGGGGCTGCCCGGTCGCTACGTCGGGATGGCGGCACTCGGCGGCCTGGCCGCGATCGCGGTGCTCGCGGTCATCGCGCCCTACCGCCTGGCACGGATCACCGGTTGGTTGCACGCGGAGGACGACCCGCTGGGCACCGGCTACCAGTTGATGCAGTCGCGCTACGCGCTGGGCGAGGGAGGCTGGTTCGGGGTCGGCCTGGGCTCCTCGCGCGCGAAGTGGAACTTCGTCCCCAACCCCGAGACCGACTTCATCTTCGCCATCATCGGCGAGGAGCTCGGGCTCGTCGGTGCCGCCGTGGTGCTCGCGCTGCTCGGTGCGATGTTCTTCGTCGGCCTGCGCATCGCGTACGCCGCCGAGGGCTTCCAGCGCACCGCGGCGTTCGGGCTCACGGCCTGGATCGTCGGGCAGGCGCTGATCAACGTCGCGATGGTCATCGGTCTGTTGCCGATCACCGGTGTCACCCTGCCGCTGGTCTCGGTGGGCGGGTCGTCGCTGGTCTCGACGCTGGTCGCCCTGGGGATCCTGGTGGCCATCGCGCGGGCGACACCACCCACGGTCACCCGTCTGCGTCCGGGGGGCCCCCGCCTCGTCCACTCGACCGGAGACGACTCGTGACGACCAAGGTCCTCGTCGCCGGCGGTGGCACCGCCGGACACGTGTTCCCCGCGATCGCCGTCGCCAAGGAACTGCAGCGGCAGGCCGACGTCGAACCGGTCTTCGTCGGGGTCCCGGACCGTCTGGAGGCACGCCTGGTCCCGCCGGAGGGGTTCCGGCTGCACGAGATCGCCGCCGTGTCGGTCCCGCGACGGCCGTCGGCCGCGCTGCTGCGGTTGCCGTTCGCGCTGCGCGCCTCGATCCGGGCCTGCGAGCGCATCGCCCGGGCGGAGCGGGCCGCCGCCGTGGTCACGTTCGGCGGCTACGTCTCGTTCCCGCTCGACCGGGCCGCCAAGCGCCTGGGACTGCCGCTGGTCGTCCACGAGCAGAACGCGGTGCCCGGGCTCACCAACCGCGTCGCCGCGCGCTGGGCGGACCGGGTGGCCGTCACCTTCCCCGGGTCCGCCGACCGGTTCCCGCAACCCGAGCGCGTCGCCGTCACCGGTGACCCGGTGCGTGAGGACATCCTGCGCCTCGACCGTGACGCCGAGCGTCCCGCGGCGCGCGAGGCGTTCGGCCTCGAGCCGGACGTGCCCACCCTGCTGGTCTTCGGCGGCAGTCAGGGCGCGGCCTCGCTGAATCGGGCGATCGTGGACGCCCACGCCCGCTGGGGCACGGACGCGCTGCAGGTGCTGCACGCCGCCGGCCGCTCCCAGCACGCCGACGCGACGGCGGCCTGGGACCGCGTCCGCGAGGGCCGGCCCGGCCTGCGGGTGCAGGTGGTCGACTTCATCGACGACATGGCCCGTGCGTACGCCGCCGCCGACCTCGTGGTGTGCCGTGCCGGTGCCACCTCGATCGCCGAGCTGACCGTGCTGGGACTGCCCGCGGTCCTGGTTCCCTATCCTTCGGCGACCGGCGACCACCAGACCGCCAACGCCCGCGCCCTGGAGCAGACCGGCGGCGCGCTCGTCGTGGCGGACGCCGACCTCGACGGTGCCTCGCTGGTCGCGGCTGCCGAACCACTGTTGACCGACCCCGACCACCACGCCCGCATGGCGGCCGCCTCGCGCGCGTTCGGGCGCCCCGACGCCGCCGCCAACGTCGCGCGGCTGGTGCTCGAACAGCTCGACCGTGCGCCCGCGGGCGGCCACAACGACCTGGAGGACCCCGCATGACGCTGTTGGACACGCCACGACGGGTCCACCTGGTGGGCATCGGCGGTGCCGGCATGTCCGGCATCGCCCGCATCCTGTTGCAGCGTGGGCACGCGGTGTCCGGGTCGGACCTGCAGGCGGGCCGCTCCGTGGCCGAGCTCCAGGTGCTCGGTGCCCGGGTGGAGATCGGGCACGATGCCGCCAACCTCCGCGACGCCGAGATCGTGGTGATCTCCTCGGCGGTCCCGGCCGACAACCCCGAGCTCGTCGCCGCCGCCGACACCGGGCTGATCGTGCTGCGCCGGGCGCAGATGCTCGCCGCGCTGATGGCCGACGAGCGGGCCGTGCTCATCGCCGGCACGCACGGCAAGACCACGACGACGTCGATGACGGTGGTCGCGTTGCAGGCCGCCGGTCAGGATCCGAGCTTCGCGATCGGGGGGTCGCTCAACGAGAGCGGCACGAACGCGCACGGTGGAACCGACGGGGTGTTCGTGGCCGAGGCCGACGAGTCGGACCGGTCGTTCCTGTACTACGTCCCCGACATCGCCGTCGTCACCAACCTCGAGCTCGACCACCCCGACGAGTTCGCCGACGAGGCCGACGTCGTGCGGGCGTTCCACGAGTTCCTCGCCCGACGCCCGCAGGGCGCGCCGGTGCTGTTGTGCGCCGACGACCCCGGCAGCCGGGCGCTCGCCGACGACGTCGCCGGCCCGATCGTGACCTACGGCACCGACGCCCGCGCCGATCTGCGCCTGTTGCTCGGCGACGACGGCGTCCACGAGCTGCGACGGGGTGGCGAGGCGGTCTGCCAGCTGCGCCTGGCCGTCCCGGGACGTCACAACGCCCTCAACGCGGCGGCAGCGCTGGCCGTGTGCGACCTCGTCGGTGTCGACCTGCAGTCCGCCGCCGACGGCCTGGCGCGCTTCACCGGCGCAGCGCGACGCTTCCAGCGTCTCGGCCGTGCCGCCGAGGTCGAGGTGGTCGACGACTACGCGCACCACCCGACCGAGTTGCGCGCGACGCTCTCCGCGGCGCGCTCCACCGACGCCCAACGGATCGTGGTGGTCGTCCAGCCGCACCGGTACTCCCGAACCCAGGTGCTGGGTGCCGAACTCGGTCGTGCGGCGGCTGCCGCGGACCTGGTGGTCGTGACCGACGTCTACGCGTCCAGCGAAGCCCCGGTCCCGGGCGTGACCGGCCGCCTGGTCGCCGACGCCGCCGAGGCCGCCGGTGCCAAGGTCGTCTACCAGGCGCACCTGGGCGACGTGGTCGACGCCCTGGTCGAACACGTCCGTCCCGGTGACCTGGTGCTCACCACGGGCGCCGGGGACGTGACCCAGGTCGGTCCGGCGCTGCTCGCCCGCCTCGGACGACACTGATGGCCGAGCAGCGAACGGACCTGACGCGTTCGACGGCGACGACCACCGACGCGCTCGTCGCCGAGTTGCGCGACGGTGTGGTCGGTGAGGTACGCGCGCAGGCCTCGCTCGCCGAGCTGACGACCCTGCGGGTCGGTGGCGCCGCGCGGGTGCTGGTGGTCGCCGAGCGTGACCAGGACCTGGCCGCCGTCGGGGCCGCCTGCCGCCGCCACGGCGTGCCGTGGACGGTGGTGGGACGAGGCTCCAACCTGCTGGTGGCCGACGCCGGCTGGCCCGGGGTGGCGATCCAGCTGGGCCGAGGATTCCGCTCGCTGGAGGTCACCGACGGTCGGGTGCGGGCAGGCGCGGCCGAACCGTTGCCCGCGCTCGCCATGCGCGTTGCCGACGCGGGCCTCGGCGGGTTCGCCTGGGCGTGCGCCGTGCCCGGGACACTGGGCGGTGCCGTGCGCATGAACGCCGGGGCGCACGGCGGGCAGATGGCCGACCACCTGGTCGAGGTCGACGTCGTGCGTCTGCACTCGGGGACCCGGGAGACCTGGCCGGTCGAGGCGCTGGGTCTGACCTACCGCCATTCGTCGTTGCCCGACGACGCCGTCGTGGTCGATGCGACCCTGCAGTTGCGCGCGGGGGAGCCCGAGGCCGTGAAGGCCGAGATCCGGGAGATCCGTGGCTGGCGGCGCGAGCACCAGCCGCTCAACGAGCCCAACTGTGGGTCGGTGTTCACCAACCCGCCGGACGACAGTGCGGGACGGCTGGTCGAGGCGGTCGGTGGCAAGGACCTCGTGGTCGGCGGGGCCCGGATCAGTGACCGGCACGCCAACTTCATCGTCACCTCGCCCGGCGCCAGCGCGGCGGACGTACGGACGTTGATCCGGCAGGTCCGTACGCGGGTGCAGGCGCGTTTCGGTGTCCGTCTGCGTCCCGAGGTCGCCATGCTGGGCGACTTCGACGACGGGGGGCTGGACCCGTGATCGACGAGCGGATCGCCGAGCGTCGGCGGCAGGTCCGCGAGCAGCGTCGGCGTTCCCGGCTGCGGCGGACGGTGGCGACGATGCTCGGGGTGCTGGTCGTGGTGGCCCTCGTGCTGGTCGAGCGGTCGGACCTCGTCGGCCTCGAGGAGGTCCGCGTGGTCGGCGCCGAGCGCCTGGGCGAGCAGCGGGTGCTCGAGGCCGCGGACCTGGCGCTGGGCACCTCCACGCTGCGGCTCGGACTCGCCGACGCCGAACAGCGGGTGGAGGCGTTGCCGTTGGTGCGCGATGCCGAGGCCCGCCGGCTGGATCCCCTCACGGTGCAGATCGCGGTCGTCGAACGCGAGCCGGTCCTCGTCGCCCGGGGCGACGGTCAGGAGGTGCTGCTCGATCGCGAGGGGGTGGTGATCGCGCAGGGTTCGCTCGACGGACTCGCGGTGGTGGAGTTGCCCGGAGCTCCTCCCGCGCCGGGGGAGCGGACGGACGCCGACGCCGCGCTGGCCAACGCCCATCAGGCGTGGCGGGGGCTGTCCGGGCCGTTGCGGGCCGAGGTGGTCCGCTATGTCGCGGGCAGCGCCGACGACCTCCGGCTGCGACTGGCATCGGGCACGGAGGTGCGCTTCGGCCGCGCCGAGCGGATGGACGAGAAGGTTCGTGCGCTGGGCGCGGTGCTCGAGGACCTCGACGGAACGGAGGTCGCGAGCATCGACGTCCGTGCGCCCTCGCGCCCCGTGGTCACGCCGCCCTGATCCGGTGGATCCGGGCGCGCACGGGGGGTTCCGGGTGTGCGGAGGCCGAGCGGTGGCCGACCGGTCGGCGGATCGAGCCCCCGCCCGGGGGGCGGGTGCTTGCTCCGGCGGGGGCAGGGACGTTACGGTCACCCGCCACCAGAGGTTGACATAACGATAGACCTCTACTTGAGGTCGAGGCTTGAGGCGTCCGCCGTGCGCCCACCGTGTCCGGTTCCCCGGAGCGGAGGACGGCGCCGACGACGCCTTTCGCCGCGACCGACGCTGGACCGCCGGTCCGGTGTGCCCGTCGGCATCACCCGGGGAACCGTCCCCGGTGCTGCCCGGTCGAGAAACGCAGGAGGAGCCCATGGGGGCGAACCCCTCGAACTACCTGGCCGTCATCAAGGTCGTCGGGATCGGCGGCGGTGGGGTCAACGCCGTCAACCGGATGATCGACGCCGGCCTGCGCGGCGTCGAGTTCATCGCGATCAACACCGACGCCCAGGCGCTGCTGATGTCCGACGCGGACGTCAAGCTCGACATCGGCCGCGAGTTGACGCGCGGGCTCGGCGCCGGCGCGGACCCCTCGGTCGGCCACCAGGCGGCCGAGGACCACCGCGACGAGATCACCGAGGTCCTCAAGGGCGCCGACATGGTGTTCGTGACCGCGGGTGAGGGCGGCGGGACCGGAACCGGCGCGGCGCCGCTGGTCGCGCAGGTCGCCAAGGAGCTCGGTGCGCTGACGATCGGTGTCGTCACCCGCCCGTTCGCCTTCGAGGGTCGGCGGCGGTCGAACCAGGCCGAGCAGGGCATCGCCCGGCTCAAGGACGAGGTCGACACGCTCATCGTCATCCCCAACGACCGCCTCCTGCAGATCGCCGACGGGCAGACCTCGGTCGTGCAGGCGTTCGGTCTCGCGGACGAGGTGCTGCTCCAGGGTGTCCAGGGCATCACCGACCTGATCACCACGCCGGGCCTGATCAACCTCGACTTCGCCGACGTCCGCACCGTGATGAAGGACGCCGGCAGCGCCCTGATGGGCATCGGCAAGGCCCGTGGCGACGCGCGGTCGCTCGAGGCGGCACAGCTGGCCATCAGCTCGCCGCTGCTCGAGGCGTCCATCGACGGCGCGCAGGGGGTGCTGCTGATGCTGGCGGGTGGCAGCGACCTCGGGTTGTTCGAGGTGAACGAGGCCGCCGACGTGATCACCAAGGCCGCGCACCCGGAGGCCAACATCATCTTCGGTGCGGTCATCGACGACTCGCTCGGTGACGAGGTGAAGGTCACCGTCATCGCGGCCGGTTTCGACAAGTTCCCCGCGGACGACGAGCCCGACCACGCGGCACCGGGTGCCGCGGCGGCGGGTTCCCGCGGTGCCCTCGGGGGCCCGGCGGGTGGAGCGCCACAGGGCGCCGCGGGTGTCGGCGCCCCTGCGGCGACCCAGGCGGGCGCGGCGAGCACCCCCGTGGCGGCCGAGGCGAGCGCCGGTGCGGCGCCTGCCGCGGTCGAGGAGGTCGTGACCACCTCGGCGCCGGCGGACAGCGCGTCGTCGCCGCTGGCCGAGGACGATGACGAGCCCGACGAGGTCTTCCGCCCCGCACAAGCGGGCTCGACGACGAGCGACGACGAGCGCGGGGGCGACGACGACCTCGACGTCCCGTCGTTCCTGCGCTGAGACGCTGACCGAGGTGTCCGTGCTCCTGCTCGACGTCGAGCTCGCCGACGGGGCGCGTGCCTGGTTCACCGGCCGCGACCCCGCCGCGCCGCCGCGCGCGGTCGGCGCGCCCGGCAACCTGTCGCACCGACGCCCCCACCACCCGGCCGAGCTGGCGCGCGACCGGGCCGAGGTCGCGGACCGGATCGGGCACGCGGCCGGGACCTGGCACACCATGCGTCAGGTCCACGGCGCCGAGGTGGCCGTGGTCGACGACGCGACCCCGGTCGGTGCGGAGCTGCGCGACGTCGACGCGGTGGTCACCGATCGGCCCGGACGGCCGCTCGCGGTCGCGGTCGCGGACTGCGTGCCCGTCCTGCTGGCGGGCCACCGGTCGGTGGCAGCGGTCCATGCCGGTCGTCGTGGCGTCGAGACCGGCGTGGTGGATGCCACCCTGCGGGCGATGACGAGCCTCGGTGACCCGCCCGAACGGGTGCGTGCCGTGACGGGACCGGCCATCGGCGGCTGCTGCTACGAAGTGCCCGGCGAGTTGCGTGACGCGGTCGGTGCCGAACATCCGCGGGCCGTCGGGCGGACCAGCTGGGGCACGCCCTCGCTGGACCTGCCGGCTGCGGTGCACGCGCGGCTGCGCGCCACCGGGGTGTGCAGCGTCGACGCCGTGGGTGGCTGCACCGCCTGCGACCCGCAGCAGCGGTGGTTCAGCCACCGCGCCGACGCGGCGACCGGACGGCAGCTGGGCATCGTCGTGCGGTTGCCGGCATGACCGGCCAGCCACCCGCCGTCGACCTCGAGGCACGCCTGACGCGGGTCCGCGCCCGCATCGCCGAGGCCGCGGCCGCAGCGGGACGGGCACCCGCGGACGTTCGGCTGATCGGGGTGACCAAGACGCATCCGCCCGAGCTCGGTCGGGCCGCCGTGGCCGCCGGGCTGGTGTCGCTGGGGGAGAACCGGGTGCAGGAGCTGCTCGCCAAGCTCCCGCAGGTCCCGGGGGCCCAGTGGCACCTGGTCGGGAACCTGCAGCGCAACAAGGTCAAGGACGTCGTGGGCCGGGCGGTGCTGGTCCACACGCTCGACCGTCGCTCGCTGGCCGACGCGCTGTCGCGTCGGGCGGAGCAGCAGGGCACGGTCCAGCGGGTGCTCGTGCAGGTCAACGTCGCCGACGACCCGGCCAAGCACGGTTGCCCCTGCGACGAGACGCTGGCGTTGGTCGCGTACGCTCGCGACCTGCCGCACCTGGTGGTCGAAGGACTGATGACCGTTCCTCCGCTCCCCGCGGGGGACGACGATCCGTCCGAGGCCGCCCGGCCGCACTTCGCCACGTTGCGCCGGTTGCGCGACGACGCACGCAAACGGTTCCCGGAGGTGGTCCACCTCTCCATGGGCATGTCCGCCGATCTCGAGGCGGCGGTGTCCGAGGGAGCGACGATGATCCGGATCGGTACGGCGCTGTTCGGGCCCCGCCAAGCGGGACCGTGGCGCCCACAGGAGGTTGGGACGTGAGCAGCGGCATGTGGAACCGCACCATGATCTACCTCGGGCTGAAGGAAGAGCCCGAGGAAGACTTCGACGGCAGCGCCGAGCAGTTCGTCCCCGAGGACGATCCGCACGCCGAGCACGCCGAGCCGCGTCCCGCGCAGAGCCGGCGGCGCGAACCGGCGTCGGTCGCGGCCGGCGACAGCGCAGGCGCGGGGCGGCTGCGTGAGGTGGAGGCCGACGAGGCCACGGTGCGACCGCTGCGCCAGTCCGCCGGCAGCAGCGAGGTCCACGTGCGCGCCGTGCCCAAGGTGCCGGTCGCCCGTGCTGCCGTGGTCGAGTTGTCGAGTTTCGACGACGTCCCGGCGGTCGGCTCGCGCTACCGGACCGGCCAGGCGGTGCTGTTCGACCTGACGCGGGCCAGCGCCGGGGACGCACGACGCATCGTCGACTTCGTCTCGGGGCTGACCTACGCCCTGCACGGGCGCTTGACCAAGGTCGGCACACGCGCCTTCCTGCTCGTTCCCGAGGGTGTCCATCTGCCTGTCGAGGAGCGACGCCGGCTCGGCGACCTGGGCTACCGCGTCTCCGCCGGCGCCGAAGGCTGACCGTGATCACCCTGTTGTTGCAGATCTACCTCTACGTGCTGCTCGCGCACGTGATCTTCTCGTGGGTGCCCCGACCGCCGGAACCGCTCATGCCGTTCGTGCTGGGCGTGCGGCGGCTGGTCGAACCGGTCGTCGCGCCGCTGCGCCGGGTCATCCCGCCCGTGCGCCTGGGCGGCATCGCCCTGGACCTGTCGATCATCGTGCTGTTCATCGGCATCCGACTGCTCATGGGCGTGACGTCGCGAATCGGCCTGTAGGCGCCGACCGAGCCCGAGGAACCACCATGACCCTGCGTCCGCAGGACCTGGTCGACCACGGCCTGCGCCGGGCCTTCCGCGGCTATGCGGCCGCCGAGGTCGACGCGTTGCTCGGTCGGCTCGCCCAGCAGCTGGCGCAGACCGAGGCGGAGGCCGACCACCTGCGACGACGCGTGCGTGATGCCGAGGCGCGGCTCGCCGCGACCCTGGAGCGCGAGGGAGCGGCCAAGCGCAACGTGGCCGTCGCCGACGGGGCGGTGCAGCGCGCCATGGAGGACGCCCGCGAGCAGGCCGACGAACTGCGGGCGGCCTGCGAGCGCGAGGTCCTCGCGCAGCTCGAGGCGGCCGAGCGCCGCGCCGCCGCGATCGTCGCGCAGGCCGAGCAACAGGCCGCTCGGCAGTGGCCGGCGTCCGACGCGCGAGCTCCGGGGGCGGCGCCGACGGCCGCCGGTCCCGTGCCGTCGCTCGACGCGGTGGCGACCGACGGGCTCGTGGCCGGTCCAGCGCCGGGCGCTGGCCACCGTCCGTCGGGCTCGGCCGGTCCGTCGTCCGTCCCGACGCCGTCGGTAGGGTCGATCACGCCGCGGGCCGAGCCCCAGGGCGATGCCACGGCCTGAACGGGCCGGGGGATCGGTCGGGATCTCCGCCGGGCGGCGTGCTGTCCGCCGGAGGAGATCGTGCCCGTGGTTGTCGGGGTGCGACGCCGTCCTCCGCGATGACGAGGTCCGAGAGGTCGACCATGATCGTGCTGAGCCTGCTGCTCGTCGTGACGGCCGTCGCGTTGATCGCCGCCAACCCGTTCGTCGACGGACTGACGTTGGCCTACCTGGCGATCGGTTCGTCACTGGCGTCGCTCGTCTCCCTCGCGGCAGCGGTGCTGCTGCGCCGGGGCGCCGACCCCGTGCCGGTGCGGGTCGACCGCCCGGGTAACGACGCCACCGGCCGGCCCTGAGCCGGTGCGGGTGCGTCAACCCGTCGGTGCGTCGTCGATCGCCTGCCTGGCCCCCCGACGTGCCGCCTGCTCCATCGGATGGTGGCGGTAGCCGTAGCGGGCCGACAGCCACAGATAGACCGGGAACAACAGCGGGCCGAGCCGTTCCGCCTGACGGACGTGCACCGCTTCGTGGGCGAGCAGCGCCGGGGAGGCCGTGGCCTGCCGCGAGAGCACGACGTGGCCGATCGCGTTGGCCTCGGCACCGACGAGTCGCAGCGCGAACGCCGACGCTCCCTGCACCTGTTCGGTGACGAAGCAGCCGAGGTCGTCGCGCCAACGCGGTCGGCCGCCGGACACCACGGCGACCAGGAGCCCGACGGCCGTCAGCGGCGAGGCCCACGCGAGCGCGGCGAGCTGCCCGGCCCGGGTCCGTGGCTGCGCTGGGACCCAGCCGGCCAGGCGGCGCCCGAGGGGGCCCTGGCGTGGCGGGGTGGTGGCGGGCGCTGCCGTGGCCGTGCCCGCCACCGGCCGGGACCGGGCGCGGGTGGCGAGCACGACCTCCCGCCGCTGACGGAGCGCGCCGACGACCCCGGCGCCCAACGTGGCGAGCACCGCCGCCCACAGCAGTCGGCGGATCATCGGACCCGCTCCATCGCGACCCGGGCCGTGCCGGGACCGAGGTCGACCTCGGCCGCGTCGTCGGGGACCGCGTCACGCTCGATCGTGGTGGCGAGCACCTCACGGGCCACGAGGTCGTAGAGGCCGCCCGCGGCGAGCTCCGCGTCCAGCGCCGACGGGTCGACGACCAACCGCAGGACGATGCGGTCGTCGAGCGCCAGCCCGGCGCCCTTGCGCAGGTCGTTGACGGCGCGCACCAACTCGCGCGCGGCGCCCTCGACCTCCAACTCGCGGCTGAGCGCGGTGTCGAGCGCGAACGAGGTCCCGCCCTGGGAGGCGACGGCCCAGCCGGTGCGCGAGGTCTCGACCACCTCGACCATCCCGGTGCTGAGGGTGACCGGTTCGCCGTCCACGGTCAGCACCGCCTCGCCGGCGTCGGCGAGTGCCGCCGCCACCGCGGCCGCCGTGTCCGGGTCGGCCTTGCGCAGGGCGTCGCCCACGGCGGGGGACCGCTTGCCGAACGCCGGCCCGAGCGCGCGGAAGTTGGGCTTGAGCGAACGCTCGACGAGGTCGCCGGTGCCGTCGGCGAGCTCCACCTGCTTGACGTTGAGCTCGTCGGCGATGTCGGCCACCAGCGTGGCGAGTCCGACGCGCTCGGCCTCCGGCACCGTCACCAGGGCGCGGGCCAGGGGCTGACGGACCTTGACCGCCGAGGTGGTGCGGGCCTGGCGCCCGAGTTCGACCACCCGACGTGCGGTACCCATCGCCTGGCGCAGCGACTCGTCCGCCCACTCCCCGGCCGCGACGGGGAAGTCGGTCAGGTGCACCGACGGCGGCGCCTGCCCGTCCTGGCTGACCACCAGGTCCTGCCACAGCCGTTCGGCGAAGAACGGCGTGAACGGGGCCAGCAGCTGTGCGAGCGTGCGCAGACAGGTGTGCAGCGTGTGGTACGCGGCCGCCTTGTCGGCCGGGTCGTCGGCCACCGCCTTCCAGAACCGGCGTCGGTTGCGTCGCACGTACCAGTTCGACAGGTCGTCGACGAACCGCTCGAGCCGGCGGGTCGCGCTCGAGACGTCGTAGCGCTCCAGCGCGGTGTCGACGACGGTGACGACGTCGGCGAGCTCCGCCAGCACCCAGCGGTCCGCGGCGGGTCGTTCTGCGACCGCAGGGGCTGGGGTGGCCAGGTCGAAGCCGTCGATCGCGGCGTAGGTGGTGAAGAACACGTGGGTGTTCCAGATCGTGAGCAGGAACCGACGGACGATCTCGTCGAGCAGCTGCGGACCGACCCGCCGCGACACCCACGGGTTGCCCTCGGCCAGCATCAACCACCGCAGGGCGTCGGCCCCGTTGCGCTCGATCAGCTCCCAGGGATCGAGGATGTTGCCCAGCGACTTCGACATCTTGCGACCGTCCTCGTCCACGATGTGGCCGAGGCAGACGCAGGTGCGGTAGGAGCTGTCACCGAACAGCAGGGTCGACTCGGCCAGCAGCGTGTAGAACCAGCCACGGGTCTGGTCGATCGCCTCGCAGATGTAGTCGGCGGGGTAGTGGCGGGCGAACTCCTCGCGCCCCTGGTGCGGGTAGCCCCACTGGGCGTAGGGCATGGCGCCCGAGTCGAACCAGGCGTCGGCGACGTCGGGGACGCGGGTCGCCGTCTGGCCGCACTGGCCGCACGGCAGGACCACCTCGTCGACGTAGGGCCGGTGCGGGTCGAGCTCGGCATGGTCCTCGCCGCTGAGCGTGGAGAGCTCCGCCCGGGAACCGACCACCGTGACGTGGCCGTCCTCGCAGCGCCAGAACGGCAACGGGGTGCCCCAGTAGCGGTCCCGTGACAGGGCCCAGTCGACGTTGTTCTCCAGCCAGTTGCCGAAGCGCCCGTCCCGGATGTGCTCCGGGTGCCAGTCGATGCCGGCGTTGTTGGCCAGCAGCTGGTCGCGAACCGCGGTCGTGCGGATGTACCACGACGGCTTGGCGTAGTAGATCAACGGACGCTTGCAGCGCCAGCAGTGGGGGTAGGTGTGCGAGTAGCGGGTCGCCTGGAACAGCCGGCCGCCGGCGGTCAGCTCCCGGATGATGTCGGGGTCGGCGTCCTTGACGAAGCTGCCGGCCCACGGGCCGACGGTGAACTTCCCCTCCCGGTCGACGGGATTGAGCACCGGCAGTCCGTGCTCGCGGCCGACGGCCATGTCGTCGGCGCCGAAGGCGGGCGCGAGGTGCACGATGCCCGACCCGTCGGTGGTCGTGACGAAGTCGGCGGTCACCACGTAGCGCCAGTCCTGGTCGGCCTCGGGCGCGACGATGGTGAACGGCGCCTCGTAGTGGGCACCGACCAGCTCGTCGGGTGCGACCTCGCGCACCACCTCGTAGAGCTGGTCACCGCGCTCGCCGAGCACCCGCTCCACGAGGTCGGCGGCCAGCACCAGCAGTTCGTCCTCGCCGCCGGCGTCGGTGGCCGACACGCGCACGAGTTGGTAGCGCACGTCGGCGCCGACGGCGCAGGCGGTGTTGGACGGCAGGGTCCACGGGGTCGTGGTCCACACCAGCAGCGCCGCGCCCTCGTCGGCCAACGGTCCGTCGAGCAGTGGGAAGCGCACGAACACGCTCGGGTCCTCGACCGTCTGGTAGCCCTGTGCCACCTCGGCGTCGGACAGGGCGGTGCCGCACCGGCCGCAGTAGGGCGCGACCCGGTGGTCCTCGAAGATCAGGTCCCGGTCCCACAGCTCCTTGAGGCCCCACCACAGTGAGTCGACGTAGGTCGCGTCCATCGTGCGGTACGGGTCGTCGGTGTCGATCCAGAACCCGATGCGCTCGGTGAGCCGTTCCCAGACGTCGACGTAGCGCAGCACCGACTCCCGGCAGCGGGCGTTGAACTTCTCGATGCCGTACGCCTCGATGTCCGCCTTGGAGTTGAGGCCGAGCTCCTTCTCGACCTCGAGTTCCACCGGCAGGCCGTGGCAGTCCCAGCCACCCTTGCGGCGCACGAAGAACCCCTTCATCGTGCGGTAGCGCGGGAAGATGTCCTTGAAGGTGCGGGCCTCGACGTGGTGGGTGCCGGGACGGCCGTTGGCGGTCGGCGGGCCCTCGAAGAACGTCCACACGGGGGCGTCGGCGCGCTGCTCGACACTGCGCGCGAAGACGTCGAGTGCGCGCCAACGGTCGAGCACCTGCGCCTCGAGCTGCGGCAGGTCGGGCTGGGGAGCGACGCTGGGCCAGGTGGTCATCTTCGTCCTCGGGAGGCAGACGGTGTGCGACCCGAGGGACGACGCCGCACGGCGCCGCGGTACCACCCTCGTTGCCGGCCCCGCCCGTGTCCCGGGCGCCGTGACCGACCGCTTCGTTGGGGCTTTCCGCCGGCACCCCGAGGGGTTCCGGTCGGCCCGCGTCTCGTGCGGGACCCGTCCGCGCCTACGCGTCCGGGCGGGCCCGGACGTTCGGCGCGGCCGCTCGGCGGTGATGACGGCGGGGCCGCACCACCGGCTCCCACCGTCCCGGCTCGCTCCTGGTGCGACCGACCCGCCGCCGCGTCCGCGTCACAGCGTTGGATCGTGCCCGGGCAGCATAGGTCGTCGTGCAACCGGCCGTGGCACACCGAGCGGTCTGGTACCTTCCGGCGCCATGGCATCCGAGAACCCGTACCCACAGGACCAGCTCGACGAGCGTCGTCGGGAGCTGCTCGCCGAACGACAGTCGCTGATCGGCCAGGTCGAGGGGCTCGACGCCGAAGCCGACGTCAAGAACTGGCGCGAGGGCGGCTTCGACGACGACCCGGCCGACGCCGGCTCCGCCAGCTTCGAGCGCGAGACCGCGCAGTCGCTGTCGAATCACGCCCGTCGGCTGCTGTCCCAGATCGACGACGCCCTGCGCCGCATGGACGCCGGTACGTACGGCACCTGCGAACGCTGCGGGAACGAGATCGAGCCCGCCCGTCTCGAGGCGCTGCCCTACGCCACGCTGTGCATGGACTGCAAGCGCCGGGACGAGACCGGACGTTGACCGACGCTCCGCCCGCCGCCGACGCAACGTCGCGGCCGGCGTCGCGACTGCCCACCCAGGTCGCGCTGCTGCTCGCCGCTGCGGTCGTGGTCCTCGACCAGGCCACCAAGGAGATCGCCGAGGCGGCATTGGGGATGGGGGAGTACGCCCCGCTGTTCGGCGACGCCGTCGGTTGGCAACTGGTCTACAACCCTGGGGCCGCCTTCGGGCTGCCGGCGCCGGCCTGGCTGTTCCTCGTGGTCACCGTGCTGGTCACGGTCATCGTGGCGCGCGCCCTGCCGCGTACCACGAGCCTGCTGCCGGCCTGCGCCTACGGTCTGCTGCTGGCGGGGGCACTGGGCAACGCCATCGACCGGCTCGTGCGTCCCAACGTCGTGGGTGAACGCAGCGGCTTCTTCCAGGGTGACGTGGTGGACTTCGTCGCCTGGGGCAACTTCCCCCGCTTCAACGTGGCCGACGCGGCGATCACGGTCGGTTTCGTGCTGCTGGCACTGGCGCTGTGGCGCGAGGAACAGGAGGCGAAGGCGGCCGACGAAGCGGCGCCCGCGACCGAGGCGCGGCAGGCGGGCTCCACGGCCGTCGACGCCGACGGGTCGGCCGGCGCGCCGTCGTCGCCGGAGCGTCCGTGAGCGTCGAGCGCGTCCCCGACGCGCTCGACGGCGAACGACTCGACGTCGTGGTGGCGGAGCTGTTCGAGATCTCGCGGTCCCGGGCGGCCGCCCGCATCGTCGGGGGCGAGGTGCAGCTCGACGGCCGGCCGGTGAGCAAGCAGCAGCGGGTGCGCGCCGGCCAGGCGGTGCGGTTCACGGCGACCGCCACGGCGCCACCCGGCGTCCCGGCTCCGCCGCTGCCGCCGGTGCGCTTCGAGGACGACCACCTGATCGTGCTGGTCAAGCCCGCCGGGCTGGTCGTCCATCCCGGACACGGTCAGCCCGACGGCACGCTGGTGGACGCGCTGGCCGCCGCGGGCGTCGCGCTGGCACCCGCCGGCGGGAAGGGGCGGCCCGGCATCGTGCACCGGCTCGACCGCGACACGTCCGGCCTGCTGATGGTGGCCAAGACCGACGCCGCCCACGCCGGGTTGGTCGAGGCGCTCCAGCAGCGCCGCGTCGCCCGTCGTTACCTCGCACTGGTCGAGGGCGTGCCCCAGGCGCCACGTGGACGCATCGAGGGGGCGCTCGGCCGCGACCCGGGCGACCGCACGCGCTTCACCGTCCGGGACGACGGCAAGGCGGCCGTGACCCGCTACCGGGTCCTCGACCAGGCCCCGGTCGGCGAGGGGCGCTCGGTGGCACTGTTGGCCTGCGCGCTCGAGACCGGCCGGACCCACCAGATCCGGGTCCACCTGTCGGCGCTCGGGCACCCGTTGCTCGCCGATCCCACCTACCGGGCCTCGGCCTCGCTGGCCGCGTCGCTCGACGTGCCACGCGTCGCGTTGCACGCCGGGCGGCTGGCCCTCGTGCACCCCGTGACCGGCGAGACGGTGGAGGTGACCGAGCCACTGCCCGACGACCTCGACGTCGTGCTCGCCCGGGCCGGTCTGCACCTGCCCGTGGACTGGTGGCAGGCCCTGGACACCCCGACCCTGGACACCCCGACGCCCGCCACGGCACAGGACGACGCGTGATCCTCCGAAAATCCCGCAAGGACGTGGCCGGACTCCGCGAGGCCGGCAGGGTCGTCGCGCTCGCCCACCGGGCGATGCGCGCGGCCGCCGACGTCGGGGTGAGCCTGCGCGACCTCGACGAGGTCGCCCGCGACGTGCTGCGCGAGCACGGCGCCACCTCGGCGTTCCTCGGCTACCACCCGCACTTCGCCCCGACGCCGTTCCCCGGGGTCATCTGCGCGTCGAAGAACGACGTCATCGTGCACGGCATCCCCGACGACGAACCGCTCGCCGACGGTGACCTGCTGAGCATCGACTTCGGTGCTGTCCTCGACGGCTGGGTCGGTGACGCGGCCGTCACCTTCAGCGTCGGTACCGTCCGCGAGGACGACGACCGGCTCCGCCAGGCCGCCGAGGACGCGCTCGCGGCCGGCATCGCCGCGGCCGTGCCGGGCAACCGTCTCGGCGACGTCGGGGCGGCCATCGGCGCGATCGGCCGTGGACACGGCTACGGCATCCCACAGGGGTGGGGCGGCCACGGCGTGGGCCGGCAGATGCACGAGGACCCCTCCGTTCCCAACGAGGGCGAGCCGGGCCGCGGGCTGCGGATCCGTCCCGGCCTGGTGATCGCGATCGAGCCGATGTTCATGGCCGGGGGACGCGACGACTACCGCATCGACGACGACGGCTGGACCATCCGCACCGTCGACGGCTCGCGCGCCTCCCACGCCGAACACACGATCGCGGTCACCGACGACGGCCCGCAGCTGCTGACCGTCGTCTGACCGTGAGACGCGCGCGAGGGCCGGGCGCTCGCTGCGCGCAGGCCCCACCCGCAGCCCCGCCCACCGGGCCACCTCGGCCCAGGAGTGGTAGCGTCGCGAACCACAGGCGTGTGGTTCTGGCACACCGGCTCGCGGCCCCTCGGCTGCGGTGCCGGGTGCACCTTCCCGCAGAATCCCGTCTGGTCCGGCGCTGCCCGTCATCCGACGGGCGGGGTCCGGTCCGACGTTCCCGGGATCGGCCGGGACACGACGAGCAGGCGAGTGGCCCAGGTGGCCAGGGGAGCGCGAGCAGTGGGTAGTGGCGACCGCGACAGCTTCGTCCACCTCCACGTGCACACCGAGTACTCGATGCTCGACGGGGCGTCGCGGCTCGGGCAGCTGTTCGACAAGGTCGCCCGCGACGGGCAGCCCGGTGTCGCCATCACCGACCACGGGGTGTTGTTCGGACTGGCCGACTTCTACAAGCAGGGCACCGCGGCCGGGGTGAATCCGATCCTCGGCTCGGAGCTGTACCAGGCGGTCGGGTCCCGGCACGACCAGCGGCTCGGCGGCTCCGACGGTCGCCAGCGCTACTTCCACCTGACCACGCTGGCGCAGGACGACGTCGGGTACCGCAACCTCGTCAAGCTCTCCACCAAGGCCTACCTCGACGGCTACTGGTACAAGCCGCGCGTCGACAAGGAGCTGCTCGCCGCGCACAGCGAGGGCATGGTCGTGCTCTCGGGCTGTCTCGGCTCGGAGGTGAACCAGGCCCTGCTCAAGGGCGACGAGGACGAGGCGCGCCAGGTCCTGAGCGACTTCAAGGACATCTACACCGCCGAGCGCTTCTTCGTCGAGCTCCAGGACCACGGCATCGAGGAACAGCGGCGCACCTGGCCGCTGCTCGAGAAGCTGGCCGGCCAACTCGGCCTGCGCACGGTCCTCACCAACGACTCGCACTACACCGACGCCGAGGACGCGCAGGCCCACGACGTGCTGCTGTGCATCCAGACCGGCTCGAAGCTCTCCGACACGGACCGGTTCAAGTTCTCCGGCGACCAGTTCTACGTCAAGACCGCCCGGGAGATGCGCCAGGAGTACGCCCAGTACCGCGACGCGCTCGATGCCACGCTCGACATCGCCGAGATGTGCGACGCGAAGATCGAGTTCGACCTCGACCTGCTGCCGGCCTTCCCCTGCCCGCCGGGCATGTCCGAGGCCGAGTTCCTGCGCCACAAGGTGTGGGAGGGTGCCCGCGAGCGCTACGGCGACCCGGTTCCCGACGCCGTCGCCCAGCGCATCGAGTACGAGCTCGGCGTCATCCAGGACATGGGCTTCCCCGCCTACTTCCTGATCGTCGCCGACCTGTGCGAGTACGCCCGCAGTGCCGGCATCCGCGTCGGTCCCGGTCGTGGTTCGGCCGGCGGTTCGGTCGTCGCCTTCTGCACCGACATCACGCGGGTCGACCCGATCAAGTACGGCCTGATCTTCGAGCGGTTCCTCAACCCGGCCCGTATCCAGATGCCGGACATCGACATCGACTTCGACGACCGTCGACGCGGGGAGATGATCCGCTACGCCGCCTCGCGCTACGGCGACGACCACGTGGCCCAGGTGGTCACCTTCGGGACCATCAAGGCGAAGTCGGCCATCCGCGACGCCGCCCGGGTGCTCGACGAGCCGTTCAGCGTCGGCGACACGCTGTGCAAGATGATGCCGCCCCCGCAGCAGGGCAAGGAGGCCCCGCTCGCCGAGGCCTACGACAAGTCGGTCGAGTTGCGGGAGGCCCGCAACGACCCGACCTACCGCCGGGTGCTCGAGACCGCCGAGAAGCTCGAGGGCCTGATCCGCCAGCACGGCATCCATGCCGCCGCGGTCATCATCGGCGCTTCACCGCTCGACGAGATCGTCCCGCTGCTCAAGACCGACCGTGGCGAGATCGTCACCCAGTACGAGATGGGCGCGGCCGAAGCCATCGGCCTGCTCAAGATGGACTTCCTCGGGCTGCGCAACCTCACGGTGATCTCGGACGCCGAACGGCACATCCGCGCCAACCGGGGCGTCGAGGTCGACCTCGACGACGCCGAACTGCTCGGCGACATGGACGACCCCACCACCTACGAGATGCTCTCGACCGGCTTCACGTTGGGCGTCTTCCAACTCGACTCGACCGGCATGCAGGCGCTGGTGCGCAAGCTCAGGCCGACCCGCTTCGAGGACATCTCGGCCCTGCTGGCGCTGTACCGCCCGGGCCCGTTGTCGATGGACATGCACGTCGCCTACGCCAACCGCAAGAACGGCCTCGAGGAGGTCACCTACGACCACCCGGACCTCGAGCCCGTGCTGGGCGAGAGCTACGGCGTGATCGTCTACCAAGAGCAGGTCATGAAGATCGCGACCGACCTCGCGGGCTTCACGATGTCCGACGCGGACGGGTTGCGCAAGGCGGTCGGCAAGAAGAAGCGCGACCTGATGGAGTCCTTCAAGGACCAGTTCATCAGCGGTGGCGTCGACAACGGCTACGACAAGTCCCTGATGAGCTCGTTGTGGGGCCTCATCGAGAAGTTCGCCGAGTACGGGTTCAACAAGTCCCACACGGTCGCCTACGGCGTGGTGAGCTACCAGACCGCCTGGCTCAAGGCCCACTACCCGGTCGAGTACATGGCGGCACTGCTCACCAGCGTCAAGAACCACAAGGACAACAAGCCGCTCTACCTCAACGAGTGCCGGCGCATGGGCATCCCCGTGCTGCCGCCCGACATCAACACCTCGGGCAGCGACTTCACCCCGCGAGGGGACGAGGTCCTGTTCGGGCTGTCGGCCGTACGCGGCGTGGGGGAGGGGATCGTCGAACAGATCGTCCGCGCCCGCACCGAGAAGGGCGCGTTCGCCGACTTCCAGGACTTCTGCGCCAAGGTCGACGCCAGTGTGCTCAACAAGCGCACGCTGGAGAACCTGATCCTGGCCGGCGCGTTCTCCTCGCTGGGTCACACGCGCAAGGGCCTGCTGGCCGTCTACGAACTGATGGTCGACACGGCCCAGAAGGCCAAGAAGGACGAGGCGGCCGGCTTCCTGTCGTTGTTCGGCGACGACGGCGGCGGTGCGGACGGGGTCGAGCTCGACGATGCCCCCGAGATCCCCACCGAGGAGTTCGACAAGTCCCAGCTGCTGAAGTTCGAGCGCGAGATGCTCGGGCTGTACGTCTCGGACCACCCACTGTTCGGCACCGAGCGGGTCCTCGAGCGTCACATCGACACCAGCTGCGCCGGCCTGCGCGAGCGCAAGGACAACGACAACGTCACGGTCGGCGGCGTGCTCACCGGCCTGACCAAGAAGTTCACCAAGAAGGGCGACACCTACCTCGTGGCCACCCTCGAGGACCTCACCGGCAACGTCGAGGTCGTCTTCTGGCCCAACACCTACCGCGCCGCGCACGAGGTGCTGGTCGAGGACGCCGTGCTGGTCGTGACCGGTCGACTCGAGGTGCGCGACGAGGCGCTCAAGCTGCAGGCCAACCGCGTCTCCGCACCGGACCTCTCCGAGGCGCTCGGCGCGCCGATCGTGGTGCGCTTCGCCACCGAACAGTGCACGGCGGACGCCGTACGGCGGCTCAAGGACATCCTCGTCCACCACCAGGGACCCGTCCCGGTGCACCTGCAGGTCGACGCGCCCGACGGCGCCTGTCGGACCTACCGTCTCGGCGACGAGCTGCGCGTCGAGCGGCACTCGGGACTCTTCGGCGAGATCAAGTCGGCGTTCGGTCCGCAGGCCATCGACGACGAGGCCGGCGACCGGACCTTCGGTGGTGACGAGGAGGAACCGCGCTGGCGGCGGGCCAGGGAACGCGAACCCGCGCTGACCTGACGAGCGCCGCGTGACGACGCACGAGGCGGCCATTGGGTTGCCTCCACCATCCCGCGCTCCCGTACACCGCGCAGGGGCTGCGCAGTCGCACGATCCCGTTACCCTCGAAGGTCGCGGAGGGGCCTGATCGAGCGCCTTCGCGGCCACCTGGCACATCGATCACGCGACCTGTAGGGACCGGACATGAGCACCACCACGACCGACCGTCGACGTCCGAGCACCCGACTGCTCGTGCTGGCCGGCGTGGTCGTGGTGCTCGTCGGGGTGCTCGGGGCGTTGGGGGTCGCCACCGTCGCCTGGGGCGATCAGTTGCGCGACGAGGGACGTCTGCTGCCGGGGACCACCATTGCGAGCGTGGCCGTCGGTGGCAGCACCACCGAGGAGGCGGTCGAGGCGGTCCGCGACCACCTCGACGCCCGACTCGACCGCGAGATCGATCTCACCGACGGCACGAGTACCTGGACCACCTCCGCCCGCGACCTCGGGGGCGTCGCCGATGTCGAGGCCGCCGTCGCCGCCGCCCGCAGCCACACCGAGCAGGCCGGGTTCGGCGAACTCGCCCGCGTGCGCTGGACCAACGGCAGCGCCGACTTCTCCACCGACGTCGGGATCGACGTCCCCGACGAGGGCATCGAGGACTTCGTCGCGACCGTGGCGGGCGACATCGACCGCGACCCCGTCGACGCCACCGCCTCCTGGGGCGACGGGCACGTCGTCGTGAGCGAGGCCATCACCGGTCGTACGCTGGAACGTGACGCGGCCGCGCAGACCGTCCGCGAGCTGCTCGACGGGGACGGCGACACCGCCGAACTCACCGTTGCCACCATCGATCCGCAGGTCTCCACCGGCCTGGTCCAGCAGGTGGCCGACGCCGTCGACGAGGCGGCCGTCACCGCCACCGGCCACGCGGTCACGGTGAGCCTCGACGGTGAGACCCGCACCGTCACCCCCGCCGAGCTCGGCGCCGAGACCGACGTGCAACGTGTCCTCGCCGACGCCCTGGCCACCGCGACCCGCTCCGGCACGGTCGCCGTCGACCCCGTCGGAATCGAGCTCGACGACGAGGCGCTGACCGGTGTCGTCGACGACCTCGCGGAGGGCAAGGAGGTCGCCGGCCGCGACGCGGAGATCACCTATGCGGACGGTGCGCTGCGGGTCGTCGCGGAACGCACCGGGGTCAGCGTCAACCGTTCCGAGGCGCGCGAGCGGCTCCGCGCCGCGCTGGCCGGTGACGGCGAGGCGGTCGAACTCGAGTTCGTCACCACCGCGCCGAGCGTCACGGCCGACAGCTTCGGGACCGTCCTGCTGCTCGACCAGTCGGCCCGAAAGCTGCACCTGTACAACGGTGCCGATCGCCAACGGACCTGGACCGTCGCCGTCGGGACGAACAACAGCCCGACGCCGACCGGGACCTACGTCGTCGGCGCCAAGCGGTTCGAGCCCACCTGGGTCAACCCCGCCCCCGACCGGTGGGGCGCCGACATGCCCGAGCGCATCGGTCCCGGCCCCAGCAACCCGCTCGGGCTCCGCGCGTTGAACTGGAACACGCGCAGCGGCCGCGACACCCTGATCCGCTTCCATGGCACGCCCAACGAATCGTCCATCGGCAGCGCGTCCTCCAACGGGTGCGTCCGGATGTACAACTCGGACGTCATCGATCTCTACGACCTGGTGCCCTCCGGGACCACCATCGTGTCGGTCGCCTGACCGCGTCCCTGGCCCAACGGCGGCGCCGACGGTGCGCCGACGGCCCGCCACGTGCGGTTGGCTGGCTGGCCGACGACGCCGAAAGGTTCGGATGTGAGCACTCCCCACCAGGACCAGCCCGAGGACGGCCGCAGCAACGGGCCCAAGGACCATCCCGAGAACCGCGACGACGCCGGCCGACGTCCGGGCATGCACCCGGAGGCCCAACGCTCCGGGACCGCCGGCCCCGGGACCCTCGTCTACGTCGTCGGTGCGCTCGTCCTCGGCCTGCTCGTCTACCTGCTGGTCGGCGCCGGCATCATCGGCAACTGACCCGCGCCTGCGGTCGGCCCCAGGCGAGATCTCGCCGGAGCCATCCGTGCGCCCTGGTCCGCACTGCCCGACGTGCGGACGCACGGATCGCGCCCAGCGCCGCCGTGACCGTCGATCCGTGCGGGCTCATCTGCACAGGGCCGGCTTTCGACGCACGTGCGTCGCACCGAGTGCCCGCTGATGATCCCGGAGCGCCGCGGCGCCGGTGACGAACGCCCGCGGGAACCTGCGGGAATCGCACCCATGGTCGGCGACACGCGAGGTGGAGCCGCTCCACGGGGGTGGGCGTTCCTCGCGCGTGGGTACGCTCGCGGTTCCCGTCCGTCCTGCCTGCGCGAGGTCCGTCGACATGGCCCGACTCTCCGTCCTCGACCTGCGCGGCGACCGGTCCGACCCGCGCGACCGGCTGCCGCGCCCACGGACCGACCTCGCGGCCGCGCGTGAGGCCGTCGACGCCACGCTGGGCGCCGTCCGTGACCGCGGGGACGCAGCGCTGCGCGAGCTGACGGCCCGTTTCGACGGCCAGGACGTCGACGATCTCGTGGTCCCGCGCGAGGTCCTGCACGAGTCGCTCGAGCGCCTCGACCCCCGGCTGCGCGCCGCGCTCGAACGGTCGATCGCCCAGGTCCGCTGGTACCACGAGCGTTGCCGCCCGCTGGACTGGGAGGACCACCTCGACGGCGTGCGCATGGGGGTGTGGCACCGACCGGTGTCGCGCGCCGGCGTGTACGTCCCGGGCGGCAAGGCCGTGTACCCGTCGACGGTCATCATGACGGTCGTCCCGGCGCAGGTCGCCGGCGTCGACGAGATCGTGCTGTGCACGCCACCGACCGGCACCGGCTTCACCGGCATCACCTCGGGGGAGCACGACGGCTGGCCCAACCGCACCATCCTTGCCACGGCGGCGCTGCTCGGCGTCGACCGCGTCGTCCGCGTCGGTGGCGCCCAGGCCGTCGCCGCGATGGCGTACGGCACCGACGCCGTCCCGGCCTGCGACATGGTGGTCGGCCCCGGCAACCTGTACGTCTCGCTGGCCAAGCAGCAGCTGGCCGCGCAGGGCCTGATCGGCATCGACGGCTACGCCGGACCGACCGAGGTCGCGATCGTGGCCGACCACACCGCCGACCCGCGCATCGTGGCGGCGGACCTGGTCGGGCAGGCCGAGCACGACGAGCTGGTCGTCGCCCTGCTCATCACCACCGAGGCCGCCCTCGTCGACCCGGTCGAGGCCGCGCTGGAGCGCGAGGTTCCCCGGGCCCGCCACGCCGAGCGCATCGAGACCGCGCTGCGCAACCAGGGCACCGTCGCGCTGGTCGACGACCTCGACCAGGCCGTCGCGGTGGCCGAGGCGTTCGCCGCCGAACACCTCGAGATCCACACCGAGGACGCCGGCAAGGTCGCCGAGCGGGTCCGCTACGCCGGTACCACCTTCATCGGCCCGTGGACGCCGGTCTCGGTCGGCGACTACGGCGCCGGACCGAACCACACCCTGCCGACCTCCGGCACGGCCCGGTTCACCGGCGGGCTGACCACCTCGTCGTTCCTCGTGCCGGTCAACTACGTCGAGTACACCGAGGAGCAGCTGCGCGACTTCGCCGACGCCGTCGGCGCCCTCGCACACAGCGAGGACCTACCCGCCCACGCCCGCGCCGTCGATGTGCGTTTCGAGCCGCCGCTGGCCGAGGACCGGTCGCGATGACGACCAGTGACGCCCCGTGCGCCGTGGCCGACCGGCTGCCGGTGCGGCCCGACCTCGCCGCCGTCGAGCCCTACGGCGCGCCGCAGCTGGACGTGCCCGTCCGGCTCAACACCAACGAGACCGCCGAGCCGCCGCCGCCCGGGTTCCTGCCGGCGGTCGCCGAGCGGATCGTCTCGCTCGAGCTCAACCGGTACCCGGACCGGCCCCACCGGGCCCTGCGCGAGGCGCTGGCGGCCCGGCTCGGGCTGGACGCCGAGCAGGTGTGGGCCGCCAACGGCTCGAACGAGATCCTGCTGCAGCTGCTGCAGGCCTACGGCGGGCCGGAGCGACGTGTCGCCTACGTGCGGCCCGGCTACTCGATGTACCCGGAACTGTGCCGCACCGCCCTCACCCCGGCCGTCGAGGTCGATCTCGACGACGACTTCGCGCTCACGGCCGACGTCGTCACCACCATCGCGGCCACGGACCCCGACCTGGTGCTGGTGCCGAGCCCGAACAACCCGGTCGGCACGCCGGTCGGTCGCGACGCGGTCCGTCAGTTGCACGCGCGCACCCGGGCGCTGGTCGTCGTCGACGAGGCCTACGTCGAGTTCGGCGACGCGGACGCGTCCGTGCTGCCGCTGCTCGACGAGCTCACGCGGCTGGTGGTCGTGCGCACCTTCTCGAAGGCGTTCCGGCTGGCCGGGCTGCGGCTCGGCTACCTCGCCGCCGCCGACTGGGTGGTGCAGGACGTGCAGAAGGTCCGCCTGCCCTACCACCTCGACGCGGTCAAGCAGGTGACCGGCCTGGTCGCGCTCGAGCAGGAGGAGGCGTTCCTCGGCCACCGCCAGCGCGTCGCCGACGAGCGCGACCGCGTCGCCGCGGCGCTGCGACAGCTGCCCGGCGTGCAGGTGTGGCCGTCCGCCGCCAACTTCCTGCTGCTGCGCACCGGCGTCGACGACCTGTTCGCGCGGCTGCTCGAGCGTGGGGTGCTGGTGCGCGACTTCTCGCGCCGTCCCCGGCTCGTCGGCTGCGTCCGCGTCACCATCGGCACCGCCGACGAGAACGACGCGTTCCTCACCGCGCTGCGCGACGTCCTCGCCTGACCCACCCCGCCTGCTTCCCGTCCTTCCCGTCCCCGCAAGGAGCCTGCCCGTGAGCACCCGCGTCGGTCGCGTCGCCCGCGACACCAAGGAGACCAAGATCGAGGTCGAGGTCGACCTCGACGGTTCGGGCACGGTCGACGTCACCACCGGCGTGCCGTTCTTCGACCACATGCTCGACCAGCTCGGCCGGCACGGCCGGCTCGACCTGACCGTCCACGCGCAGGGCGACCTCGAGATCGACGAGCACCACACCACCGAGGACGTCGGGATCGCGCTGGGCCAGGCGCTGGCCGAGGCGTGGGGCGACCGCGCCGGCGTCGAGCGGTTCGGGGACTCGCAGGTCCCGATCGACGAGGCCCTCACCCGCGTCGCCGTCGACCTGTCGGGTCGGCCCTTCCTCGTGTGGGACGTCACCCCGCCGGTCAAGACCATCGGCACGTTCGAGGTCCACCTGCTCAAGCACTTCTTCGAGGCGCTGGTCGCCAACGCCCGCATCACGGTGCACGTGCACAACGTCTCGGGCGAGAACACCCACCACGTCTACGAGTCGGTGTTCAAGGCCTTCGCCGTCGCGTTGCGGCGTGCGGTCGCGGTCACCGGTTCGGGCGCGGTGCCGTCCACCAAGGGTGTGCTGCAGTGACCGCCCCCGGTGGTGGGCCGGGCACGACCGACCGTCGCCCGCGCCTGGCCGTGCTCGACTACGACGCCGGCAACGTCCGCTCCGCCAAGCGTGGCTTCGACGCGGCCGGCGCCGACGCGTTCGTGACCGGCGACCCGGAGCAGGCCGCGGCGGCCGACGCGCTGGTCGTGCCCGGCGTCGGCCACTTCGCGTCCTGCCTGGCCTCGCTGCGACGGTCCGGCCTGCACGCGCTGCTCGAGGACTGGATCGCCTCCGGCCGCCCGGTGTTCGGCATCTGCGTCGGGATGCAGTTGCTCTACGAGGCGTCCGACGAGGGCGACGAACCCGGCCTCGGACTGCTCACCGGTCGGGTCGAACGCTTCCCCGCCGGCGCGGTGGTGCCCCACATGGGTTGGGACCTGCTGCACGCCGCCGACGCCCACGACGGCGACCCGCTGCTGGCCGGGGTGGCCGGCGAGCGGGTCTACTACGTCCACTCCTACTACGCGGTGCCGACCGACGAGGAACCGGTCGTCGGTCGCACCGCCTACGGTGGGGTCGACTTCCCCAGCCTGGTCCGCCAGGCCAGCGTGGTCGGCACCCAGTTCCACCCGGAGAAGTCCGGCGAGATCGGCCGGCGACTGCTGGCCAACTGGGTCGCGACCCTGCCGACCTGAGCCACCACCTCACGAGGAGCCCCCGAACACCGTGCTGACCCTGTATCCGGCCGTCGACATCAAGGACGGCCGCGCCGTCCGCCTCACCCAGGGCCGCGCCGACGAGGAGACCGTCTACGACGCCGACCCCGTCGCGGCCGCCCGCCGGTTCGCCGACGCCGGCACGCCGTGGCTGCACGTGGTCGACCTCGACGCCGCGTTCACCGGCGAGCCGCGCAACCGCTCCCTGATCGAGGGCATCGTCGAGGCGACGGGCTGCAAGGTGCAGGCGTCGGGAGGCGTGCGCACGCTCGCCGACGTCGAGGCGTCGCTGGCCTACGGCGCGGAGCGGGTCGTGATCGGCACGATGGCCCTGTCGCGACCCGAGTTCGTCGCCGAGGTGCTCGACGCGGTCGGGCCCCGCATCGCGGTGGGGCTCGACGCGCGCGGCACCACGCTGCAGGCACGCGGCTGGACCGAGGAGGCGGGCGACCTGTTCGCCGCCATCGAGCGGTTCTCCGCCATGGGCGTGCCGCGCTTCGTCTACACCGACGTCGCCAAGGACGGGATGCTGCAGGGCCCCAACGTCGAGATGCTGACGAAGGTGGCCGACGCGACCGACGCCTCGGTCACCGCGTCGGGTGGCGTGAGCACCCTCGACGACCTGCGGGTCCTGGCCGACTGCCACCCGCGGGTCGACGCCGCGATCGTCGGCAAGGCGCTCTACAGCGGCGCGTTCACCCTCGAGGAGGCCCTGGCCGCCGTCGGTGGGGGAGCGGCGTGACCGTTCCGGCCGCCCCGACCCCGGACACGCTCGCCGCCCGGGTCGTGCCCTGCCTCGACGTCACCGCCGGTCGGGTCGTCAAGGGCGTCAACTTCGTCGACCTGCGTGACGCCGGTGATCCCGTCGAGCTCGCGCGTCTGTACGACGAGGAGGGCGCGGACGAGCTGGTGTTCCTCGACATCACCGCGTCCAGCGACGACCGCGACATCCTCATCGACGTCGTCCACCGGGTGGCCGAGCAGGTGTCGATCCCGTTCGCCGTCGGAGGGGGGATGCGCTCGGTCGCCGACGCCCGCCGCATGTTGCATGCCGGCGCCGACAAGATCGCGTTCAACACCGCGGCCGTGCAACGCCCGCAGCTGCTGACCGAGTGCGCCGACGCCGTCGGTTCCCAGTCGGTCGTCGCTGCCGTCGACGCCCGCCGCGTGAGCGCAGCGGACGGGACGGGGGCTCCGGAACGCATGTCGTGGGAGCTGTTCATCCACGGGGGGCGGACGCCGACCGGGACGGACGCGGTGGCCTGGTGCCAGCAGGTCACCGAACGCGGTGCGGGGGAGATCCTGTTGACCTCGATGGACCGGGACGGGACCAAGCTCGGGTTCGACCTCGAGCTGCTGCGGGCGGTCACCGCCGTCGTCGACGTGCCGGTCATCGCCTCGGGTGGCGCCGGCACCGCCGACCATCTCGCGGACGGCGTCCTCGACGGACGTGCGTCCGCGGTGCTGGCCGCGTCCATCTTCCATTTCGGCGAGCTGCGCATCCGCGACGTCAAGGCGCACATGGCCGCCCGCGGCGTCGTCGTCCGCTGAGCGGTCACCGACGCGGCTCCCGGGTCACGCCGGCCGCGCCAGGGAGTTGACCGCCGCCGAGAACAGCCCCGGCAGTCGCTCGGCGGTCGGGACCAGCGCGCGCCGGACCGGGTGCCACCGCGTGGCGCCCAGCAGGGAGGCCGTCAGCACGCGGTAGCGCCGCGTGATGGTGAACCAGTCGCGTTCGTAGCGCATCGGCTCGTCGCGGGCGATCGCGGCCACGGCCGCGCGGGCCTGTGCCACGGCCATGGCGACGCCTTCACCGGTGAGGGCGTCGACGTACCCGCCGGCGTCCCCGACGAGCAGCACTCGCCCGGCCACGCGGGACCGGGCGCGTTGCCGCAGTGGCCCGGCGCCGAGGACGTCACCGAGGGGCGCGGCGTCCCGCAGCCGCGCCCGCAGGGACGGGAACCGCGTCAGCTGGTCGTCGAACCCGCCGCGGACGGACGTCAGCAGGGCGACGCCGACGACGTCGGCGGCCACCGGGGTGACGTAGGCCTCGACCGCCTCGGCCCAGTGCACCTCCACGAACGACGTCCAGGGCGCGAGCCGGTAGTGCCGTCGCAGGCCGTAGCGCCGCCGCGGCGCCGGTCGCCCGTCGAGCCCGAGGTGACGCCGGACCGGCGAGTGGAGCCCGTCGGCGGCGACGACGTACCGGAACCGCTGGTCGTCCACCACCACGCCGTTCGGGCCCGGTCGGACCTGCCGCGCACACCGTTGCTCGAGCGAGATCCCGGCGTCCTCGGCGGCGGACCGCAGCGCCGCGTGGAGGCTCGTGCGACGGACGCCACGACCGAGCCCACCGTGGAAGCCCGCCTCGACCGATCGGCGTCCGGCGAGATAGCGGATCCCGACGAGGTCCCTCCCGACCGGCGCGACCCCGATCTCCGCGAGCGCGGTGAGTGCACCGGGCATCAGGCCCTCCCCGCACGCCTTGTCGACGATGCCGGCGCGCTTGTCCCACACGGTCACGTCCAGGCCCGCTCGGGCGGCGTGGAGCGCGCTGGTCAGCCCGGCGGGTCCGCCACCGATCACGAGGAGATCCCTCACGGCGTCGCCTCCGCGGACGGCGGCCCGGCGGGCGCGGTCACGGGGAGCGAGGCCAGCGCCCGGTTCTCGACCCGGATCCGCACCGTCAGCAGGACGGCGTTGAGGATCGTGAACACGATCGCGGTGATCCAGGCGGAGTGGACCAGCGGCAGGGCGAATCCCTCGACCACGACGGCGACGTAGTTGGGATGGGACAGGAAGCGGTACGGCCCGCCGGTGACCCGCGGCAGCCCGGGGACGACGATCACCCGGGTGTTCCACTGGCGGCCGAGCGTGGCGATGCACCACCACCGCAGCGCCTGGGCGGCCACCACCAGCGCGAGCATCGTCCAACCGAGGGCGGGGACGAACGTCGGCCGCCGCAGCCACACCTCGAGCAGCGCGCCGACCAGCAGACCGGTGTGGAGCACCACCATCACGACGTAGTGCCGTTGGCCCGACTCCACACCGCCGCGCGCGAAGCTCCACGCCGCGTTGCGCTTGGACACCACCAGTTCGGCGAGCCGCTCCAGACCGACGGCGCCGATCAGCAGGGTGAACCACGTCATGCGGCCTCCTCCGGCATCCGGAGCAGCACGAGCTCGGAGCAGAAGCCGGGTCCCATGGCGAGCATCAGGCCGTAGGAACCGGGTCGCGGCGGCCGCTCGGCGAGGGTGTCGGCCAGCACGTGCAGCACCGATGCCGAGGACAGGTTGCCGATCGCCGCCAGGGAGTCCCAGGTGACCTGCAACGCCTCGCGTTCGAGGTCGAGCGTCTCCTGCAGCGCCTCGAGCACCTTCGGGCCCCCAGGGTGTGAGACGTACCACGCGATGTCGTCCTGCGTCAGGCCGGAGTCGGCGAGGAACGCCCGGACGTCCTCGCCGACGTACCGGTGCACGAGCGCCGGCACGCTGGCGTCCAGCACGATCTTCAGCCCCGTCGTGCCGACGTCCCAGCCCATCGTTCGTTCGGAGTCGGGGTAGAGCCGGCTGCGTGCGCCGAGCACGTCGGGCTGGGGCACGGCTGGCGCGTCGTCGAGCGCCCGGACCCGGTCGGCACCGACCGCGACGACGGCTGCCGCACCGTCACCGAACAGCCCGCTGGCGACCAGGTTCGGCATCGAGGTGTCGTCGCGCTGCAGGGTCAGCGAGCACAGCTCGACGGCCATCAGCACCGCCACACCGTCGGGTCGTCCGCGCAGGTAGTCGTGCAGTCGTGCCACTCCCGAGGCGCCGGCGACGCACCCGAGTCCGACCAGTGGGAGGCGGACCACGTCGGGGCGCATCCCGATCAGCGCGGCGACGCGCGCCTCGAGCGAGGGAACGGCGAGGCCGGTGACCGTCGCGGAGACGATCAGGTCGACGTCCTGCGGCGTGAGGCCGGCGGCCTTCAGCGCGTCGCTGACGGCCCGGGCGCCCAGCTCGACGGCGGCGTCGATGAACGCGTCGTTGGACGCGGTGAAGTCGGCCAGTTCGCCGTACCGCTCCAGCGGCAGTGCCAGGTGCCGCGTCCGGACCCGGGCGTTGTCGTGCAGACGCTGCACGACCCGCTCCTCCACGGCACCGCGCAGCAGCGTGTGCGTGACGGCACGGGTGATCTCGGCCTGGGTGTAGCGGTGCTCGGGGAGGACCCCCTGGACGCTGACGATTCGCATGCTGGTGTCTCCTCGATGTCGTTACCGGCGGCGACGGACGGGCCGGCGCCGGGCGGCGCCCGCGAGCTCGCGGGCGAGGCCACGGGCCATGGTGGGCGTGATGCGACCGCGAGCCAGGCCGAGTTCGACCAGGTCGTCGAAGACCCGTTGGTCGGCGGCCGACGCGCGCAGGCCGGCGTCGATCACGCGGTGGTGCCGGCTGAGCCCCGCGGCGGCCGCGACGTGGCGCAGGTGACCGGCGAGCAGGCGCCTGGTGGCCCTGGCGTAGCGTGCCCCGGCGGATGCGGGGGCACCCGCGATCAGGGCCTCCGCGGCGGCTCGGCCTGCAGCGAACCCCGTCGCGACGGCGTAGTAGATGCCCTCGCCGGTCATCGGGTTCACCAGCCCGGCGGCGTCGCCGGCCAGCAGGATCCGTCCGGTGGGTGGACGCCAGCGTCCCGACGAGAGGGGCAGCTGGTGGCCCTTCCAGCCGGTGCCTCCGTCGCTCGCGCCGGGCAGCAGGACGTCGAGCCGCTCCCGCAACTGCGCCTTGGTCGGTCGGTCGTGCCGGTGGCCGAGCAGCTCGCCGTACCCGACGTTGGCGAGCCCGTCGCCGCGGTCGAAGGACCAGGCGTACGCCGGCTGCCCTGCCGTGCCGAAGGCGATGACCTGCGCGTTGGCACGGTTCGCCGGGGTCGGGGCGTAGCCGCGGAGCGCGACCGCCATCGGCCCCGGCATCAGGCCGAGCGCCCGTCGGACGGTGGAATACGCGCCGTCCGCGCCGACGACGGTGCGCGCCTCCACCTCGCCGTCGAGCACGACCGAGGACGGTTGGGCGAGTTCGCGGACGCGGTGTCGGCGCAGTGTCGCGCCCGCAGCCTGCGCCGCTTCGACCAGCCGCTGGTCGAAGACCGTCCGGGGGATCACCCAGGCCGGCCGCGCCATCGTCCGGTCGACGCCGAAGGCACCTCGGTCCAGCCGCAGCCGAGGCACCGGCACGTGACCGTCGACGACTCCCCGGACACCGGCGTCCTCGAGGAGGTCGACGACCTGTGGCGCGATGCCGTCGCCACAGGCCTTGTCGCGGGGGAACTCGGCCCGGTCGAGCAGAACCACCCGCAGCGTGGGGTCGACGCGCAGCGCGCCCATGGCGGTGGCGGACCCGGCAGGTCCGCAGCCCACGACCGCGAGATCCCAGGTCGTCATGCGGCCACCACGGCGAGCAGCGCGACGTCGACCAGAGCGATCGCGACCGCGGCGTGGAACGGTCTCCTGCCGGTGCCGACGAGCGCGATCGCGGCGAGCGCGCCCACGACGCCCAGGACCGCCCAGGCCCACGTGGCCGGCGCGCCGGCGGGGCCGAGCACCGCGACCACCGAGGCCAGGACCAGCAACGCCGTGGCGACGAGGCGACTGCGGGCCGCGCCGAGCCGGTGCGGGAGTCCGCGTACCCCGGTGGCCGCGTCGTCGGCGAGGTCGGGCAGGGCGTTGAGGAAGTGGGCGGCGATGCCGAGCATGGCGGCGGCGGCGACCATCCACGTCGCCGGCCACTGGGACGGGCGGTCCGCCAGGCCGACGATGGCGGGGAGCGAGCCGAACGCGACCGCGTACGGCAGCCAGGACCACGGCGTCGCCTTGAAGTAGTAGTTGTACGGGTGCGCGAAGGCGACGAGGACCACCAGGTGCACGGCCCCGCTGCGCCAGCCCGCGAGCAACGACAGCACCACGCAGGCGACCGCCGCGACGACCAGGCAGCGCCGCACGACGGACGGCGCCAGCTCGCCGTTCGCCAGCGGTTTGTCCGCTCGGCCGGCTACGCGGTCGCGTTCGACGTCGAGCAGGTCGTTGCCCCAGCCGACGGTCAACTGGCCGGTGAACACGGCCGAGGTGACGGCGACGGCCCTCGCGCCGGGCAGGTCCAGGGCGAGGGCCAGCAGTGCCACGACGGTCGTGACCGCGACCGACGGTCCGATGTGCGCGGTGCGCAGGAGCGGGAGCACGGCGCCGGGGCGGGTGGTTCCTGCGCGTGTGGTCACCGTGCCGTCCTCGCAACGCTCGGAGCCGGTTCCGTCGGCCGACCGGGCCGCGGGTGCCGAGGTCGCGCTGGCTACATTACGGCGCCGAGGCACGGACGTATGGCGACGGCCGGCCGATCACGCGGCGCACCATCCGGCGATGGCCGGCCCTTCCGTACCTGACCAGCGCCCCTGGGCGCGCGGTGCTCAGCCGTCGGCGAAGAGCCGTTCGGTGGTGGTGAGGACGTCGTCCACCGAACGTGCGGGCACCTGGTCGCGGCCGCAGTCGGGGCAGCGGGTGGCGGGCAGGTCGAGGGTCAAGGTCACGGCCACGGTGCCGTCGGGATCGGTCAGCGTGAGCGGCCAGACCGTGCGCCGGGCCGGCATCGTCAGCGCCGCGCCGCAGTTCGCGCAACGGTCGTCGCCCCGGAGCCGTCGGCGACGGGCCATCGCGACCAGCGCGACGACCTCGTCGTGCACGCGCGCGGCGGTCAGGACCGGACCGGCGTCGTGCCCGTGCCGACATCGCCAGCGCGGGCGCTGCTCGACGACCGCCGCGACGGTGCCGACGGTGCACTCGTCGCCGGGCGCGGGTGCGGGGGCCAACGGCGCTGCGCACTGCGGACACATCACGGCAGGTCCGACGGTCGGCTACTGCCCGAAGCGATCGAGCAGTCCGTCCTCGAGCCGCTGGTCGCAGACCTCCTGCGGGTTCTCCTCGAGGCACTGCTCGTAGTCGCCCAGGAACTCCCCGAACAGACTGCCGCCGATCACCACCACCAGGACGGCGATCACGATGGCCAGCACGCCGGTGACGATGCCGGTGATCGCCATGCCGCGGCCCTTGGTGCGGTTGCGCTTGATGCGACCGAGGGCGACGATCCCCAGCACCAGCGCGATGATCCCGCCGAGACCACCGATCAGGATCACCGAGGTGAGCAGCGACAGCAGACCGATGACGAGCGCGGCGATCGCGACCCCGTCGGTGCCCTGCGGTTGCTGCTGGCCGTAGCCGCCTCCCTGGTCCCACGCGGGCTGCTGCCCGTACTGGCCCTGCTGCCCGTACTGGCCCTGCTGCCCGTACTGACCCGACGAACCGGCGCCACCCTGGCTCTGGTCCCAGGTCGGCTGCGGCTGTGTCTGGCCGCCTCCGGGCTGCTGCCAGCCGGCTCCGCCGGCGCCGGCCGTGCCCTCCCACGCTCCGCCGGCCTGCTGGTCGCCGCCACCGCCGAGGGCCCGGCTGCCACCGCCGGTCTCGCCACCGCCGGTGTCGCCGCCGCCGCCGGTCGCCGGGTCGCCCGCCGGGGCCGCGGGGGACTCGCCGGGCGCGAGGTGGTCGACCTTGGCCTCGCCTGCGTCGGCGACGTGCTCGGTCCAGGTGGTGCCGTCCCACCAACGGTGGTCGTGCTTGCCGGTCGGATCCGGGTGCCAGGCGGCCGGGCTGCTCATCGTCTCGTTCCTTCGGTGCGGTGACGTGTCCCGCCACGGGCACGTCGGCTGCGGGTCCCGGCCCGAGGGCCACGGGGACGCTGGTCGGGCACGGTAGACGACGCACCCGCCGCCCGAGGTCAGGCGGGGCCGCTCGGTCGTGCGGGGGTAGGCTCGGCGGACCGTCGGGCGGGCGCTCGTCCTCGCGTCCGACGACGTGCCCTGCCCGCGAAGGACGCGAAGGAACCGTCATGCTGCCCGACGTCGCCGTCGAGGACCTGCGCTTCGACGTGCGTGGGCTGCTGCCCGCCGTCGTCCAGCAGCACGACACCGGCGAGGTGCTCATGGTGGCCTGGATGGACGCCGAGTCGCTGCAGCGCACCCGCGAGCTCGGGGAGACGGTGTTCTACAGCCGCTCCCGCGACGAGCTGTGGCACAAGGGTGCGACCTCGGGCAACACCCAACGGGTCGTCGACCTGCGGGTCGACTGTGACGCCGACACCGTGCTGGTCCTCGTCGACCAGGGCGGGGACGGTGTCGCGTGCCACACCGGTGAACGCAGCTGCTTCCACCGTCGTCTTCCCCTCCGCAGGAGTGCCCCGTCGTGACCGTGCGCCCCGACCGAGCCGAGTTCGTCCGTCTGGCCGCCGAGCACGGGGTGGTGCCGGTGTACCGGGAGGTGCTCAGCGACCTGCACACGCCACTGTCGGTCTACGCCCGGCTCGCCGGGCAGGGACCGAGCTTCCTGCTCGAGTCGGCCGAGCACGGCGAGCGGTGGGGTCGCTACTCGTTCGTGGGCATCGACCCCTTCCTGGTGCTCCACGGGCGCGACGGCCAGGTCACCTGGGAGGGCACCCCACCGGCCGCCGCAGCCGACGCGTCCGGTCCCCTCGACGCCCTGGCGAAGGTGACCGAGGCCCTCTCGGCGCCGTCGCTGCTCGACGTGCCGTTGCACGGTGGCGCGGTCGGCTACCTCGGCTACGACGCGGTCCGCGAGGTCGAACGGATCCCGGACACGGGGCGGGACGAGCTCGGTCTGCCCGACGTCACGATGCTCTTCCCCCGGCACGTGGTGGCGCTCGACCACCTGCGCCAGGTGCTGACGGTCGTCACCAACGTGGTCGTCGACGCCGTCGACGCCGCCGACCTCGAGGCGGCCTACGACGCGGCCGTGCAGGCGACCGACGCCGTCGTGGCGCAGCTGTCGGACGCACCGACGGCCCTGCCCGCCGCCGAACCGCCGGACGCCGACGTGCGGCCGGCCGACGTGCCGAGCAACCTCGAGCTCGGCGGCTACCAGCGCATGGTCGAGGCGGTCAAGGAGTACGTCGCCGCGGGCGACACCTTCCAGACGGTCGTCAGCCAGCGCTTCAGCGTGCCGACGGAGGCGAGTGCCTTCGACGTCTACCGCGTCCTACGGGTGATCAACCCGTCGCCGTACCTGTACCTGCTGGACCTCGGGCCGGTGGGTGGGCCGGACCGGGACGTCCCGACCCAGATCGTGGGTTCCTCGCCCGAGGCGTTGGTACAGGTGCAGGGACGTCACGTCGAGACCTGGCCCATCGCCGGAACCCGGCCCCGTGGCGAGACCCCGGCGGAGGACCGGCAGCACGAGCAGGACCTGCTCGCCGACGCCAAGGAACGCGCCGAACACGTCATGCTCGTCGACCTGGCGCGCAACGATCTCGGTCGCGTCTGCGACGTCGGCAGCGTCCGGGTCGACGACCTGATGCACGTCGAGCGCTACAGCCACGTCATGCACCTGGTCAGTTCCGTCACCGGGACGCTCGAGGACGGGCTCGGTCCCGTGGACGTGCTGCGGGCGGTGTTCCCCGCCGGCACGGTCAGCGGTGCCCCGAAGGTCCGGGCGATGGAGATCATCGACGAGCTCGAGCCGACCCGGCGCGGGCCGTACGCGGGGGCGATCGGCTACGTCGACTTCGCCGGCAACCTCGACACCTGCATCACCATCCGTACCGTCGTGCTGCAGGCCGGCCAGGCACACGTGCAGGCGGGAGCGGGCATCGTCGCCGACTCCCGCCCCGACGCCGAGGAACGCGAGACCCGCAGCAAGGCGGGCGCCGTGCTGGCGGCGGTCCGCGCCGCCGAGGCGTTGACGGCGCCAGGGCAGGAGGACTGACGTGGCGACCTACCTCGACGACCTGCTGCTCGGTGCCCGTCGCCGGGTCGAGGCCGCCGTCGCCCGTGAACCGCTGGCGGCGTTGCGGGAACGCGCCGTCGACGCGCCCGTCGGTCCGGCCTTCGCCGCAGCGCTCGCCGGTGCTGGCGTGTCGGTGATCGCGGAGGTCAAGCGTGCCTCGCCGTCGAAGGGGCCGATCGCTCCCGACCTCAACGCCCCGACACAGGCGGCCGCCTACGTCGAGGGCGGCGCCGCGGCCGTGTCGGTGCTCACGGAACCCGACCGGTTCGGGGGCAGCCTCGCCGACCTCGCCGACGTCGCGGCCCTGGGCGTCCCGGCGTTGCGCAAGGACTTCCTGGTCGACCCGTATCAGGTCTGGGAGGCGCGGGCAGCCGGCGCCGGCGCCGTGCTGTTGATCGCCGCGGCCCTGGACGAGCCGACGCTGGCCCGGCTGCACGACGAGGCCCGCAGCGCCGGGCTCGACGTCCTCGTCGAGATCCACGACGAGGCCGAGGCCGCCGCCGCCGGCCGGATCGGGGCGGAGCTCGTCGGGGTCAACGCCCGGGACCTGCGCACCTTCGTGCTCGATCGCGACGGCTTCGCGCGTCTGCGGCCGCACCTGCCGGAGCGGGCACTGGCCGTCGCCGAGTCCGGCGTCCGTGACGCCGACGACGTGCGCCGGGCGGCCGCCGAGGGCGCCGACGCGGTGCTCGTCGGCGAAGCACTGGTGCGGGCTGCCGACCCGCGCGCCACCGTCGCGGCGCTGCTCGCCGCCGGTGGGGACGCCACCGCCGGACCGGCGACCGCTCCCGCCGTCGACCACCGTCCCACCGGATCGGAAGCCCGATGACCGCGACCGACGCCAGCACCGAGCTCCGTGAGGGCTACTTCGGTGCCTTCGGGGGCCAGTTCGTCCCCGAGTCCCTCTCCGACGCGCTCGCGCAGCTCGTCGACGCCTGGGCCGACGCAGAAGCCGACGCGGCGTTCGGCGCGCAGCTCGACGCGTTGCGGCGCGACTACGGCGGCCGCCCCACGCCGCTCTACCACGCCGCCCGTCTGTCCGAGGTGTGTGGGCTGGAGGTCTGGCTCAAGCGCGAGGACCTCGCACACACCGGGTCGCACAAGCTCAACAACGTCGTCGGTCAGGCGCTGCTGGCCCAGCGCATGGGCAAGCCGCGGGTCATCGCCGAGACCGGTGCCGGGCAGCACGGCGTGGCCACGGCCACCGCGGCGGCGCTGTTCGGTCTGCGGTGCACGGTCTACATGGGCGCGGAGGACTGCCGCCGGCAGCGGCTCAACGTGGTGCGCATGCAGCTGCTCGGTGCCGAGGTCGTGCCGGTGGAGTCGGGGACCCGCACGCTCAAGGACGCCATCAACGAGGCGATGCGGGACTGGGTCACCAACGTCGACGACACCCACTACCTGATCGGGTCGGCAATGGGGCCCCACCCGTTCCCCACGATCGTGCGCGAACTGCAGAAGGTCATCTCGGTCGAGGACAAGGAACAGTTCGCGACGCAGGCCGGAGGGGTCCCGGACGCGGTGATCGCCTGTGTCGGCGGCGGATCCAACGCGATCGGCTCGTTCGCCGAGTGGATCGACGTGCCCGAGGTGCGGCTGATCGGCATCGAGGCGGCCGGCGAGGGCGTGGGGTCCGGGCGTTCGGCGGCGACCATCAGCGAGGGACGCGAGGCGGTGCTGCACGGTTCGCGCTCCATCGTGCTGGTCGACGACGACGGTCAGGTCCGTCCCGCCCACTCGGTGTCCGCCGGCCTGGACTATCCCGGTGTCGGTCCCGAGCACGCCTGGTTGGCCTCGAGCGGCCGGGGGACCTACCTGGCGGCCACCGACGAGGACGCGCTCGAGGGCTTCCGTCGTACCTGTGAGCTCGAGGGCATCATCCCGGCGCTCGAGCCCGCCCACGCCGTCGGCTGGCTGCTGCGCCACGGGCGAGCCGAGCTGGGGGAGGGCGCGCGCGTCGTGCTGACGATGTCGGGACGCGGCGACAAGGACGTCGACGAGGTCGTCGAGGTGGCCGGCTGGGACCTCGGCGTCGCCAGGGCGTTCGGCAACGACGGCGGGGTCCGGGTTCCCGCCGGCCAGGCCGGGACGGAGGCCGCGACCGAGACCGCGACCGAGGTCGACGCCGACGGCGGCACGGGCGTCGGAGCGGAGGGGCCGGCATGACGACCACCACCGTCGCGGGGGCGCAGCACATCCAGGCGGCCTTCGACCGCGCCGCCGCCGAGGACCGTGCCGCGCTGATCGTCTACCTGACGTCGTGCTTCCCGGACCCGGACACCTCCCGGGCCTGCTTCGAGGCCGCGGTCGAGGCCGGCGCCGACGTGCTCGAGATCGGCGTGCCGTTCAGTGACCCGATGATGGACGGTCCCATCATCCAGGCCGCCAACCAGCACGTGCTCGACGCCGGGACCCGGGTCGCCGACCACCTGGCGCTGATCCGCTCGCTGGACCACCTCGCGGTCCCCAAGCTGGTCATGACCTACGTCACGATCGCCGACACGCGCGGCTATGCGGCCTTCGCCGACGAGTGCGCCGCGGCCGGGCTGGCGGGCGTCATCCTTCCCGATCTGCCGGTGCCCGAGGCCGACGCGTGGCGACGCGAGGCGCAGCGAGCCGGGCTCGCGACGGTCTTCCTGGCCTCGTCGGTGTCGACCGACGCGCGCCTCGACGCGATCGGTGCCGCCTCGCAGGGATGGGTCTACGCGACCGGACTGCTCGGAGTCACCGGCGTCAAGGGCGTCTCCCAGGACGTGACCCGGGCGCTGGTCGAGCGGGTCCGGCCGCGCACCAGCGTGCCGGTCGCGGTCGGCATCGGCGTCAAGGACCGGGGGTCGGCCGCCGAGGTGGCGGCGTACGCCGACGGCGTCATCGTGGGCTCGTCGGTGGTCCGGGCCGTCGCCGACGGCGATCCTGCCGGCGCCCCAGGACGCGTCGGTGCCCTGGTGCGGGAACTGCGCGAGGGCGTCAGCCGCCGTTGAGTCGGCCCTGCACCGGTCGGCCGGCACACCCACCCGACACGTCCACCGTCGCGGTCGCCCCACCGCCCGCGCGGGGCGCGCGGCTCACCTGAGCTGCCGGTCCTGCCTGGTGCAGCGCCACGCCGGCGGCCGCCGGGATCAGACGCACTCCGGCGGGGCGTCGGTGGGCCACGGCACACCGACCGCGTCGATCTCGGCCGGCAGCAGGCAGGCCCGGGTCGTGCCATCGGGCTCCAGCGTCCACTGCGCGATGGCGGTGCGTGCCCCGTCGTCGGAGAAGCGCGGCCAGACGAAGTTGCCGAGGTTCCAGAACACGCTGGCGTCGTCGACCCGTTCCACCGGCTGCAGCCGGTGGGCGTGGTGGCCGAAGACCACGTCGGCGCCCGCGGCGATCATCGCCTCGGCCTTGCGCCGGTCCTCGGGGCGCGGTTCGAGCGCGCCCTCGGCGCCCCAGTGCACGCTGACCACGACCACGTCGGCCTGCTCCGCCGCGGCGGCGACCGACGCGGCCATGCGTTCGGCGTCGTAGCCGGTCGCCTGACCCGGGGCGTCGCCGTAGGCGATCCAGTGGGGCTCGGGGACCACGCCACCGAATCCGAGGACGGCGACCGTCCAGCCGCCGAGCTCGAGCAGCGCCGGTTCGTGCGCGCTGGCCTCGTCGGGACCGACACCGACGGCCGCGATGCCGGCGCGCTCCACCTCGTCGACCGACGAGAGCATGGTCGCGATGCCGTAGTCGCCGGCATGGTTGTTCGCCAGCGTCGCCAGGTCGACCCCGGCGTCACGCATGGCCGGGAGGGCTGCCGGGTCGCAGCGGAAGACGAACTGTTTGTCCTGTGCCTCGCCACCCGGACCGACCGGGCACTCCAGGTTCACCGCGGTGAGGTCGGCGTCGCGCAGCACGTCGCGCACCCCGGCCCAGACGGCGTCCGGTCCCTCGGCGCCGAGCGCCGGCACGTAGCTCGGGTCGAGGTTCACGTCACCGACGTGGTTGATCACCAGCCGTTCGCGGACCGGTGCCTCCTCCGCCCGTTCGCCGTCGGCCGAGGACGTCGGCTCCTGCGTGCCGGACGCGTCCGTGGCGTCTGCCGACTCGTCGACGACCTCACCGGGCTCGACCGCCGCCGACGCGGCCGTCTGCTCGCCCGCCGCCTGCTCGCGCGGCGCCGTCGTGGCGGCCGGCCCCGTGCCCACCAGGGCGACCGTCAGGACGGCGGCGGCCAGCGCCACGAGCACCAGCGGGGGCAGCATGGTCGAGCGTCGGTTCACGCGGCGGATGGCGGGCCTCCGGAGACGGTCGTCGGTTCGGGTGGGCGTCGTTCGGCCGATCGACGAGGACGACCGTACCGTCCGGTCCACCGCTCACCGTGGAAGGCCCGACCGCGCCGGGCGCCCGGTCACGCACCTCGACGGGCGTTTCCCCGCGCCCGCCGACGGGCGTTTCCCCGCGCCCGCCGACGGGCGTTTCCCCGCGCCCGCCGACGGGCGTTTCCCCGCGCCCGCCGACGGGCGTTTCCCCGCGCCCGCCGACGGACGTTTCCCCGCGCCCGCCGACGGGCGACGCCCCGCCGATGGTGCGGCGGGGCGTCGGCGTGGTCGACCGGGGCGACGCGTGGGCGGCGGGACTCAGCCGATGAAGTCGTTCTCGGTCAGCCAGTCCTGGGCGACGTCGAGCGGGCGCTCGTTCTCGGAGGACACGCGCGCGTTGAGCTCGGCCATCGTCTCGTCGTCGAGCGCCGCCGTGACCGGGGCGTAGAGGTCGCTGAGCGTCTGGCCGTACTGCTCGTAGACGTCCTCGACGAACACCGGCGAGACGTTGTACAGCGGGAAGAACGACTGGTCGTCCTCGAGCACGACGAGGTCGAGCGTGGCGATGCGACCGTCGGTGGTGAAGATCTCGCCGAAGTTGCACGGGTCGCGGTCGGCCGTGGCGCCGTAGATCACGCCGGTGTCGAGGACGCTGACGTTGTTCGGGTCGAACTCGTAGCCGTAGTGGGCCTCCATGCCCGGCAGGCCGTCGCTACGGGCCTCGAACTCGGACTCGACGCACAGCGTCGCCGCGTCCGGATCGGACTCGATGAGCTCACCGAGCTCGGTGAGGGTGTCGACCCCGAGCTCGTCGTGGGCCTCGCGCGACATCGCGATGCCGTAGGTGTTGTTGAAGGGCGAGGGCTCGAGCCAGTACAGGCCTTCACCGACCTCGAGCTCGCGGACGGCTTCGTACTGCTCCTCGCGGTCGGCGATCGGCTCGGTCTCGCCGTAGAACTCGATCCAGGCGGTCCCGGTGTACTCCCAGTAGTGGTCGATCTGGCCGCCGGTCAGTGCTTCGCGGGCGGCGAAGGTGCTGCCGAGGTCGATCTCGTCGACGACCGTGGCACCGGCGTCCTCGAGCAGCAGCTTCGAGATCTCGCCGAGGATGAGTTGCTCGTCGAAGTCCTTCGAACCGACCGTGATGGTGGCGCCGTCGAGGGATTCGGAGCCCGGCTCGACCGCGTCGGCCGCGGCGTCGGCGTCGGCGTCGGTGCCGTCATCCGTGGTCGTGTCACCGGTGGTGGTGTCGTCACCGGTCGCGGTGTCGTCGCCGCCGCCGAAGTCGTCGGCGCCGCAGGCGGTCAGCAGCAGGGCCAGCGCAGCGGCGCCGGCAGTGGTCTTGGAGAGGTGTCGCACGGGCGTTCTCGATGTCGTGGGGGAGGGGTCGGAGGTGGATGTGCCAGGCCGGCCGGGTGGTCGATCGGTGCGGTCCCGGCCACGGCAGGGTGCCGACGCGTCGGCGCCGGTCGTACCTACAGGCCGCGCGGGGTCAGACGCTCCTCGACCAGGCCGGCCAGCCAGTCGATGAGCAGGGCGAGGGCGGAGACCAGCACGGCCCCGGTGACCAGCAGCGGCAGGCGCTGCAGACCGAAGCCCTGGAAGATGGTGCGCCCGAGTCCGCCGCCGCCGAAGAGGAAGGCGAGGGTCGCGGTTCCCACGTTGAGCACGAGGGCGGTGCGCACGCCGGCCAGGATCACCGGCACCGCCAACGGCAGTTCGATGCGTCGCAGGATCTGGGTCGAGGACAGGCCCATGCCCCGGCCGGCCTCGAGCACGGCCGCGTCCACCTGGTCGAGGCCGACCATGGTGTTGCGCAGGATGGGCAGGAAGGAGTAGCCGACGAGCGCGGCGACGACCGGGATGGTGCCGGTGCTGGGGAAGAAGTCGACGTTGCGGGCCGCGAAGAAGATCAGCGCCAGCAGGCCGAGCGACGGGATCGCCTGACCGGCGTTGCCGAGTCCGATGATGGCGGGTGCCAGGCGGCGGGTGGCCGTGCGGGTCGCGACGATGCCCAGGGGGATCGCCAGCGCCAGCACGATCACGGTCGACCAGATGGTCAGGCGCAGGTGTTGCAGCAGCTGGCCGGTCAGCACCTCGCGGCGCAGTTGCCGGGCCTCGATGACGTCGAGCTCGAGCCCCTGTACCCACAGGTACAGCCCGATCAGCGCGGCCCCGACCACCAGCGGCGTGCCGGCGTAGTGGAGCAGGTCGCCCAGGCGCGTGCGGCCGCCGGTGTCAGCAGCCGGACCGCCGGTGCCGGCAGGCGTGGTCGAGGAGGCCTCGACCTCGGGGGGCGCCGCCATCAGCCGGCCACCATGTCGGCGGGATCGACCAGCTTGGCCGCCCGGTAGTAGTCGATGTTGGCGTCGCGGACCGCCTGCATCGAGGTGACGAGCGCGTCGACGTCGACGATGCCCTGGTAGGCGCCGCTGCCGTCGACCACGATCGCGACACCGGCGGATCCGAGCAGCATCTCCTCGAGTGCGTCCGACAGGGTCGCCTGGGGCTCGACCATGGCACGTGCGGGCAGTCCGAGCTCACGGACGGGCCGTTGATGGCGGAAGTCCGGGGCGCGCAGCCAGCGCAGCGGGCGGCGGTGCTCGTCGAGCAGCAGCAGCGCCGTCCAGTCCGAGGCGCCGAGGCGGGAGCGCAACGTGGCCTCGTCCTCGTCGACCGTCCCGATGGGCCCGTCGGTGAGCCAGGGCACGTCTCGCACCCGGGACAGCTTCAGGCGCTTGAGCGTGGCCCCCGATCCGACGAAGTCCTCGACGAAGTCGTCCGCCGGGGCGGTCAGGATCTCCTCGGGCGTGGCGAACTGGGCCACGTGCGAGTGCTCGCGCAGGATGGCGATGCGATCACCCATCTTGATCGCCTCGTCGATGTCATGGGTGACGAAGACGATGGTCTTCTGCAGTTCGGCCTGCAGACGCAGGAACTCGTTCTGCAGGCGTGTGCGGGTGATCGGGTCGATCGCGCCGAACGGCTCGTCCATCAGCAGCACGGGCGGGTCGGCCGCCAGCGCACGCGCGACGCCGACACGTTGCCGCTGACCGCCGGAGAGCTCCTTGGGGTAGCGGTCGCGGTACTGCTCCGGGTCGAGGCCGACCACGCTGAGCAGCTCGTCGACCCGGGCCCGGATGCGGTCGCGCTCCCAACCGAGCAGGCCGGGCACCGTGGCGACGTTGTCGGCGATGGTCTGATGGGGGAACAGGCCGACCTGCTGGATCACGTACCCCATGCGGCGACGCAGTTCGTTGGGGTTGCTGCGGGTCACGTCCTCACCGTCGAGCAGGATGCGACCGGCGGAGGGTTCGATGATCCGGTTGATCATCTTCAGACTGGTCGTCTTCCCGCAGCCGGAGGGGCCGACGAAGACCACGATCTCGCCGCGCGGGATCGCGAGGGACAACCGGTCGACGGCGGGGGCTTCCGTGCCGGGATAGCGCTTGGTCAGCTCGTCGAGCCGGATCATGGCGTCAGTCACGGAGTCCTCGCGGGATGGTCAGGCGGCCGATGCCGAGGTAGAGCAGGTCGAAGGCCAGGGCGAGCAGGACGATGGCGAGCGTGCCGCCGAGCAGCGATTCGAGGGCGCCGGTGCTGCCGATGCGACGGATGCCGCGGTAGATCTCCTGCCCGAGCCCCGAGCCACCGACGATGGCCGCGATGGCGGCGATGCCGGTGATCATCAGCGTCGCCACGCGCATGCCCGCCAGGATGACCGGCCAGGCGGTGGGCAGCTCGATGCGCAGCAGTCGGCGGGTCGGGCCCATCCCCATCCCCTTGGCCGCCTCCACGATCGCCGGGTCGACGCTGCCGAGACCGGCGACGGTGTTGCGCACGATCGGTAGCAGGGCGTAGAGCGTGAGGGCCACCAGGACGGCGCCGTCACCGATGCCCATGATCGGCAGGAACAGGGCGAACAGCGCCAGCGACGGGATCGTGAGGAAGGCCGACACGACGGTGAGGATCGGCTGGCGCGCCCGTGGCACGCGGTGGGCGGCGATGCCGAGCGCCAGGCTCACCACCAGGGCCACGGCCAGCGGGACGAGGACGAGCACGACGTGTTCCCACGTCTGCTGGAGCAGCACGGCGCGGGTGGAGGGATCGGCCAGGTAGTCCAGGAACGACAACGGCGTCCTCGTCGGCAGAGGCGTGTCCGCGAGGGGACGCGGGCGCCCGAGGGGCCGTGGCCCCGACTGCCGGCCGCCGCGTCGCCGTCGCGACGTGCACGGCGGCAGGCACTCACGTCCGCTCACGAAGAGCGGTCGGACCCGACCCTACGGACGGGTCGTAGGGCACCGCGCGCGGACCCTGTACGAACGGGCTGTTTCCGGCGAGACTTCAGGGAAAGCCCAGCGGAGGCGACGGACTTCCGGCACGGAGGCGGTGGTCGACACCGGCAGACTCTGGGGTGCGGAACGGTCACGCGCAGACACCGGCGTTCCGCGGCCGCGCGATCGGATCGACTGCTCCGTGACCGGTGGCGCCGCGCCGGTCGTTACCATGCACGCCGCGCCCCGGTAGCCCAACGGCAGAGGCAAACGACTCAAACTCGTTCCAGTGCGGGTTCGAATCCCGCCCGGGGTACCACCAAGCAGTGTTCCATCCGCAGGTGTTTGGCCGGTTTCGGGTCGGCGACTAGCGTCGGGGGGCCCAGCGGCCGGCTCGGGGGAGTGCGCGTGCGCGCACGCTCCCCGCCGGGGTGGCCCCCTGGCTCGCGCCGCCGGGACCAGTCACCGGTGACACGACGACGGGAGCCGCCACGGGTACCGACCGCGAGACCACTCGGGTGCGTGACCGCCTCGCTCGGATCCAGGACGATCTGAAGCGGGTCCGCGCGACCGAACGGGTCCTGGCGGAACAGGTGGCCTACCTCGCGGAGGTCGCCCAGGACGCCGAGACCCGGAAGCTGGTGGCGCAGACCCCGCTCGCCGACCGCGAGTGGCGGGATGCCCGCACCGATCTGGACCGACACGCAGGACTGCTCGAAGAAGCCCGGAGTCAGGCCCAGGCGCTGGTCGACCAGCGCGACGGCCTGCTCGAACGCCTCTTCGAGCTCGAGGCCGCGCGGCCTGGAAGGGATGACCCGTGAGCGAGACGACGCCCGGCCAGCAGGCCACGACGGACGCCGAGCGCCGCCCGACCCGGGTGCTGATCGCCGAGGACGAGGCACTCATCCGCCTCGACCTCAAGGAGATGCTCCAGGAGGAGGGCTTCGAGGTCGTCGCCGAGGTCGCCGACGGTGCGTCCGCGGTGCGGCTCACCCGCGAGCTCGAGCCGGACCTGGTCATCCTCGACGTCAAGATGCCGGTCATGGACGGCATCCAGGCCGCCGAGGAGATCGCCAAGGAGCGACTCGCCGCGATCCTGATCCTGACGGCCTTCAGCCAGCGCGACCTGGTGGAGAAGGCGCGTCGCGCCGGCGCGATGGCGTACCTCGTCAAGCCGTTCCAGAAGCACGATCTGCTCCCGGCCGTCGAGATCGCCGCGGGCCGCTTCCGCGAGATGTCCGGGCTCGAGCGCGAGGTCGACGACCTGCAGGGACGTCTCGAGGCGCGCAAGCTGGTCGAGAAGGCCAAGGGGCTGCTGCAGGAGCACGAGCAGATGTCCGAGGCCGAGGCGTTCCGGTTCGTGCAGCGCCAGGCGATGGAGCGTCGGGTCACGATGCGGCAGGTCGCCGAACAGGTGCTCGAGCGCTACGAGGGCTGATCGACCGGCGCCACGGCGTGTTTCGGCCGTGTGAACCGTCGCATCGGGCGCACGTCGCGCACGACCTGCGGCCCCGGTGAACCCCCGTGGCGTAGGTTGCGTGTCCTCCGACCACGGTCGTAGGGGGACACGACCCGGGTCGGCATCCGGCCGCGAACGCGGCGACACCCGAGCTTGCAAGGGGAACGAATGCGTGCGACCACCCGCCGGGCCGCTGCGGCCGCCGCGGCACTGACCCTGGTCCTGACCGCCTGCGGTGACGACGGCGACACCACCGACGGTGGGACCACCGACGCGCCGGCCGAGACCGACGACGGGACCGACGACGACGCGGCCGGCGACGAGACCGACGACGAGACCACCGAGACCGACGGCGAGGCCGCCGCGGAGCTCGAACTCGTCCAGGACGGCGTGCTGACCGTGTGCAGCGAGGTCCCCTACGAGCCGTTCCAGTTCGAGGACCCCGATCACCCGACGGGCTACAGCGGCTTCGACATCGAGATCGCCTACGAGATCGCCCAGGACGCCGGCCTCGACATGGAGGTCGTCAACACCGGCTTCGAGGGGTTGACCTCCGGCGCGACGATGGCGGCCGGCACCTGTGACATGGCCGCCTCGGCGATCACCATCACCGAGGAGCGCGCCGAGCAGATCGAGTTCTCCGAGCCGTACTACGAGTCGTTGCAGTCGCTGCTGGTCCCGGCCGACTCCGAGATCGCCAGCATCGAGGACCTGACCGAGGAGTACGTCGTCGGCGTCCAGTCGGGAACCACCGGTGCCGACTACGCCGAGGAGAACGTGCCCGGCGCCACCATCACCGAGTTCGCCGGTGGCGGTGACCTGTTCACGGCGCTCGCCGCCGGGTCGATCGACGCGATCCTCCAGGACGAGCCCGTCAACCGTGCTCGCGCCGCCCAGGACGAGGGCATCGAGGTGATCGAGGAGTACGACACCGACGAGACCTACGGGTTCGCCTTCGAGCAGGACCGCCCCGACGAGCTCGTCCAGGTGGTCAACGACGGCATCGCGCAGCTGCGCGAGGACGGCCGCTACGACGAACTGTTCGAGCAGTACTTCGCCGTGGTCGAGTGATCGGCGGCTAGCGTCTCGCCGGGTGAGGGGGTCGTCGTACGGCCCCCTCACCTGCGCCGCCTCGGTGGGTCGAGGGCCCGGCGCGCCCCTCGTCGCGCATCCGGCGTGGCGAGCCGAACCGTTGGATGGACGGATCCGCCGTGACGAAGCGACAGCGGCAGCGCGTCGTGCGCCTGACCTTGTACGCGCTGTTCTTCCTCGCACTCGCCGGGCTGGTGACGATCGCCGACTGGGACGTCATCCAGCGCAACTTCTTCAACGTCGACATCGCCCGGGACATGTTCCCGCGGGTGCTCACGGTCGCCGCCCGCAACACCGTCCTGTACACCTTCCTCGCGTTCGTGTTCGGCCTCGTGTTCGGGCTGATCCTCGCCCTGATGCGCCTGTCGACCATCGGTCCCTACCGGTGGTTCGCCCGCATCTACATCGAGACCTTCCGTGGTCTGCCGGCGCTGGTGACGATCTTCCTGGTCGGGCTGGGCATCCCGATCGCCTTCCGGGTGCGCTGGAACGTGCTCATCTACATCACGCTCGGGCTCGGCCTGGTCGCGGCGGCGTACATGGCCGAGACGATCCGGGCCGGCATCGAGGGTGTGCCGAAGGGGCAGATGGAGGCGGCGCGGTCGCTGGGGATGTCCTACAGCCGGGCGATGATGTCCGTGATCGTCCCTCAGGGATTCCGGATCATCATCCCGCCGTTGACCAACGAACTGGTGCTGCTGATCAAGGACACCTCGCTGCTGTTCGTCCTCGGGACGACACCGGCGACGGTCGAACTGTTGCAGTTCGGGCGACAGGTGCTCGACAGTCGGGCGAATGCGACGCCGCTCATCGTGATCGCGCTGGTCTATCTGGCCATCACGGTGCCGCTGACGCAACTCGTCGGGGTGCTCGAACGGCGCAACCGCCGCGCTCGCTGACCCGCCCGCCGGCCGCGCGCGTGCGTGCGGACCTCCGCAACCGGGGATGTCGCGTGTCCTCCCGGCCGCGCGAGTGTGCGTGGCCGGTGGCAGGCGGGCGGTGGACGCCGACGAGCGCCGTCCGTGGGAGAGGTCGGACGGCGCTCGTCGTTCGGCGTGACCACGGGCGGCGGTGCCAAGCGGGAGAGGACTGGCTCCGTCGCCCTGGTGTGGTCGATGTCACTGGCGGATGACGAGACGTACGATGCCAGCGGTGTGTTCCGGGCCGGTTACGTGCCGGTTGGGCGTCCGTGACGTTTTGGCCCGATTCGTGGCCCGGTCCGCCGCCCGGGCCACGTCGCGCCGCCGCACGCACCCGACGACGATTCGCGCCGGAGCTGTCGGGTCTGTCCGGGCCTGCCGCAGGTCGGGCGGCTGCATCCGGCCGTGCCGGTTGCAGGACCGGCCGGTCACTCGTTCACGGATCCGTCGGTGAACGCCGACGAGCGCCGTCCGTGGGAGAGGTCGGACGGCGCTCGTCGTTTGGGAGTGACCACGGGCGGCGGTGCCAAGCGGGAGAGGACTGGCTCCGTCGCCCTGGTGTGGTCGATGTCACTGGCGGATGACGAGACGTACGATGCCAGCGGTGTGTTCCGGGCGCGTTACGGCCCGGTTGGATGTCCGTGACGCTTTGGCCCGACCTGCGGCCCGGTCCGCGCCGCAGGCCAGTTCCGTGCGTGCCGGCGGTCGGCTGCCACCATCGGCGCAGTAGGCTGCCCGCATCCGGCCACCTGGAGCAGCGATGTCGACGACCCCGACGTCCACCGCGACGCACGCGATCGAGGTCCGCGACCTCCACAAGTCGTTCGGTGACCTCGAGGTCCTGTGCGGCATCGACTTCCGGGTCGCTCCCGGCGAGGTCGTCTGCGTCATCGGGCCGTCCGGATCGGGCAAGTCGACGCTGCTGCGCTGTGTCAACCGTCTCGAGGAGCCCACCTCCGGCCAGATCCTCATCGAGGGCGAGGACATCACCGACCCGGACGCCGACGTCGACGCGCTGCGCAGCCGCATCGGCATGGTGTTCCAGTCGTTCAACCTGTTCCCGCACCTGTCGGTCCTGCGCAACCTCACCCTCGCGCAGCGGCGGGTGCGCAAGCGGTCCAAGGGCGAGGCCGCGGAGGTCGCCCGGAGCAACCTCGAACGCGTCGGCCTGTCCGACAAGGTGGACGCCTATCCGGCGCACCTCTCCGGTGGTCAGCAGCAGCGGGTGGCGATCGCGCGGGCGCTGTCGATGGAGCCGGACATGATGCTGTTCGACGAACCGACCTCCGCGCTCGACCCCGAACTCGTCGGTGAGGTGCTCGAGGTCATGCGCCGCCTGGCCGACGAGGGCATGACCATGATGGTCGTGACCCACGAGATGGGCTTCGCCCGCGAGGTCGCCGACCGGGTCGTGTTCATGGACGGGGGAGTGGTCGTCGAGGAGGGGCCGCCCTCCGAGGTGCTCGTCGCACCCAAGCACGAGCGCACCCGCCAGTTCCTGCAGATGGTCATCTGACACGCGTCGCCGCGACGCCTCGCTGCCGTCAACGGCAGGACGGCGCGGGGCCGGGTCCACCGTCGGCAGCTTCCCGGTGGTCGGTGTGCGCGGGTTCGTGTGCGAGGCGGTCGCGCGCGGTGAGGTCACACGGACCGTTCCGGGCGCCACTCGCCGAGGCGCGCGATGCGTTCCTTGCGGACCTGTCGCCGGATCTGGGCCTGCGCCTCGCGACGGCGGTCGTCGTCGTTCTCGGCCACCAGCGGGGGGATCGGCACCGGTTGTCCGTCGGCGTCGATGGCCACGAACACGAGGTAGGCCGAGGTGGTGTGGCGGCGCTCGCCGGTCTGCCAGTCCTCGGCCTCGACCCGGACACCGACCTCCATCGAGGTCCGGCCGACCGAGTTCACGCTCGCCTCGACGACGAGCAGGTCACCGACGTGCACCGGCGCCTTGAACGACAGTTCGTCGATGCCGGCCGTGACCGCGGCCCTGCCGGCGTGACGGGCTGCGGCGATGCCGGCGGCATTGTCGACCTCCCGCATGACGACGCCACCGTGGACGTTGCCGAGGTTGTTCGCGTCCATCACCGACATCACGCGGGAGAGGCGGACGCGGCTGAACGACACGGGGCGCGGCTCGAGTGACATGGCGGTCCTACCGGAGGGGCGCGGGGCGGGGAGGGAGGGGCGCTGGTTGTACTCGACCCGCGACGCACGTGCGTCCGGACCCCCACAGCATCGGACCACGACGCACGCACGGATGGCCTGGCGACGCACGTGCGTCCGGGCCCCCGCAGCATCGGATCAGGACACACGCACGGACGCGTGGGCCGGGCCGGGTGCCGCGCCACCGGCAGCGAGGAACCGGCGGCAGAGCGGTCAGTACAGCGCGCGGGCGAGGCGTGGGCGGGCGGCCTTGACGCGTTCGTCGGTGTCGCCGAGCACGCCGAACAGCGCGACGAGCTGTTCACGGGCGGTCTCGCGGTCGTCACCGCCGAGCTCGACCGCCGCCAGCAGCCGGTCGATCGCGGCCTCGTACTCGCCACGGGCGGCCAGGGCACGACCGAGTGACACGAGCGTCGACCCGTCGGCGTCGCCACGCTCGACGGCGGCCTGCAACGCGGCGAGGTCGCCGTGGTCGTCGGCGAGGTCGACCCGCGTCAGCACGGCCTCGGCGGCCGGGTCGGGACGGTGGGGGGCGACCAGTTCGCGGGCGGTCCCAGGGTCGCGTTCGACCAGCAGCTCCGCCAGCCCGATGGCCGCCTCGCGGTGGCCGGGCTCGATCTCGAGCGCCTGTCGCAGCGTCGCCTCGGCCTGGTCGGGCGGCAGCGCACGCGCGGTCTTGACCAGCACGTCGGCCTCGCTCGGCACGAGCTGGTCGAGGAAGCGTTCGATCTCGGCCGCCGGCTGCGCGCCGGTGAACGAGGCCACCACCCGCCCGTCACGGAAGCCGAGCACCTGCGGGATGCCCTGGACCCGGAAGGCCTGGGCGAGCCCCTGGTTCGCGTCGACGTCCACCTTGGCGAGCACGACCCGGCCGCCGCGGTCCTGCACGGCCTGTTCGAGCATCGGCCCGAGCGTCCGGCAGGGACCGCACCAGGCGGCCCAGAAGTCGACCACGACCGGGACGGCGTGGGAGCGCTCCACGACCTGGGTCTCGAACGCGGCCTGGTCGACGTCGGTGACCAGCGGCAGGTCGCCGGCGTCGGTGCGCGGCAGGGAGAAGGGAAAGCTCACGTGATGACCTCGCAGCGGAGCGGAAGTGCTGGTGGGCGCTGCCCACGCGGACGTCACCGGCCATGGTAGGACCCGGACGGTGCGGGGCACGGCCGGTCAGTAGGCTCCGGCGTCCCTGGCCACCCGCCGTGGCCGGCCGCGACGCCGAGGTGCCCGACCGTGAGCCCCACCCCGAACGCCGATCGCCGCTCGCTGCTGCTGCTCGACGGTCACAGCCTGGCCTACCGCGCCTTCTACGCGCTGCCGGACACCCTGCGCACGCAGACCGGTCAGCTCACCAACGCGGTGTACGGCTTCACCTCGATGCTGATCAAGATGCTCGGGGACCGGCGCCCCGACGCGATCGCGGTCGCGTTCGACAAGGGACGTGACGTGGCCCGCACGGCCGCCTTCCCGGAGTACAAGGCCAACCGGGTCAGCGCTCCCGACGAGTTCCGCCCGCAGGTGGACCTGATCAAGCAGGTGCTCGAGGCGCTGCAGATCCCGATCGTCGAGGTACCGGGCGTCGAGGCCGACGACGTGCTCGCCACCATCGCCGGGCAGGCGATCGAGCGCGGCTTCCATGCCTACGTGGTCACCGGTGACCGCGACGCCATGCAGCTCGTCGACGAGCACCTCACCGTGCTCTACACCCTGCGCGGCATCACCGAGATGGCGGAGATGACGCCGCCGGCCGTGCAGGAGCGCTACGGCGTGCCGCCGAGCGCCTACGTCGACCTCGCCGCCCTGCGGGGGGACAACTCCGACAACCTGCCCGGTGTGCCGGGGGTGGGCGACAAGACCGCCGCCAAGCTCGTCAACCAGTTCGGCGACATCGACGGGATCTACGCCCACCTCGACGAGGTGTCGGGCAAGAAGGTGCCGGCCATGCTGGCCGAGCACGAACAGCAGGTGCGCACCAACCAGCGCATCATGCGGCTGCGCCGGGACGTCGAGTGCGAGTGCGACCTCGCCGACCTGCGCTTCGGCGAGATCGACACCGAGGCGGTCCGGGCCCTGTTCGGCTCGCTGGAGTTCCGGGCCCTGTACGACCGTTTCGTCGAAGAGGTGCTGGGCGAGCAGGAGGAGGCCGCCGCGGCGGCGTTCGACCGGAGCCCGCAGCGGCTGGAGGCCGGCGGGCTGCGCGCGTGGCTGGACGGGGCGGCGCAGCCGTTGGCGGTCGTCCCGATCGTCGTCGACCGACCGCCGCACGCGACGCCGGTCGCGATCGCCGTCGCCGCGCCCGACCGTGACCCGGCCTCGGCCCGACTCGACGACCTCGACCCGGCCGACCTCGACGCCCTGGCGGCGGTGCTGGCCGACCCGACGGTGGCCAAGGTCACCCACGACCTCAAGACGCTCGACCATGCGGCCGCCGCCCTCGGCTGGGTGGTGTCGGGCGTGACGCTCGACACCGAGCTGGGCGCGTACCTGCTCAACCCCGAGCAGCGGACCTTCGACCTCGAGCGCCTCGCGTTGCAGTACCTGCAGCGCTCGATCGCCCCGCAGGAGGAGGCGGACGACGCCGACCAGCTGACGCTCGACGTCGGCGAGGACGATCCGTGGGAGGAGCGGGCGCTGCGGGCGGAGGCGACGTTCGAGCTGGCGCGGCACCTCGACGACCAGCTCGAGCAGCGCGGGCAACGCGACCTCAACGCGACGGTCGAGCTGCCGCTGGCCCCGGTGCTGGCGCGGATGGAGCGGGCCGGGATCACGCTCGACCTGCACGTGCTCGACGAGATCCGCGACCGGCTCGCGGCCCGGGTCGAGGAGCTCGAACGCGAGGTGCACGACCATGCGGGGCGGCCGTTCAACATCGGTTCGGGCCCGCAGCTGCAGGCGGTGCTGTTCGACGAGCTCGGGCTGCCCAAGACCCGGCGGATCAAGACCGGCTACTCGACCGACGCGCAGGCGCTGAAGAACCTGGCCGGCCAGCATCCGATCATCGAGGCCATCGGCGAGTGGCGCGAGACCTCGAAGCTGCTGACGACCTACGTCGACGCGCTACCACCGTTGGTGGACCCGGAGACCGGCCGCATCCACACCACGCTGTCGCAGACGATCGCCGCGACGGGACGGCTGTCCTCGTCGAACCCGAACCTGCAGAACATCCCGGTGCGTCGGGAGGAGGGGCGCGAGATCCGACGCGCGTTCGTGCCCGGCGAGGGGTTCGGCCAGTTGCTCGTGGCCGACTACTCCCAGATCGAGCTGCGGATCATGGCGCACCTGTCGCAGGACGACGGCCTGCTCGACGCGTTCGCCTCGGGCGAGGACATCCACGCGACGACGGCGGCGAAGGTGTTCGACCTGCCGCTGGAGGCGGTCGACGGGGCGCTGCGTGACCGGGCCAAGGCGGTCAACTACGGCCTGGCGTACGGGCTGACGCCGTTCGGCCTCGGCCAGCAGCTGGGCATCCCTCCCTCGGAGGCGGTCGAGATCGTCGACGCCTACATGGCCCGGTTCCCGAAGGTGCGCCAGTTCCTCGATGCCGCGGTGGACCAGGCTCGTCGCGACGGGTTCACGACCACGCTGTTCGGCCGTCGGCGCTACCTCCCGGACCTGTTGTCCGACAACCGCAACCGTCGGCAGATGGCGGAGCGGATGGCGCTCAACGCGCCGATCCAGGGCACGGCGGCGGACGTGATCAAGCTGGCCATGATCACTCTGCAGCACGCGCTGGACCGCTCCGGGCTGCGCACGCAGCTGCTGCTCCAGGTTCACGACGAGGTGATCCTCGAGGTTCCCGAGGACGAGTTCGACGCCGCCCGGGACCTGGTGGTCACCGAGCTGTCCGGGGTCGTCGACCTGGCCGTGCCGCTCGAGGTCGACACCGCGTTCGGCCCGACCTGGTTCGACGCCCAGAAGCACTGACGCGCTCGGCCGGCGGCGCGGGACGCGCGTCGCCGGCCGACCGCCGTCAGTCGGGGGAGCCGTGCCTGCGACTCCCCTTTGCGTGGGTCAGTGGGACATCGAGGCCGCCGAGGCCCGTGCCGGGATGTCGTCGTAGCGCTCCGGGTCGATGTCGTCGAAGGTGCCGTCGGTCAATGCGTCGAGGATGCCCTGGACGCCGTTCTCGATCTGTCGGACCAGCATGCCCATGCGCTTCTGGCCGATGTGCTGGGTCTGACCCGCGGTCTCGAAGAGGACCACGGCGCTGCCACGGAGGGCGAACGAGCCGTGGGCCGTGCTCGGGTCGTCGAAGTGTTGTGGGTACATCGTGACCTTGGACGCCGGCGAGTTGCCCCGCTGCAACGCGTCGTAGACGGCCACGTTGGCGCGCCGGGACGCGTCGAAATCGAGCGTCGGCCAGGACGGGCCCCATCGCTCCTCGTCCATGAGCGTGGCCGTCAGCGACAGGTACGAGTAGTGGTCGTCCTCGACCTCGGTAGGTGTGCCGTAACGGAAGCACGGGCCCTGATTGTGCAGGTCGACGTAGACGTCGACGCGGCCGTGCTGCTCCTCGAGCCCGGCGTAGACGTCACGCAAGGTGCGTGCCTCGGGGGTCACGTACATCCCGAAGCCGTCGGGGTCCGCGGGGAGGTCGGCGAGCTGCGGCTCGTAGGAGACATCCGGGTGGAAGTCCCGGTTGACGTCGAAGCCGTTCTGTGACGCGTTGTAGTACCAGACGGGACTTCCGCCCTCGAGCTGCGGGTGCATGGACAGCGCATCGGACCATGACAGGCCGTTGCGGCGCTGGTCGAGCTCCGCACCGTCCGGATTCAGCTTCGGCACGGCGACGAAGGTGACCTGCTCGCGGATTTCGGCGGACCTACGCGAGTTGTTTCCGAGTGTCCCGAGCAGATTGAGCAGTGCCGTGGTGCCCTGCTTCTCGTTACCGTGGATCTCGGTCGTCACGAGCACGACCTGGTCGCCGTGTCCGACGGTGGCGGTCCAGATCTCGCGGCCCTCGAAGGAGTGCCCGGCGAGGTCGACGGCGACCCGCCCCTGGCTGCTGCGCTCGAGGCGTTCGAGCTGCCGGCCGAGTTCGGTGTGGTCGATGAAGCCGGCGACCGACGTGCCACCGGTCTCCGTGCCGCAGTGCGCGGTCCCGGGATTGGCGGTCGCCGGCGTGGGGACCGCCACGGCGGCGAGCATGGCCGACGCCCCGAGGGCGGCAAGGAATGTCCTGGTTCTCGGTCCACGAAGACGTTGGGTCGTTCCTGACATGGTGGGAGCGTCCTTCGTTGCAGTGACCGGCGGGCGATGCCCCGCCGGGATAGCGGCCCGTTGGCCGTGCGATGAACACACCCTAGATGTCTAGTTCCCGGTTGTTTCGTCGAGGCTTCCGGAGACCACCCTCACCGTTACGCGACGGCCGCTTCGCTGGAGACCGGCGATTGGCCGGTCGAACTCCGACCGGTGCGCGGTTCACCATGCGCGGGGTGGGTCTTGACGTCAGCGGCGCAGGACGCCGCGGTCGAGGAACGAGGCCATCTGGTCGCGGCGGACCGGGTCGGCGGGGCAGTACCGGGGTGGCTGCTCGTCACAACCGGCGGCGATCCCCGCGGCGGTCAGCGCGTCGATCGACGCGGCGTGGGTGGCCGTTCGCCCCACGTCCACGTAGTCGGCGGGCTCGGCGTCCTCCAGGGAGAGGCCGCGGTCGAGGAACGTCGCCATCTGCGCGCGATTCACCGGTTCGTCGGGGCAGTAGCGTGACCCGTCGCCGCAGCCGGCGGTGATCCCGGCGCCGGCGACGGCGTCGATCGCGTCGGCATGGGCCGCGCCGGCGCCGACGTCCTCGAAACCCGACGGTGCGGCGCTCGGCAGGTCGAGGGCGCGGGCGAGGAAGGACGCCATCTGGGCCCGGGTGACCGACTCGTCGGTGCAGAAGCGCGGGCCCTCGGCGTGGCACCCGGCCGTCACGCCGGCGTCGGCGAGGCGCTCGATGGCCGCGGTGTGGACGCTGGCCCCGCTGTCGACGAATGCCAGCGGTGCGAGGTCACCGTGTTCGTCGAGCACGGTGAAGCAGTAGCCGCGATCCCGGGCACCGTCGACGACGTCGGGCAGTGCCCGCACCGTCTCGGGCGTGTTGCTCGACCCGTCGTGGAACAGCAGCACGTCGCCGGGCGCCAGGTCGCCGAGGACGCGGCGGACGATCTGTTCGGCCGACGACTCCCAGTCGCGCGAGTCGAGGTCCCACAGCAGCGGCCGGTAGCCCGTCGACTCGATCACGGCGCGTACCCGCGCGTCGGTCGCGCCGAACGGCGGGCGCAGCAGGGGGAGCGGCTCCACGCCCGCCTCCCGGATCGCGTGGTCGGCCGCCTCGATCGTCGATCGGATCTGCTCGTCGGGGTGTTCGGTCAGTCGTTCGTGGCCGTAGGTGTGATTGGCGACCCGGTGTCCCTCCCGGTCGACCCGACGCAGCAACCCGGGTCGGTCCTCGACCTTGGCACCCTCCACGAAGAAGGTGGCGCGTACGCCGTGCTCGGCGAGGGCATCGAGGACGTCGCCGGTGTGGACGTCGGGGCCGTCGTCGAACGTCATCGCGAGGTGCCCCGTCGGGCAGCTCTCCGTCGGGGCCGGGGCAACGGCCTCGCTGGCGACGTCGGGCGTGCCGTCACGGGCGATCGGTTCGTCGTTGCCGACCGCGAGGGCCGGTGCCGTACCCGCGAGGGACGCCGTCGCCAGTGCGAGCACCCCGGCCACGGCACCGAGCGCGGCGATGGCGGTGCGCGGCGCCCGTACCACCCGGCTCGGGGGATGCGGTCGGGTTCGAGCTCGAGGCGGTGACGACAGCGGGATGTCCCGTCCTTTCCACGGCGGCGGGAACAGTGTGGCGGCCGGCCGGTGCGGCTCGCCCGGACGCCGACTCGACCAGCCGGACAGGGCACGTACGTCTTCCGTCGTCGATCGGTTCCCGACGTCGGACGGGCGCGCACTTCCGCGCGGTCGTCGACCTCGGTGCTTGTGCACCCGGGGGAGGCGGCCGTCCTCAAGGACGAGCGCGCGACACCGACCCGCCGCACGTGCAGACCCACGTGGTGGTCGAGTCGAGGTCGGTCGCCCGGGCACGACGACCCGGGAGCCGCGCGCCATCGAGTGCGGTCGCCGACCGAGACCGGCACCGCGACGCCGACACCCGCGACGTGATGGGAATCCGATGCGTATCCGCAAGCGCCAGGCTGCCGTGCTGACCACGGTGCTGGCCGCCATGACCGTGACGCCGGTCGCGCCGTCGTTCGCGACCGAGGTCGCGCCGCCCGAGACGGTCGTCGACACCCTGGAGGACCTGCCCGAGGCCCCGGGGTCGGCCGCCACCGAGGCCGACGAGTCCTACACCGGCACGGTCGAGTCCGAGCTCGCGTTCACCATGATCGGGTTCACGCTGCCCGAAGGCGCCGAGTACGCCCGGGTGCGCACCCGGGACCTCGACGGCACGTGGGGGGCGTGGACCGAGCTCGACCGCCAGGTCGCCGGCCTGGACGGCCCCGACCCGGACACCGCCGAGGCGGCGGGTGCCGCGACCAACGTGACCGAACCACTGTGGGTGGGGGACGCGGACGCGTTCCAGGTCGCCGTCGACGGCGAGCTCGCCGAACTCGAGGCGAACGTCCTCGACACCGACGGGCTCAACGAGGGTCGGATCGCCAAGCTGGCCCGGCACGTCAAGCCGCGCGCCGTCGCCGCGCCGGCGGAGGCCGCGGCCTCCCGTCCGACGATCGTCAGCCGGGCCCAGTGGGGCGCCAACGAGTCGCTGCGCCGCGGTTCACCGTCGTACGCCTCGCGGGCGACCTTCGGCGTGATCCACCACACCGCCGGGACCAACAACTACACCAGGGATCAGTCGCCGTCGATCATGCGCGGCATCCTGTCGTACCACACCCAGACCCAGAAGTGGTCCGACATCGGCTACAACATCGTGGTCGACAAGTACGGTCAGGTCTTCGAGGGTCGCGCCGGCGGGCTCGACCGCGCCGTCATCGGCAGCCACGCCGCCGGGTTCAACACCGGGTCGTTCGGTGTGGCCGTGCTGGGCAACTACGACACCGTCGACCTGCCCTCCGCGGCCCAGGATGCGGTCGCCCGCGTCGTCGCCTGGAAGTACGGCGTGCACGGCATCAACGCGGCCGCCTCGCGCACCACGGTCGCCAACGGTCGCACCATCAACGTGCTGGCGATGCACCGCGACGTCGGCTCGACCGCCTGCCCCGGCAGGTTCTTCGCCGCGAAGATGGGTGCGATCCGGACCCGCGTGGCACAGCTGGCCGGCACGAGCAGCACCCCGGCCCCGGCCCCCGCGCCGGCCCCCGCGCCGGCCCCCGCGCCGGTCCCCGCGCCGGCCCCCACGCCGGCCCCCGTGGCCCGCTTCGCCGACGTGCCCCGCACGCATGCCCACCACACCGGCGTGGAGTTCGTCGCGCAGCAGCGGATCACCAACGGGTGCACCTCGACGCAGTACTGCCCGGGCGCCAACGTGACCCGGGAGCAGATGGCCAGCTTCCTGCAGCGTGCCTTCACGTTCCCGACCACCTCCCGGCAGCCGTACACCGACGTCAGCGGCACGCATGCCGCCGCGGTCGCGGCCACCTCGACCGCCGGGGTGACGGCTGCCTGTGCTCCGGGCCGTTACTGCCCGAGCCGCGCCGTGACACGCGGGGAGATGGCCGACATGCTCGCCAGGGCCCTCGATCTCCCCAACTCGTCGAACGCCTTCAGCGACGCCCGCAATCACCAGTACGCCGGGGCGATCGGTGCCGTGAGCAAGGCCGGCATCACCACGGGCCGTGCCGACGGGACCTTCGGTCCCAACGACCCGGTGACTCGCGCGCAGATGGCCACGTTCCTCCAGCGCGCCCTGCGCTGACGTCCCGACACCCGCCTGTACCGAACCGAGGAGTTGCACCGGTGACACCGTCGAAGAAGACCCTGCTCGCCGCGGTGACCGCCGCGCTGGTCACCACCGGCACCGTGTCGGCGTTCGCGGTGTCGTCCGTGGAGGACGACACCGCGCCGGTCGGCGCCCCCAGCGTGGAATCGGGCGTGGAGTCGTCGGGTCCGCTGGAGCCGGACGATGTCCTTCCGGCACCAGCACCGGCGCCCGCTCCGGCCGAGCGCCCCACGGCCGAGGAGCCGACCGATGCGCCGGCGCCCGTCCCGGTCGACGCGCCGGCGCCGGCACCCGGGCCGGCGGCCGGGGTGGCCGAGCCGGAACTGGAGGTCGACGAGGACGGGTGTGTCACCGACCTCACCACCGGTCTCGTGATCGCGTGCGCCGACGAGGCGGAGGGGCCGGACGAGGGCAGCGAGGAGTACTGCCTGATCGACCCGACCGCAGCGGCATGCCTTCCGGAGGTCACCACGGGCCGGTGACCGGCGCCACCACGTCGGCTGAGCGTGTCAGCGGACCGCGCAGGTGCAGGTGTCGGTGTTCCGCGCCGGCGCCTGCTGCAACAGGGCGAGGCCGGCGCGGGCGCCGAAGACGGCCAGGGCGGTGATGCCGGCCACCTCGAGCGTGGTCTCCACCACGTTGTTCAGCCACGGATGACCGCTGCGGTCGACCACGGCGGACGCGGCGAAGAGGGCGATGGCGATCGGTGCCGCCCAGGCGTCGGGGCGGGCGCGCACGACCTCGGCATAGCGCACGACGACGGCGACCGCGACCGCCCCCATCGCCGTGAAGGTGATCGCCTCGGGGACCCCAGCGATGTTGCCGAGCACCGCCTCGTGTCCCTGGAACTTGTCGTCGAGCACGAGGACGGCCATCCCGAGGCCGAGGACGCCGACGAACTCCGTGTTGCGATCCCGGCGCCCCCGCAGGGCCCAGGCCGCGGTCAGGCACCCACCGGCCGCCATGGCGAGCACGGTCGTGCGCAGCAACGTGACCGCCCCGAGGTAGAACGGCGCGTCGAGGACCGCGGCCGGGTCTCCCATGAGGACGCCGACCTCGATGCCGCGCCAGAGGTGCGCGAGTCCGACACCGCCCATGACGAACGCCGTGCATGCCGCCGCGATGCCGAGTGTCCGGCCGCTTCCCCGTGCCACCATCGCTCCGTCACCCCTCGATCGTTGCCGTCGGGTCGACGGCGCCGAGGCACCTCGTGTTCGCGGCCCGCCGGGCGGTCAGTCGCGGGGTTCGCCGGCGATCCGCAGCGTGACCCGCTGGCCGTCCTGGATCTGGCGCCCGGCCGCCGGCTCGCTGCGGTAGACCAGATCGGGATCCATCTCCGCGGTCCGCACGATGCCGGTGGTCACCACGAAGCCCGACTCCTCGAGTTGGGCGACGGCCTCGTCCGCGGGCATGCCGACCACGTCCGGCATCGTCGACGACTCGGCTTCGGCCTCCGGTTCGGCACCGGCTTCCTCACCGACGACCGCATCGGCGTCGCCGGCCGCGGAGGTGTCCCCACCGCCCGCGCATCCGGTGGCGAAGGCGACCGCAGCCAGCAGCGTGGCCAGTCCTGCTCGTGTCGTGAACTTCACGTTCGTGTACCCCCAACGGCTCCCGGTGACTCCCGACCACGAGCGTAGGGACCGCGGACTCGCTGGGTCCGCATTGGCGGTATCACGCGCGGAAGGTGCCCATTCGGACAATGTCCGCCCCTGGCCCGCCCGTGTCCGACGACGTTCGGACGCCACCACCCGCCAGCACCACCCGCCAGCACCACGCGCCGACGCCGCGACTCGCCGCCACGACTCGCCGCCACGACTCGCCGCCGGGACTCCCGAGTCGGCCGACACGGACGGTGGTCGGTGTCCTGCCCGGACCATGGTGCTCCCCGGCGGCGAGGATGGCGGGTATGGAGTGGATGTCCGCCGACGGCTACCTGCTCGCCCGTGAACTGTTCCAACGTGGCGTCGGGGCCGTCTACGCCATCGCCTTCGTGACGGTCGTCCAGCAGTGGCGGCCGCTGCTCGGGGCCGACGGACTGACCCCGGTGCCGGCGTTCGTGGCGCGGGTCCCCTGGCGTCGCAGCCCGAGCCTGTTCCACTGGCGCTACGACGACCGCTTCGCGGCGGTGCTGGCCTGGGTCGGGCTGGGCCTGTCGCTCGCGGTGGTCGCCGGCGTGCCCCAGCGGGCCGGCACGCCAGCGACGGTGGTCGTGTTCGCGCTGCTGTTCCTGCTGTACCTGTCCTTCGTCAACGTCGGCCAGGTCTGGTACGCGTTCGGCTGGGAATCGATCCTCCTCGAGGCCGGCTTCCTCGCGATGCTGCTCGGCGGTCACGACAGCCCCGTGCCGTGGCCGGCGTTGCTGCTGGTGCGCTGGCTGCTGTTCCGCGTCGAGTTCGGGGCCGGACTCATCAAGTGGCGGGGAGATCGGTGCTGGCGTGAGCTCACGTGCCTCGACTACCACCACGAGACCCAGCCGCTGCCCAGCGTGTTCAGCTGGTGGTTCCACCACCTGCCGGCGCCGCTGCACAAGGTCGAGGTGGCCGCCAACCACGTGACCCAGCTCCTGCTGCCGTTCCTGTTGTTCCTGCCCCAGCCGTTCGCCGGCATCGCCGGGGTGGCGGTGCTCGCGACCCAGGGTTGGCTGGTCGTCAGTGGCAACTTCGCCTGGCTGAACCTCGTCACGATGGTGCTGGCGACCGCCGCTCTGCCCGACGCCTGGCTCGGGGGCACCGGCGGGCCCCTGGGCGGCCTGACCCCGGCGGCGACGACGGACGGTGTGCCGGCGTGGTTCGCGGTCGTGGTGCTGCTCGCGTTCGTCGTGCAGGTCGTGCTCAGCCGTCATCCGGTGCGCAACCTGCTCTCCCGCGCGCAGCGCATGAACGCCTCCTACAACCCGCTGCACCTCGTCGGGACCTACGGGGCGTTCGGCAGCATCACCCGCACACGCTTCGAACTCGTCGTCGAGGGAACCCTCGACCTCGACCCGGGCGAGCACAGCGACTGGCGGACCTACGAGTTCCGGGCCAAGCCCACCGACCCCCGCCGTCGTCCCCCACAGGTCGCGCCCTACCACCTGCGTCTGGACTGGCTGCTGTGGTTCGCCGCGATGACCGCGTCCCCGACCCGTCAGCACGCCTGGTTCGCGGGGCTGCTCGAGCGTCTGCTGTCGGGGGACCCGGTGGTGCGGCGCCTGCTGCGCACCGACCCGTTCGACGGGCGAGCCCCCACCGCGGTGCGCGTGCGCCGGGAACGCTTCCGGTTCACCACCCCGGCCGAGCGTCAGGCGACGGGTGCCTGGTGGCACACCGAAGCGGCCGGCGAGGTCACGGGCATCGTGCGGCGTTGAGGATCTGGGGTGTCGTCCCCCGGCGCCGACGCGGCCCGGCGACGAGTCCGCACGACGTTCCGGTGCGTGGGCCCGGGTCAGTCGACGACGGCGCGCGTGGTGGTGTCCCTGGCCGCGTCGAACGCCAGCCCGCCGGCCGCCACGTCGGTCACCGCGATGGCGTACTCGCCGGCGGGGCCGGCCATGCGGAACCGGATGCGTCCCAGAAGGTCGGTGGTGCCGGACACGACGCGCTCGCGCTCGGGGCCGCGCACCCGGGCCTCGACGGCCAGGTCCGAGCACCGTCGGTCCTCGGCGTCGCGCACCTCCACGAGGAACTGCACGCGTCGACGGCCGTCGGCGAGCGGTTCGGGATCGAGCACCCGCAGGGAGAAGACGCGGACGGGCTCGGCGAACAGGCCGGTCTTCGGCAGGGCGTCCGGCTGCCGCTCGAGGGTGAAGGCCGGAACCGGTCGGACGCGGCGGACGGCGGCGCGGAGACGGTCGAGCACCACGGGCGTCGGTCCTTGTCGCAGGCGGGCGGCGGGAACGGTACCCCGGCCCGGTCCCGACGCCGAGCCAGGGTCGGCGACGTGGAGCGCGTCGCCGACCCGGCCAGTGCTCAGGACCCGGCCAGCGCTCAGGTGGTCACGTCGCCCTGCTCGCCCATCGTCCGTCGACCCTCACCGGTGAGTGCGCCGGCCAGTCCCCGCAGGGTTCGCCCGACGCCCGTGCCCGGTCCGTCCCAGTACTCACCCTCGATGACCTCGACCTCGAGGGCGACGACGTCGGGGTCGTCCGGCCCGTCGAACCAGGCCTCGAGGCTCGGGCTCCAGAGCCGGCCGATCAACGCGCGGTCCGAACTCGTGCGCGCGGTACCGGTCAGCGACACGAACGTGGCGTCCTGGGGATCGCTGATGGCCACGGTCATCGGCGTGGGGGTGGCGAGCTCGTCGACCCACTCGGCGCCGCGGTTGGTCAGGAACCACAACCTGACGCCCTCGTGATCGAGGATCGCCATCGGGCGGGCGCGCTGGTCGGGCGTGACCAGCATCGCGATGCGTTCGCCCTCGAGCACCTCGTCGAGCGTGCGCGCGTCGTCGGACATGGGGTCGGTCCTTTGTCGGGAGTTGCGGTCTCAGGCGCCGGGAACGGTTCGCCGGCGCCTACAGCTTCGTGGCACCGCGGCGCCAGCACCCGACCAGATGGTCATCCACCAGTCCCATTGCCTGCTGAAAGGCGTAGACCGTGGTGGGCCCGACGAACCGCCAGCCGCGCTGTTTGAGGTCCCGCGACATCGCGGCCGACTCGGGCGAGCTCGCACGGACGTCCTGACGCGTGCGGGGGACCGGCGGGGCGACGGGTGCGAAGCGCCACACGTAGGCGTCCAGCGATCCCTCCCGTGCCACCAGGTCGTGGTAGGCGCGGGCGTTGGCGACGGTGGCCTCGACCTTGGCGCGGTTGCGCACGATGCCGGGGTCGGTCAGGAGCCGGTCCACGTCGTCGGCGCCGAGAGCCGCGACGGCGGCCGGGTCGAAGCCGGCGAAGACCTCCCGGAACCGCGGGCGCTTGCGCAGGATCGTCAACCACGACAGACCGGCCTGGAACCCCTCGAGGCACAGCTTCTCGAACAGTCGGACGTCGTCGTGCACCTCGACGCCCCACTCGCGGTCGTGGTAGTCGCGGTAGGTCGCGTCCCCGTCGCACCACCAGCAGCGGGCGAGGCCGTCGGCCCCGACGACCACGCCGGGATCCGCCCGCGCACCCGGAATCGCCGTCAGGTCCCCGTCCGTCACGTCCCCGTCGGCCGCCACCGTCGGATCCTCCGTCGTCGTCCTCCTCGTCGTGGTCGTGCCGCACCGCGACGCAGGACGGTGACGCTAGGTGACGGCCACGCCCGCAGGGGTCCGCGAGGTGGGCACGCCGGCCGCCAGGGGCGCGTGCGATTGACACCGGCCCGGCCGACTGCGACCCTCACCGGTCATCCGCCGCACGAGCGCGCCTTCGGCGTGCCCGTGTGCCGGTCGGACGCCGACCGGCACCGCGACGGAGCCGGCGTCCGCACCCCGTGCTGGCGCCCCTTCCCCTTCACCATCACCGACGACGAAGAGACCCGACCCCGATGTCCGACGCCCCCCAGACCCCCGACGCCTCCCAGACCCCCGGTGCTGCCTCGCCCGACGCCTTCGTCGTGATGCAGGACCCGGGCAACACCATGACGTCCACCGGTGACGTCATCGTGGACAACGACCTGTCCGACGAGGACTTCGAAGCCGCGCTCGAGGGCACCGTCGGCGCCGTCGAAGAGGGCAAGATCATCGAGGGCGTCGTCGTCAAGGTCGACCCCGACGAGGTCCTGCTCGACATCGGCTGGAAGTCCGAGGGCGTGATCCCCTCGCGTGAGCTGTCGATCAAGCTCGACGTCGACCCCAACGAGGTCGTGCAGGTCGGTGACGTCGTCGAGGCGCTCGTCATGCGCTCCGAGGACGAGGAGGGCCGCCTGGTCCTGTCCAAGAAGCGCGCCCAGTACGAGCGCGCCTGGGGCACGATCGAGCGGATCTACAACGAGGACCGCACGGTCCAGGGGACCGTCATCGAGGTGGTCAAGGGTGGCCTCATCCTCGACATCGGGCTGCGTGGCTTCCTGCCCGCCTCGTTGGTCGAGATGCGCCGCGTGCGCGACCTCGCGCCCTACGTCGGTGAGCAGCTCGAGTGCAAGATCATCGAGCTCGACAAGAACCGCAACAACGTCGTCCTCTCGCGCCGCAAGTTCCTCGAGGAGACGCAGAGCGAGTTCCGCAACGAGTTCCTGACCTCCCTGCAGAAGGGCGAGGTCCGCGCCGGTGTGGTCTCCAGCATCGTCAACTTCGGTGCGTTCGTGGACCTCGGCGGCGTCGACGGTCTCGTCCACGTCTCCGAGCTGTCGTGGAAGCACATCGACCACCCGTCCGAGGTCGTGGAGGTCGGCGACGAGGTCGAGGTCGAGGTGCTCGACGTGGACCTCGACCGCGAGCGCGTCTCGCTGTCGCTGAAGGCCACGCAGGAGGACCCGTGGCAGAAGTTCGCCCGCGAGCACGCGGTCGGCGAGGTCGTCGAGGGCGAGGTCACCAAGCTGGTGCCCTTCGGTTCCTTCGTCAAGGTCGCCGACGGCATCGAGGGCCTGGTCCACATCTCGGAGCTCGCCGACCGGCACGTCGAGGTGCCCGAGGCCGTGGTCAACGTCGGTGACCAGATCGAGGTCAAGGTCATCGACATCGACACCGTGCGTCGCCGCATCAGCCTGTCGCTCAAGCAGGCGCAGGCCCCCGATGCGGCCGAGGTCGAGCAGGACCCGTACGACGCCGGCCCCGCGGTCTCCACGGCGTACTCGTCCGGTGGGGACGACGCTCCCGCGGGTGGCACGTTGGCAGCCGCGTTCGCGCAGGCCGGCTTCAACCGCGGTGCCGCGCCGACGCCCGAGGAGATGGCACTCGCCGAGGCAGAGCTCCCGGAGGAGGTCGCCGACGAGACCACCGACGAGACCACCGACGAGACGACCGACGAGGCGTGAGCCACCGGTGATGATCCCTCCGCACGCCCCGGCTCCGGCCGGGGCGTGCGGCGTTCCCGACACGAGGCGACGATGTACCTGGTGGGACTGACCGGCGGGATCGGCAGCGGCAAGTCGACCGTCGCCCGACGCCTGACCGAGCTGGGCGTCCCGGTGATCGACGCCGACCGCGTGGCCCGGGAGATCGTCGAGCCGGGCGAGCCGGCCCTGGACGCCCTCGTCGAGCACTTCGGACCGCAGATCCTGCGCGACGACGGCGGGCTGGACCGGTCGGGGCTCGCCGCGGTCGTGTTCGCCGACGACGAGGCCCGACACGCCCTCGACCGGCTGATGCACCCGCGCATCGCGGCCCGTATCGCGGAGCGGATCGCGGCGCTGGTCGCAGGGGTCGAGGGCGGGGTGCCCCCGTTGGTGGTCGTCGACCACCCGTTGCTGATCGAGACCGGGCAACAGGGCCGCTTCGACGCGGTGGTGGTCGTGGTGGCGCCCGAGGAACTGCGCGTGCGTCGCCTCGTCGAGCAGCGGGGCCTCGAGGAAGCGGACGCCCGGGCCCGCATCGCGGTGCAGTGTTCCGACGCCGACCGCCACCGGGTCGCCAGTCACGTGGTCGACAACCGCGGTGGCGTGGAGCAGTTGGTGGCGGCCACGGACCGGTTGCACGAGGAGTTGCTGGCGGACGCCGCCGAGCACCATTGATCCTCGCGTGAGCGGGTAATCTTCGTCCCGGCGCGATCGGGTGCGCGACGTCCCGGCGCGATCGGGTGCGCGACGTCTCGTCGCGGACGTTGCTGGCTGCGGGGCTCGACGACACCGGCGGACGGTGCCGGCGGGGACGCCGTGTGGATCGAGGCTGCTGGTGGTCGAGGGGTTGCGTGTCGCGGCATCGCCGGTCGAGGACGGTGAGGTGGATCGTGCCTACCTCGCCACGCTGGAGGAGTTGACCGGGCTGCTCGTGGAGGAGGCCACGCTCGAGGGCCTGCTGAGCCAGGTGCTCGAGCTCACGGCCCGTGCGGTCGCGACCTCGGCCGCCGTGAGCGTCACGGTGGTGGACGAGCACGGTCGTTACCGGACCGCGGCGCGCAGCAGCGAGGACGCCGAGTTGGTCGACGTCGTGCAGTACGAGCTGGTGCAGGGTCCGTGCGTCGAGGCCCTGGAGCGGGGTGAGGAACGCTACGTCGCCGACTTCGGGACGAACGAGCGTTGGCCCGAGGTCGCCGAGCGGGCCCGGCAACTCGGGTTCGGTTGCGTCCTGGCGGTGCCGTTGAGCGTGAACGGGGTCGTCATCGGCGCGCTGAACGTGTTCGGCGCCTCCGTCGACGGGTTGTCGACCGCCGACCGGGAGCTCGTCCGGCGCATCGCGGCGCCGGCCGCCAGCACGCTGGCCAACGCCCGTGCCTTCCTCCGGGTCCATCGCCTCGCCGAGCAGTTGCAGGAGGCGCTCGCCAGCCGGGTGGTCATCGAACAGGCCAAGGGCGTGCTGATGGCGAGGGAGGGCTGCGACGCCGACACCGCGTTCGAACTGCTCCGGCGGACCTCGCAGGACGCCAATCGGCGCCTGCGGGAGGTGGCCCGGGCGATCGTGGTGCGCCACGAGGCAGCCGCGCGCGGACGTGACGGCGGCTGAGCCGCCCACCGCGGGTGCCGGCCCCCGTCCCGGCGCAGACGCCGCTCCGGCGGTGGGCGTCCTCGTTTCCCTTCACGCCGCGCCGCGCCGCGCGCCGACCGAACGGCATCTCACCACCAGGCGTGACGCCGGTTGACACGACCGTTGCGTGGTGCCAGGGTCGTCCGAGAGGTTGAGAACACCAGCCGCCGGGTCGTCCCCGAGGCTGGTGTTCGTGCATGTGGGGAGTTCGCCACTCCGGTCCGGCGGGAAGGTCGGACCGGTGTTCCGGAGGCGACGATCGCGGGTCGGACTGGTGCTCGACGGTTCCGCGGGCGCACGGGCGCGGGCCGCGGCGATCGTGCCCTGCCTGCGCTCGCAGGTCTCGGTGCTGGAGACGAGCGCGGCGGCCCGCGGCGGCCCGGGCGCCGGCGACGGCGTGTCCCGGTCGCGGGACGCCGGACACGCGACCGGGGAGGTCGTGGCCTGGGCGGGCGAGCACGGGTTCGACCTGATCCACGTCGACGGCGGTGACGAGCTGCTGCTGCGGCTCGCCGGCCGGGGGTTCCGGGTCTCGACCGTCCACCGGCACGGTCGTCGTAGCGACGCGCGGCGGTTGGTGGACGAACTGGCGCACGGGCTGCTCGCCCCCTACCCATCCCGGTTGGCACCGCGCCGTGTTCCCCGACCGGTCCGGGAGCGGGTGGCCTTCACCGGCTGGCTGCCGGCCACCCGCCTCGCGGGGTCACTCGCCGGTGCCGCGGTCCGGGACCGGCCGCGGACGGTGCTCGTGCTCGCCGGACACCGCGGACTGGGTCCGGCGGTGGAGGAGCTCGGGGCCGCAGCGGCAGCCACCCCGGACTGGCGTTGGGTGGTCGCCGGCGCGCCGACGGGCAGCCTGGACGGCATCGGCGGGGTCGAGGACCTCGGTCCGGTCCCCGACGTCTCGCCCTGGCTCGCCAGCGCCGACGCCGCGGTGGCGGGCGCGTCGCTCAGCGGCGTGGCGACGGTGGTCGCCGCCGGGGTGCCGCTGTTGGCGGTGCCCCGCGCCGACCGGGCCGGCGTCGAGGAGGAGTTCGTCGCGCTGCTGGGGGCTGTCGGCACCGCGGTCCCGTTGCACCGCTGGCCGGGCGCCGAACGGTGGCCGCAACTGCTGGCCGGCGCGGCCGACCTGTCGGTCGGCACCCGTGGACCGGCCGACGCTGCCAGCGCGCCGTACCGGGCGGCCGCGACACTCGACGGCTGGGCGGAGGACGAAACGTCCGACGCCGTCGCCGCAGCGCTCCGCGATCGGCTCGAGACCTGGCTCGCGGCCGCCGACAGGGCCGACGCCGACACGGCCGACGCCGACCTGACCGACCCCGACGTGGCCGACGTCGACCTGACCGACCCCGACGTGGCCGACGTCGACCTGGCCGAGGCCGGCACCGGGGGCGGGGACGTTTCCGCGCACGGACCGGCGTCGGGACGCTGACGCGGCCCGGGACGGTCCGGGTCACCGGGGTACCCTCGCGACATGTCCGAGACCGCCACGCCGTTCGCCGCCCGCCGCCGAGACCTCGAGGAACGCCGGACCGGTGACGGCCGCTTCCGGGTGGTCAGCGAGTTCTCCCCGTCCGGGGACCAGCCGCGGGCCATCGAGGAGATCGCCGAGGCGTTCACCGCCGGCGAGCGGGCCGTGACCCTGCTCGGCGCGACCGGGACCGGCAAGACGTTCACCGCCGCGAAGGTGCTCGAGCAGTTGCAGCGGCCGTGCCTGGTGATGGCACCGAACAAGACCCTGGCGGCCCAGCTGGCGAACGAGTTCCGCGACTTCCTGCCCGACAACGCGGTCGAGTACTTCGTCAGCTACTACGACTACTACCAGCCGGAGGCCTACATCGCCTCCAGCGACACCTACATCGAGAAGGACTCGTCGATCAACGACGAGATCGACCGGCTCCGCCACCGGGCGACGATGGCGCTGCTCTCCCGGCGCGACGTGGTCGTGGTCGCGTCCGTGTCGTGCATCTACGGGCTCGGCTCACCGCACGAGTACGAGGACCATGTGCTGTGGTTGCGTTCGGGCGAGGAGAGCGGCCTCGACGCCTCCATGCGCAAGCTGGTGGACCTGCAGTACGCCCGGAACGACCTCAACCTCGTCCGCGGCACGTTCCGGGTCCGCGGGGACACCCTCGAGGTGTTCCCCGCCGACGACGAGCGCGCGATCCGGGTCGAGTTCTTCGGCGACGAGATCGACCGCATCGTGCGGGTGGACCCGCTCACCGGGGAGGTGTCCCGGCCGGTCGAGCAGGCGGCGATCTTCCCGGCCTCCCACTACGTCTCCTCGCCCGAGGCGCTGCAGCGGGCGCTGGGATCGATCGAGGCCGAACGCGACGGGCGGCTCGCGGAGCTGGAGTCGCAGGGCAAGCTCCTCGAGGCGCAGCGCCTGCGCATGCGGACCAACTACGACCTCGAGATGATCCGCGAGGTCGGGTTCTGCAACGGCATCGAGAACTACTCGCGGCACTTCGACGGCCGCGCCCCCGGCACGGCGCCGTACACGCTGCTGGACTACTTCCCTGACGACTTCGTGGTGTTCCTCGACGAGTCGCACGTCACGGTGCCGCAGATCGGCGGGATGTACGAGGGGGACCGCTCCCGCAAGGAGGCCCTGGTCGACCACGGCTTCCGCCTGCCTTCGGCTTTCGACAACCGGCCGCTGACGTTCGACGAGTACCTCGAGCGCATCGGGCAGCGGCTGTTCATCTCGGCCACCCCGGGCGCCTACGAGCGCCGGGAGTCCGACACCGTCGCCGAGCAGATCATCCGCCCGACCGGCCTGGTCGACCCGAAGGTGGTCGTCAAGCCGACCACCGGCCAGATCGACGACCTGATGGAGCAGATCCGCCAGCGCACGGCGCGCGATCAGCGGGTGCTGGTCACCACGTTGACCAAGAAGATGGCGGAGGACCTGACCGACTACCTGCTCGAGAACGGCGTGCGGGTCCGCTACCTGCACTCCGACATCAACACCGTCGAACGGGTGGAGATCCTGCGCAGTCTGCGGCTCGGGGAGTTCGACGTGCTGGTCGGCATCAACCTGTTGCGGGAGGGTTTGGACCTGCCCGAGGTGTCGCTGGTCGCGATCCTCGACGCGGACAAGGAGGGCTTCCTGCGCTCGGAGACCTCGCTCGTCCAGACCATCGGACGTGCGGCCCGCAACGTCGACGGGCAGGTCGTGATGTACGCCGATCAGGTCACCGAGGCCATGCGGCGCGCGTTGGACGAGACCGAGCGCCGGCGCGAGAAGCAGTTGGCCTACAACGCCGAACACGGCATCGACCCGCAGACGGTGCGCAAGCGTGTCGGCGACATCATCGCCGCGGTCCGGGCGGAGGAGCAGGGCGAGGACTACCGCGCCGACGAGGCACCCAGCACGCGGGAGCTCGTCGACGTGTCCGAGGTCCCCCAGGAGGACCTGCGTGCCCTCATCCAGCGCCTCGAGGAGGAGATGCACGAAGCCGCCGCCGAGTTGCGCTTCGAGTTCGCGGCGCGGTTGCGCGACGAGCTGTCCGACCTGAAGCGGGAACTGGCGGGCATGGAAGCCGCGAACGTCTGAGCCCCGTCGCGCCGCGGGCGTGCCGGCTCACTCGCCTCGACCGGCCCGCGCGCCGAGGGGCTGGTCGGCGAGCCCCATCGCGCGCAGCGAGGCGACGTCACCGGCACCGGCGACGAACAGCGCGGTGCGCAGCTCGTCGACGAAGGCGCGGATCCACGCGACCACCGCGTCGGGTCCCTCGAGCGCCGGGGCCAACAGCGGCCGGGCGACGGCGACGGCCGAGGCACCGAGCAGCAGCGCCCGGGCCGCGTCGGTACCCGAGCGCACCCCACCCGAGGCGATGCGCGGCACGTCGGGCAGTTCGCTGGCGACCTCGACCAACGCGCGTGCGGTGGGGACACCGAGCTCGGCGACGTCGGGCTGGACGACCCGCCCGTGGCGGACGAACTGCTCGACCCGGGCCCAGCTGGTCCCACCGGCGCCGGCGACGTCCACCGCGCCGAGCGGCAGGCCGCGCAAGGCCCGCGCCGCACGCCGGCCGATGCCGTGGCCGACCTCCTTGACCACCACCGGGACGTCGAGGGCGTCCACCACCTCGGCGATCCGGTCGCGCCCACCACGGAAGTCGACGTCACCGCCCTGCACCGCCTCCTGGAGCGGGTTGCAGTGGATCGCCAACGCGTCGGCGCCGACCTCCGCCACGGCTCGTCGGGCCTGTGCCGGCCCGTACCCGGCCACGAACTGGGCCAGTCCGAGGTTGCCGACCAGCAGCGCGTCGGGAGCGAGGTCGCGGACCTCGAAACTCGCCCGGGCCTCAGGTCGCTCGAGCATGACCCGTTGTGAGCCGAGCATCAGCCCGACGCCGCAGCGTCGTGCCGCCTCGGCCAGTGCGCGGTTGATGCGTCCACCCCGCTGCTCGCCGCCGGTCATCGCGCCGATCAGGAACGGGGCCTGCAGCCGTCGTCCCAGCAGCGTCACCGACAGGTCGATCCGTCCCCGGTCGAGGTCGGGCAGCGCCACGTAGGGCACCTCGACGTCCTCCAGCCCGGTCGTGCGGGTCCGGAAGTCGACGTCCTCGGTCAGGCACACCTCGAGGTGGCGACGCTTGCGTGCGACGATGCCCGGGTCAGGCACGTGCGGGAGCTCCGCGTCGCGCCGGCGGGTGCTCGTCGACGATGCGCTCGGTGACCAGCCGGGCCGAGAGCATGACCATCGGCACGCCGGCGCCGGGGTGGGTCGAGGATCCCACGTAGTACAGGTCGCGCAGGTGCGGGTCCTTGTTGTGGGGACGCAGGTAACCCACCTGCGAGACCGAGTGCGACAACCCGAAGGTCGCGCCCCGGGCGAGCGAGAACTGCTCGGCCCAGCGCGGGGGATCGATCACCTCCTCGAACTGGATGCGTTCGCGCAGGGTGACGCCCTTGGCCTCGAGGTCGTGCAGGACGAACTCCCGGACGCGGTCGCGCTCGTGTGCCCAGTCGATCGGTGCGTCCGAGTTGCTGTGGGGCACGAGCACGTAGACGATGTGGTGCCCGTCGGGCGCCAGGGAGGGGTCGGCCAGCGTCGGCACGTGGACGTAGTAGGACGGGCGCTCGTGCACCTTGCCGGCGAAGACGTCCCGGAAGTTGCCCTCGTAGTCGTCGCCGAACATGATGTTGTGCGCCTCGAGGTTCCCGACGTCGCCCTGCACGGCCCAGTAGAAGTTCATCGCCGAGGGGCCGTAGCGCAGCCGCTTGCCGGGCAGCGGGTGGCGCGGCTCGCGGTCGAGCAGCCGCTGCTGCGCCCAGGGCCAGTCGGCGTTGACCAGGGTGAGGTCGGCCTCGAGGTCGCCGTCGGCGAACGACAGTCCGGCGGCCCGGCCGTCGCGCTGCAGCACACCGGTGGCGGGATGGTCGCAGACGATCTCCACGCCGAGGTCCTCGCACAGCCGGACGAGGCCCTCGACCACGCCGTACATGCCGCCGTCGGCGAAGTGCACGCCTTCGACGGTGTCGTTGTAGGGCAGCAGCGCGTAGATCGCCGGCGCGGTGAACGGGTTCATGCCGATGTACATCGCGTTGAACGTGAACAGCTGACGCAGGCGCGGGTCGCGGAAGTGGCGGCCGACGAGCTTGTGCATCGGTTCGTAGACGCGCAGGGACACGAACTGCGGCAGGTTCGACACCCCGAACATCTCCCGCATCGAGCGGAAGTTGCGCTCGACGAAGTGCTCCCGCGCACCGCGGTAGAGCTGATCGCCGATCTCGGCGAAGTCGTCGAAGCGCGCGCCGGCGCCGGGCTCGATGTGCTCGAGCTCCGCGCGCAGTTCGGCCCGGTCGACCTTGGCGTCCATGCGGGTGCCGTCGGCGAAGAACACCCGGTAGGCGGGGTCGAGACGGCGGATCGAGACGTAGTCGGCCGGGTCGGCGCCGACGTCGGCGAAGGTGCCCTCGACGATGTCGCGCATGAGCAGGATGCTCGGGCCGGTGTCGATGCGGAACCCGCCGCGCTCGATGAGATTGCTGCGTCCTCCCGGACGCGGCAGCCGCTCGTGGACCTGGACCTGGTAGCCGGCGTGGGCGAGACGGGCGGCGGCGGACAGGCCGCCGATCCCGGCGCCGAGGACGAGTGCACGAGTCACGGTCGGTCGCTTTCGTTCGAGCGCGGTCCGCCGGCGGCGGGATCGCGGTGCAGTCGCAGGGGACCACGGGGGGCGATGGTGACCGCGGCGGTCGGGGAGGGGTCGCCGTCGACGGCCCGCAGCGGGCGCTGCAGGACCACGTCGAGCGCCTCGTCCAGCATCAGCCGCGCCAGGTGGGTACCGAGGCAGGTTCGTTGCCCGGCACTGAAGGGGATGTAGGTCCAGGCCCGGAATCCGGCGTCGAAGCGACGCGGATCGAACGTGTCCGGGTCACGCCACAACTCGGGACGGCGGTGGGTCAGCATCGGGCTGTAGAACACCAACGTCCCGACCGGGAGGCGCACCCCCTCGAACTCGGTGGCGCGGGCGACGCGGCGGGAGCCGATGAACCCGGGCGGATGCAGGCGCAGGACCTCGTCGACGGCCTGGCGTCGCCGCTCGGCCGGCTGCCACGCCGGATGGGCGGCCAGGTACCACAGCGCCCACGCCAGCGTGTGGGCCGAGGTGTCGAACCCGGCGGCGAGGCCGACCCGCAACTCCTCCACGGCGCCGGGGACCGTCGCCAGCGCCGCAGCCAGGTCGTCGGCCTGCGGGTCGTGCTCGCGTCGGCGCAGCTGGGCCGCCAGCTCCCGCCGCACCGCCCGGCGTGGACCGGGGCGGGGGACCAGCGCGGCCGGCATGCCCTGTTCGAGTGGGTGCAGGTACGCGGCGAGCAGGTCGTCGGGGAAGCTGCCGGAGAACAGTGCGGCGTTGAGCATCGCCGGCACGGCCTGCAACGACCACGCCAGCCCGTCGAACGACGTCGGCGGGTCGAGTGCCTCGACGGCCCCGCGGACGCGCGCGCGCAACCGTTCGACGTCGCGGAAGCGGGGCTCGAGCACCTGCCGCCGTGGCCGGTGCACCGGCGCGTCGGTGACGATGATTCCGCCGGCGAGGTGGGGGATGAGCGCCGCCATGCTCCGACGGGCGACGAACGTCTCGCCGTCGCGCAGCACGAAGCGGTTCCAGGCCGGTGAGGTCCCGACGACGGCCGCCTTGCGTGGCAGCCGCAGCTCGAACAGCGGGCCGAGCTCGCTGCCCTCCTCGAGCAGCGCGAGCGGTTCGGTGCCCCAGCGGCCGAGATGGCCGTGGACGGGATGGCCGGCGGGGGACGGCAGTCCGGTCCCGTCCGAGGGGGTGAGCGGGCTGTCCGGGTGTCGATCCAGGACCGGGGTGTCGTCGAGCGTCCCGCCGACGTGGATGTCCCGTCCCTTCCAGCGTTGCCGGCGGCGCAGCGCTCCGGCCGCGACGGGCAGGCCGGCCACAGGGAGCAGCGGGGCGAGCAGCGCCTCGGCCGGGTGGCGCGTGGTGGTGGCCGCGACCAGCGCACGCTGCGCGACGCCCAGCGCCAGTGGCAGGCGCCACGCCCGCGACCGCGGTGCCAGCAACGCCGGCAGGGTGTAGGCGGCCAGGTGCCAGGCGATGTCCGCGACCAGGAGCGACCGTCTGCCGGCGTGGGCGGTCAGCAGGTTCTTGCCGAAGCCGGCCATCACCTCGCGGTAGCCGCGGTACATGCGGGTGTGCACGGTTCCGTCGCCGAGTGCCAGCGCCACCTCGTTGCCCTGGCGGCGCGCGAGCCGGCCGAAGGCGACGTCCTCGACGATGCGCCCGCGCACCGATTCCCAACCGCCGATGGCGTCGTAGATCTCGCGATGGATCGCGATGGCCTGGCCGTTCGCGGCGACCGCCAGCGGCGACACCTGCGCGTGCAGCAGCGGATAGGGCAGTCCGGACAGCAGCACTTCGTCGATCACGGGCACCGTCAACCGCTCACCCCAGGTCCGGGTGTCCTGGGAGGGGAAGATCGAGCCGACCCGGGACTCCTGTGCCTCGAGCTCGTCGAGGAAGCCGGCCAGCGCTCCCGGCTCCCAGTGCACGTCCGCGTCGGTGAACACCAGCCACTCACCGCTGGCGGCCTCGGCGAGCTGGTGCAGCGCCCACGCCTTGCCGAGCCAACCCGGAGGCAGCTCGCGCCCGGCCAGCACCTGCACCCCGGCGACGGCGGCGGCGACCTCGGCCGTGCCGTCCTCGGAGCCGTCGTCGAGGACGAGCACCTCGCCGGCACCCTGCGCGGCCAGCAACGGGAGCGTGTGCGGCAGGGTCGCGGCCTCGTCGCGGGCCGGCACGAGCACCGACACCCGGGAGAGGTCCGCCCGCTCGCTCGGTCGCAACCGGGGGAAGGTGCGCCAGTTGACGACGTTGACGGCCACGCGCACCGCCAGGAAGCCGGTGACGGCGTGCCGCAGCCCGTTCATCGCACCCATTCGAGCACCTTCGTGCGCACGGAGGCGAACAGGAGCATCCCCTGCACGACCACCAGGTTCGTGACGAGGAAGAAGAGCGCCTCCTCGAGTGGCAGGGGCCCGAGTGCGATGCCGGTGGTGAAGCGCTCGCTGATCGACCAGATGCCGTTCGCGATCGCGAAGCCGTCGGCGAACCACAGGTACACCGTCGGGACGACCCAGGCCGGCCACAGCTGCCGGAGACGGTCGGCGAGCCAGCGGCCGCCGAACCACCACTGCAGGGCCAGTGGCGGCCCGATCCAGGCCAGGATGAGCCCGAGGTACCGGGTCGGCTCGGGAACGACGAGTGCTGCCGAGGCCAGGATCCCGACGCCCCAGGCGAGCACCGTCACGCGGCTCGCGCGCTCGGTCGGCGGGGGCGGCGCCAGCAGTTCGGCACGCTGCATCAGCAGGATCGTCCAGCCGCCGGTCAACAGCGTCTGCAGCCCGAAGAACAGGTACTCCTCGACGGGGACGTACCAGATGGTGCCGAGCACGCGACCGTCGCCGTACCCCCACACCTCGCTGGCGACGAGGTAGTTGTCCCAGGGAGTGGTCCACACGTAGGCGATGACGACGAGCGTGGCGAGGCCGGCGCCCAGCCAGGGCCGCTGCCGCAGTGCACGGGTCACCGGCACGGCCAGCAGTACGAGCAGGGGCAGCAGGAAGACGAGGTGGAACTGCAGGTAGGTCACCGCGCGGCTCCGGCGCGCGACCCGAGCAGGGTCGGCGAACGACCGGTGGCGGAGGCGTCGGGCCGCCCGGCACGCGCCAGGGTGCGGGCACTGCCGAGCAGGCGGGCCCGTCGGGCGCCGGGGACCGAGGCGCGGCGGCGCAGGTTGTCCCAGCGGCTCGCACGCAACTCGTCGAGGATGCCGCGGTACTGGACGGCGGCGTACGCGACGGCGGTGCGGTGGGCGGTGAGGTGGCCGAGACCGGCCAGGCCGATCTCGTAGCGACGCTCGGCCTCGTGAGCGAGATGCTCCATGAGTCGCAGGTAGCCGGTGTCGCGCACGTCGTTCCTCAGGTGGTCGAGCGTGACACCGTAGGCGGTGAGCAGTTCGGCGGGCAGATACACCCGGTCGCGTGCGAGGTCCTCGCCGACGTCGCGCAGACAGTTGGTGAGCTGCATCGCCCGACCGAGCTGGTCGGCGGCGTGTTCGGCCTCCGGACCGGCGGCACCGCAGATCGGCGCGACCATGAGCCCGACCGCTCCGGCGACGCGGTAGCAGTAGGTGTCGAGTTCCGCGAGCGTCGGAACCCGCACGGGACCGAGGTCCGAGCGGAAGCCGTCGGCCAGCGCGTGGAAGGCCGGCCGCGGCACCGGATAGCGGCGGACCGCCCACGCCAGCGCCCGCTCCCACGGTGCCACCGGTCGTCCGAGGTAGGCCTGCTCGACGCGTGTCTGCCAGGCGGCGACGGCCTCCTGCGGTCGCGCGCTGAGGTCCGCCGCGTCGTCGCCGATACGGCAGGCCGCGTACACCGCCCGGGTGGCGCGGCGGCGCTCACCGCTCATCAGACAGGTGCCGAGCCAGAAGGTCGTCGAGTGCTGCCGGATGACGGCGGTGACCTCCGGCCAGACCGTGTTCGAGGGCCGGCTCATACGGCCACCGTCGCGGCCTCGGGGACCGGGACCGTCCCTGACGCGACCACCCCGGACGACCGGGTGTCCGACGCGCCGGCACCGGACGGCACGGCCGCCGAGGCGGTGCCGGACGGGACGAGGGAGCGCGCCAGCTCGCGCAACCCGTGTCGGGCCCCGCCGTCGGGTAGCACGGCGAGATGGTCGTCGGCCCGCGCGAGGAGGCGGTCGACGGTCGCCTCCGCACGTTCCAGTGCCCCCGACGTCCGCACGATGTCGATGGCCTCCTCGACCACGTCCGCGGGATGCGGAGGTGGCGCGGCCAGCACCCTACGCAGGTGCCGGCCGGCGTGCCCTTCCACGGCATCGAGCACCGGCCAGGTGTAGACGCCGAGGCGAAGGTCGTTCCCGACGGGTTTGCCCGTGTCGTCCGCGGTCGCGGTCAGGTCCAGCAGGTCGTCGGCCAGCTGGAAGGCCACGCCGAGCGTGCGGCCCCACGCCTCGGCAGCCTGTCGTCGCACGGATGTGGCGTCCGCGACGGCCGCGCCGACGTGCGCCGCGGCGGCCAGCAGGGAGGCCGTCTTGCCGTCGACGACGTCGAGGTAGGCGGCGACGCCGCCGTCGAGACGGCCCAACAGCAACGTCTCGTGCCGCTCGCCCTCGACCAGGCGACGATAGGTACCGGCGAGCACGCCCGGGGTCTCGCTGCCGGCGGCCGCGGCCGACGCGAACGCGAGCGCCGTGAGCCGGTCCCCGGCCAGGACGGCCAGCCGCTCACCCCACGTGGCGTTCACGCTGGGAACGCCACGCCGGGTGCTGGCGGCATCGATCACGTCGTCGTGGTAGAGCGTGGACAGGTGCAGCAGTTCACAGGCCATGGCGGCGTCGAGGAGCCGCTCCGGAGGGGTCGGCGACACCGACGCACCGACCAGCAGGGTCACCAGCGGCCGGAACCGCTTGCCTCCCGCAGCCAGCAGGTGATGACCGGTGCGGTCCGCCAGGGCCACGGGAGAGCTCACGGCGGTCGCGAGACCGTCCTCGACCTCCTGCAGCCTGCTGGTCAACCAGTGCCGCAGGGGGGCGTCGATGTGTGCGATGGCGTCCACGCGGCTCTTCCCGACGGCGATCGTTGCATCGTGCAGACATTCGGTGCCCGCCCGCCCGTGGATTGACGGCCGATCGACCGGGCCCGGAGCGCCCGGGGCGGACACCGCTAGGCTTCGCGCGCCGAGCAGGAGGTCACCGGTGGACATCCTCACCACGATCCACCAGTTCGCGGGCTACGTGATCGCGCTCGTCGTGCTCGCTTCGGCGACGGCCGCTTTCGGGCGCGCCCACGACGCCCGCGAGTTCACCGCCGGCCCCTACGTGGCCGCCGCCGTCCTGCTCGACGTGCAGGTCACGCTCGGGCTGGTGATCTACGGCGTGGGTGGCTACTGGGACCATGCCTCGCCGCTGCTGCGCTACGTGCACCCGCTGCTGGCCGTGCTGGCGTTGGTCGCCGCGCACGTGGGCGTGCGACGGGGACGTGCGCAGCGGATGGCCGCCGAGGCCCATCAGGCGGCGGGTCGCGGGCTGCTCGTGGCGCTCGTGCTCGTCTTCGGTGCCGTCATGGCCTCCACGGTCGGTGTCCGCGGCCTGATCTGACCCCCTGCGGCCGGTGGGGACACCGAGGCTCCGGGCACACGCGACGCGGTACCGTGCCGGGTCGGTCGCAGCGGTCAGACAGAGGTGCGGGTCGTGGAGCAGGTCCCGGGCAGTGGTGGCCCGGCATCTTCCGTGGTCGGTGACGCGGTGGGGGACCACCTCGTCGGCTTCTACGACGACGAGGGTCACCTGGAACGGGCGGTCGTGTCGTTCCTGACGCCCGGACTGGAACAGGGCGGTGCCGGCGTGATCGTCGCGACGCCCGCGCACCGGACGCGGTTCGTCACGGCGCTGCGTCGGGCGGGCGTCGACGTCGACGACGCGCTCGCGGACGATCGACTGGTCGTGCTCGACGCCAGTGACCTGATCGAGGCGTTCCTCCGCGACGGAACGCCGGATCCGGACGAGTTCCGCCGCAGCGTCGGCGACGTGATGGCGCGGGCCGGACAGGGCGGTCGCCCGGTGCGCGTGTTCGGCGAGATGGTCGCCCTGCTCTGGGAACGCGGCAACGTCCCGGCCGTCATCGCCCTCGAGGACGCCTGGAACCGACTGGCGGACGAGCATCCCTTCGCGCTGTTCTGTGCCTACCCGATCCACGCCTTCGACGACTCGGCCGCCGCCGAGGCGTTTCGTGCCGTCGTCGACTGCCACTCGCACGTGCTGCCCTCGGAGGCGCTGGACGACGACGGCGGTCCGAACACGTCCGCGCGGCTGGTCGCCCTGCTCGAACAGCAGGCCAACGCGGAGCGCGCCGAGCGGGACCGGCTGCAGGTGCGGCAGGGGGAGCTGGAAGCCGAACTCGAGCGGTTGCGCGACCTGGATCGGCTGCGCAACGAGTTCGTCTCGATGGTCGTCCACGACATCCAGAGCCCGGCCACGGTCGTCGCGGCCCTGCTCGAGCTGCTGCGGAGCAACTGGGCGTCGCTTCCGGCCGACGCGGTCGAGGAGCACCTGGCCACTGCGCTGGAGAGCATCCGGCGGGTGGAGCGGCTCACCAGCGACATCCTGACGGTGGCCCGCATCGACTCCGGTCAGTTCAGCTACGTCCTGCGGTCGCTGGACCTGCGCAGCGTCGTCGAGCAGGCCGTCACGGGGGTTCGCGACGCGACCGGACGCCACATCGAACTGTCGGCGCCGTCGGACCTCGCGCCGGTGTGCGCCGATGCCGACCGGCAGCTGCAGGTGCTGACCAACCTGCTGACCAACGCGGTGAAGTTCTCGGCCGAGGGCACGGTCGTCACCGTCGCGATCGAACAGCAGACGGACCGGCAGCTGGTCCACGTCCGCGACGAGGGCATCGGCATCGCCCGCAACGAGCAGGTGGCCCTGTTCCTGCCGTTCTCGCGCCTGCATGACCGGCGCGACCGCCAGGCCCGCGGCACCGGTCTGGGACTGCACACCGCCAAGGCGCTGGTCGAGGGGCAGGGCGGGCGCATCTGGGTCGACAGCGAGCCGGGCAAGGGCTCGACCTTCACCTACACCGTGCCGCTCGCCGACACCTGACACGCGTGGCGGCGGGCGACGAGCCAGGCTTCGTGCCGGCCTCGGGAGCGCCAGCCCTCGGAGATCTCGAGGACCTCGAGGTCGGGCCAGCTGGCGGCGAGCCGGCCGAGCTCGCCGTCCTCCAGCAGCCAGCGTCGCGACGGCCGGTCGTGGCGTTCGAGGTTGGTGACGGTCGGCTGGCAGACGAGCAGAACGCCGCCCGGTGCGAGTCGGCCCGCGGCCTCGGCCCAGACCGCCCGGTCGAGGAAGTCGGAACTCAACACCACGTCCCACGGTCCGTCCGGCGGCCCGTCCACCGACAGGTCGGCTCGGTGCACCTCGAGGGCGACCCCCGCGGCCGCGGCCGCGTGCCTGGCCCGGCGGCACGCCTCGTCGGAGACGTCCACCAGGATGGTGTCCAGGCCGCGGCGCGCCAGCCAGACCGCGTGGCGGCCCGTGCCTCCCGCGAGGTCGAGCGCACGACCGGAGGTCGGGAGGTGGGAGGCCCGGTCGACGACGAAGGCGGCCGGCGCCGCCGGCGCGTCGCGCGCGGCGTGTCGGACGTTCCACCGCCGGCGCGCGTCGTCGGCGCTCCGCGCCGGGTCCGCCTCGACCGTCCCGGCCTCGGCGGACAGCCGCGCGGCGTCGTCGTCGCGACCGAGCCGGCGGAACCGCGCGGCAGCGGCGCGACGGAGCTCGTCGCGGACGGTGGCTGCGAACGACATGACGGTGCCTCGTGGGCGTCGAGCTCCGGCCTTCGCGGACCGGAACGAGGCCACACCGTAGACGTCGCTCAGTCCTCGGCGGGACGGAACTCCTCGAGGCGGGCGGGGAAGAACGTCAGGTCGAGCCCGACCCAGATCGACTTCGACCAGCCGTAGAGCAGGAACGGGACGATCCCGTTGAGGACCAGGCCGCCGTACAGCAGCGGGTTCCACGGCACGTCCGGCCACGTCAGCAGCATGCCACCGATGAACCACAACCCGAAGAAGATCAGCACGAGCGCGAAGATCACCGTCATCGCGCCGACCCAGTAGCCCTCCTCGCGCACGAACGAGAACCGGCAGGTCGGGCAGGACTCGTGCAGCTCGTTGAGACTGGCGAAGATGCCCCGGCTGCCGCAGTTGGGGCACCGGCCCCGCAACCCACGCACCAGCGGCGTGATCCGCGAACGCGGTGGGGACTGCTGCACGCTGACGGCCTTCGGTGACGGATCGCCAGGATACGACGCCACGGACACGTCTTCAGCCTGCAGCGGCGACGTCCGCACGACTCCCGCGGGTCCCGCCGAGAGCCACCGCCCCGCAGGGTCCACCGGGCCCGGTGGACCTCACCAGCCGCGCTCGCGCCACTCCTGCAGCGAGGGGCGCTCGGCGCCGAGCGTGGTGTCGTCGCCGTGGCCCGGGTAGACCCAGGTCTCGTCGGGCAGGCGTCCGAACACCAGCTCCTCCAGCCCGTCCAGGATCCGCCGGTGGTTGTCGGCGTTGCCGAACGTGTTGCCGGGCCCACCGGGGAACAACGTGTCGCCACTGAACAGGTGGGGTCGCGACTCGCCGTGGACGAGGTACAGCAGCGAGCCCTCGGTGTGGCCGGGCAGGTGCAGGACCTCCACCTCGAGGTCGCCGACGGTCAGCGTCTCGCCGCCGGCGAGCTCCCGGTCCACCGCATGCGGGAAGAGCTCGCCGTCGCCCGGGTGACCCCACACCTCGATGCCGGCGTCGTCTCGGATGCCGTCCCAGGCCCGCACGTGGTCCCAGTGGCCGTGGGTCTGCACCGCCGCGAGCGGCGTGAACCCCTCGAGCGCCTGCCGCAGCCGCTCGGGCCGCGCGGCGACGTCGACCAGCAGGGCCTCCTGCGTGCGGGTGCAGGCGATCACGTAGCAGTTGTTGTCCATCTCCTCGACGCTGAGCTTGCGCACGAACAGGTGTCCGTCGACGCGGTCCTGCCAGTCGCCGTCGGGTTCGACGTGTCCGGTGTAGTCCTCCACGGACGTCCTCCTCGTGCGGGTTGCGATCTCGTGCGTGTTGCGACGTGGTCGGTCGGGGTCAGCCGCGGACGGCCTGGATGCGGACCTCGTTGCCGCTGGCACGGCCCTCGGCGAACGCGCTGGCGTTGCCGAGCGTCGACTCGGCGATGTTGCGCAGCGCCTCCTCGGTGAAGAAGGCCTGGTGGGCGGTGATCAGCACGTTCGGGAAGGTCAGCAGGCGGCTGAACACGTCGTCGCGGATCACCGTGTCGGACAGGTCCTCGAAGAACAGGTCACCCTCCTCCTCGTAGACGTCCAGCGCCAGGTGGCCGATGCGGCCGTCCTTGAGGGCGTCGATGACCGCCTTGGTGTCGATCAGCGCGCCACGGGAGGTGTTGACGATCATGACGCCCGGCTTGGTCTTGCGCAGCGCGGCCTCGTCGATGATGTGGTGCGTGTCGGGCGTGAGCGGGCAGTGCAGCGTGATCACGTCGCACTCGCCGAGCAACGTGTCGAGATCCTCGTAGCGCACGCCGAAGTCGCGCACATCGTCGTTGGGGTAGGGGTCGTAGGCCCGGATCGAACACCCGAAGCCGCGCATGATGCGGGCGACGATCATGCCGATCTTCCCCGTGCCGATGATCCCGATCCGCTTGTTGCGAAGGTCGAACCCGAGCAGGCCGTCCAGCGCGAAGTTGCCGTCCCGGACACGGTTGTGCGCCCGGTGGATCTTGCGCTGCACGGCGAGCATCAGGGCCACGGTGTGCTCGGCCACCGCGTAGGGCGAGTAGGCGGGCACGCGCGCCACCGCGATGTCGTGCGCCTCGGCCGCGGCCAGGTCGACGTGGTTGTAACCGGCCGAGCGCAGCGTCAGCAGCCGGGTCCCGCCGGCCGCCAGCTGCTCCATCGTCGCCGCGTCGACGGTGTCGTTGACGAAGACGCACACGCCCTCGTAGCCGTCGGCCAGCGCGGCGGTGTTCGCGTCCAGGCGGGCCTCGAGGTAATGCAGCTCGTGGCCGTGGCGCTCGTTGGCCTCGTCGAGGAAGCGGCGGTCGTAGGCCCGGGCACTGAAGACGGCGATGCGCACGGAAGGTCTCCGACGGGTCGGCGGGTTCGTCGGGTCAGCCTAGGGATCACGGACGCGCGAGGCGCCCGGACCGTCGTCGGGGGGTGCCGGGCGCCGCGGTGCCGGCACCCGGTCGGCCGACACGCGCGACGACGTCGCAGGACGAGGGCACGAGCCTCCCCACGTCAGCAGCGCCCCACGCCGAACAGGTGTTCGACTCGGGCGGCTCCTCGCGGTAGGGTCAGGGTCAGTACCCTCGCCGTCGGCCCGCCGCCGTTCGGGCCCCGTGGCGCCGCCCGCCGTCGCCCACCTCGTCGCCCGTTCCGGTGCCGGTCGTTGCCGTGCCCGCTCCTCGCCGCAGGGGGATCGCCCGTGGCCACTCGTCGTCGTGACGCGCACGACCGCATCGTCGTGCGCGGTGCCCGCGAGCACAACCTCAAGGACGTCGACCTCGACATCCCGCGCGACGCGCTGGTGGTGTTCACCGGACTGTCCGGCTCGGGCAAGTCGAGCCTCGCGTTCGACACCATCTACGCCGAGGGACAGCGGCGCTACGTGGAGTCGCTGTCGGCATACGCGCGACAGTTCCTCGGGCAGATGGACAAGCCCGACGTCGACTTCATCGAGGGCCTGTCCCCGGCGATCTCCATCGACCAGAAGTCGACCTCGCGCAACCCGCGCTCGACGGTCGGCACCATCACGGAGATCTACGACTACCTGCGGCTGCTCTACGCCCGCATCGGGCTGCCCCACTGCCCCAACTGCGGGCGGCCCATCGCGCGGCAGACGGCCGAGCAGATCGTCGACCAGGTCCACGAGCTCCCGGCCGGCACCCGCTTCCAGGTCCTGGCACCCGTGGTGCGGGGACGCAAGGGCGAGTACGGCGCGCTGTTCCAGCAGCTGTCGACCGAGGGCTACGCCCGGGTGCGTGTCGACGGCGAGGTGCACCCGATCGACGAGGTGCCCCGACTCGAGAAGAACAAGAAGCACTCGATCGAGGTGGTCGTCGACCGGCTGGTGCAGAAGTCGGACATGCGCCGACGGCTGGCCGACTCCATCGAGACGGCGCTGCAGTTGGCCGACGGCATCGCGATGATCGAGGTGCTGCCCACCCGCGAGGCCGTGGCCGAGGCGCGTGAGCAGGGCCTGCCCGAGCCGCAGGCGGAGGAGCTGGTGTTCTCCGAACACCTCGCCTGCGCGCACTGCGGTCTGAGCTTCGAGCAGCTCGCCCCTCGCAACTTCTCGTTCAACTCGCCCTACGGTGCCTGCGAGACCTGCTCGGGCCTGGGCACGCAGCTCACGGTCGACCCGGAACTGGTCCTGGGCGATCCGTCGCTGTCGGTCGAGGACGGCGTCGTGCTGCCGTGGGGGACCGGGGCGCAGTGGAACTACTACCAGCAGTTGCTGCGCGCCACGGTCCGCCATGCCGGTGGCGAGCCCGCCACGCCGTGGAAGGACCTGTCCGCCGAGGTCCGCGACGCGGTGCTGCACGGCGTCGACGGTCGGGTGCAGGTGTCCTACACCAACCGCTACGGCCGGCGACGTTCCTACAAGGCCCAGGTCGAGGGCGTGATCCCCTCGCTGCTGCGGCGGCACGCCGAGACCGAGTCGGACCACGTGCGCCAGCAGGTCGAGCAGTACATGCGCGAGGTGCCGTGCCCGGCCTGTGACGGCAGGCGCCTCAAGCCCCTGGTGCTCGGGGTCACGGTCGGCGGCCGCTCCATCGCCGGCCTGACGGCGGCCTCCGTGGCCGAGGCCGACGCCTTCGTCGCGGGCCTCGAGCTGACCGAGCGCGAGCAGCTGATCGGCGCCCGGGTCATCAAGGAGATCCGCGCCCGCCTGCAGTTCCTGCTCGACGTCGGGCTCGAGTACCTCACCCTGGACCGGGCCGCCGGCTCGCTGTCGGGGGGCGAGGCCCAGCGCATCCGCCTGGCGACGCAGATCGGTGCAGGGCTGGTCGGGGTGCTCTACGTGCTCGACGAGCCCTCCATCGGGCTGCACCAGCGCGACAACGAACGTCTCATCGAGACGCTGGTGCGGTTGCGTGACCTCGGCAACACGCTGATCGTGGTCGAGCACGACGAGGCGACGATCGAGGCCGCCGACCACGTCGTCGACATCGGTCCGGGGGCGGGCGAGCACGGGGGCGAGATCGTCCACTCCGGCTCGGTCGAGGGGCTCAAGCGGCTCACCCGCAAGTCGCTCACGGGGGCCTACCTGTCCGGGGAGCGACGCATCGGGGTGCCCGCGGAGCGTCGCTCCGGCAACGGCCACATGCTGACCATCGAGGGGGCGACCGAGCACAACCTGCGTGACGTCACGGTCGACTTCCCGTTGGGTGCCTTCACGTGTGTCACCGGGGTCTCGGGCTCGGGCAAGTCGACGCTGGTCAACGAGATCCTCTCCCGCGTGCTGATGCGACACGTGTACGGCTCGCGGGCCCTGCCGGGCAAGCACGTGCGCACGACCGGGCTCGAGCAGGTCGAGAAGGCCGTGGTCGTCGACCAGTCACCGATCGGGCGCACCCCGCGGTCGAACCCGGCGACCTACACGGGCGTGTTCGACAAGGTGCGCCAACTGTTCGCCACCACCCAGGAGGCCAAGGTCCGCGGCTACCAGCCCGGCCGGTTCTCGTTCAACGTCAAGGGCGGGCGCTGCGAGGCCTGCCGCGGCGACGGCACGCTGAAGATCGAGATGCACTTCCTGCCCGACGTCTACGTGCCGTGCGAGGTGTGCAAGGGACGGCGCTACAACCGCGAGACGCTCGAGGTCCACTACAAGGGCAAGACCATCGCCGAGGTGCTCGCGCTGTCGGTCGACGAGGCGTTGGAGTTCTTCGCCAACATCCCCTCGATCGCCGGGTACATGCAGACCCTGCACGACGTCGGGCTCGGTTACGTCCGTCTCGGGCAACCCGCGACGACGCTCTCGGGCGGTGAGGCCCAGCGGGTCAAGCTCGCCACCGAACTGCGCAAGCGCTACAACGGCCAGACCGTCTACATCCTCGACGAGCCGACCACCGGCCTGCACTTCGAGGACATCCGACGGCTGCTCGACGTGCTGCACCGGCTGGTCGACAAGGGCAACACGGTGATCGTGATCGAGCACAACCTCGACGTGATCAAGACCGCCGACCACCTGATCGACCTCGGGCCCGAGGGTGGCGTGGGCGGTGGTTCGATCGTGGTCACGGGCACGCCCGAGGACGTCGCGGCGACCCCGGCCAGCTACACCGGCAAGTTCCTGCGCGACCTGCTGCCCACCTGACGGATCCCGGGTCGTGGGCGGTCGCCGCCCACGGTGCTCGTGCCGGGGCGACGGCGTCCGATGCTGGTGCAGACGGGCGTGCGCCCGCGTGTGCGCGATCGGTCCGTTCGTGTCCCTCATGCCGCCAGCCGAACCCCTGGCCGTCGACGTCGCGTTCGACCTCGACGAGGCCACCTGTCTGCGTGCCGTCGCGTACGTGCGGCGTCGGCTGCCCGAGACGCGCTGGCAGCTGGCCGGCGTGTCGGCGCTGACCTCGCTGCTGACCGTGCTCGGCGTCCACCTCGTGGTACCGCCCGGCCCGTGGAGTCTCGCCCTCGCGGCCGTCGGTGCGGTCGTCGGCTGGTGGTCGGCGATCGCGAACGCGCAGGCGGCCACCCGCCGGGCGCTGCGTGCGACCCCCGGCGCGCTCGGGCCACGCGTCGTGCGACTCGAGCGGGATGCGCTCGCGGTCGTCACCCCCGCGGCGAGCTCCCGGCTGGCCTGGGGCGGGGTGCACGACGTCGTCGACACCGGAGCGACGATCCTGGTCCTGACCGGGCCGCTGGCCGTCGTCCCGGTACCGCGCGCCGCCTTCCCCGACGCCGCCGTCGCCGACGACTTCCTCCGCCGTGCCCGCAGCGCGGTGGCCGGTGCCGCCGGCGACGCGGCCACCCTGCCCGCCGCCTCGGCGTCGTCGTCGGCGTCCTGGGACCTGCCGCCGGTGTCGTTCGGCGCCCGACGTGCGCTCGTCGCCGTCGTGCTCGCCCTGGTGCTCGAGCTGGTCCTGGCCGAGGGTGGTTACCGGATCGGCGAGCTCGTCGGCGACCTGTGGTGGGCACTGGGCGGGCTCGCCACCGCGCTCGGGGCGGTCCGCCTGGCCACGAACCGTCGTCTGCGCGAGGCCGTGGCGATCGTCTGGGGTGCCCGCCCCACGTGGCGGCACGTCGGCCTGGGGGTCGGGCTGGGGGCGCTGCTGTGGTTCGTCGACCAGGCCCTGGCCACCGTCGTCGGCGGTCTCTGGCCGGCGACGCTGGGCAGCAGCCAGGCCTGGCTGGAGGACGCGATGACGTTCGCACCGCTGGTCACCACGCTCGCGGTGGTGGTGACCGGGCCCATCGTCGAGGAGTTGTTGTTCCGCGGCGTGCTGCTGCGGGGCCTGCGCCGCCGCTGGGGCGTGATCTGGGCGGTGCTGCTGTCGTCACTGGCGTTCGCCGCGGTCCACCCCTCCGATCTGTCGCCGCCGACCCTCCTGCTGCTGCTGTCGACGTTCGCCGCCGGAATCCTGTTCGCCGTCGCGACGATCCGGACCGGCACCCTGACCGTCGCGGTCGTCGCCCACATGGTGGCGAACCTGGCCGTCACGTTGCTCGGGTTCCTGCCGGGGCCGGCCTGGATCGTCGAGGTCGGTCCGGACGCGCCGGTGACCGCCTTCGAACTCGCGGTGGGCGACTGTGCACCGGGGCTGCCCGACGAGGCCGACGACCCGGCCTGGCCGCAGCGGTGGGGCGCCGCCGAGCAGGTCGACTGCGAACGCCCGCACGACCTCGAGGTGTATCTGCGCGAGCCGCTCGAGCCGCAGGACGACGCGGCCGGTGTCGACCCCGACGAGGTCGACACCCGCTGCTACGACGCGTTCGCGCCCTACGTCGGCCGGGACTGGGAGACCAGCGCGCTCGACTACCTGGTCCTGGTGCCCAACGCCACGGCGTACGCGTCCGGCCAGCGGGAGCTGGTCTGCGTGCTGCACGAGGTGGAGCGCGACCCGCTCGAGGGCTCGATGCGCGGCAGCGGTCGGTGACCCGTGCCGGACCGCCGGCCGCTTGAGTCGACCCGTAGCCGGCCGATCCGTGCCCACGTGCCCGTGTCGCGAGGACGAGGACCGAGATGACGACCGCATCCGTCGGCCGCCCGACGCTGTTGTTGCTGGTCGTGTCGGCCCTGTTGCTGGGTCTGTGGAGCCCCGCCGAGGCGCAGACGCAGCGGGAACGCTCCGCCGACGAGCGGGCGG